>WRLR01000149.1 GCA_009777515.1 Oscillospiraceae bacterium | reverse complement strand
TACAATATTACCATGACATCCGCTAAAATGTACATATTTCAACCGCTAAATTATGAGCAACATATCCGCTAAAATGTGAATGATCTATCCGCTAAATTATAAATAATCCATCCGCTAAAATGTGAATCCAATCCAGATGCCGTGTAGCTGTCTGTAGCTGTCTGTAGCTGTCACGGGGGGCGGTATAGGGGCTGCATGGTAGGTGGAACGTGTGGCGGCGCTAGAGGCGGAACGCGCAGCGTAAATGGGGCGGTACAGGGGGCGGCGCGTGTCGCCGTATGTGCGTCGGCGCGTGCCGACGCATGCATATCGGCATGTACCGCTGTATGTGCGTCGGCGTGTGCCGCCGCATGCGCGTCGGTGCGTTAGGCGTTGATGCCTTTTGCGATAAATTCATATGAATCGCAAAGCTTAGCCATCAAACCATCGCTTTCATGCGTAAAACTGCTCTCATATGTGATCGAGCCGCTGTAATTGATGGACTTTAAAAACGCAAACAAATAATCGTAGTCCACGTCGCCTTGGCCCAGGGGGGTGTGATGCCGCAGCCTGTCCCAGTCCATATGCCCGCCGCTGTAGTTCGAAAAATGAAAATGTGATACAAGGTCGTTCTCCCATAAAAACGCGCTCTCGCACGTCTCGACCAGCGACTTATGGAATTCCGACTGCCTTACATCAATCGTAAATTTTATATCGCCTGGATACAGTTCCCACAGTTTTTTCATATGGTCGAGGGGCTTTTGCGTATTGCATACGATGTTTTCAATCGTCAGATTCAAGCCGTATTTATCAGAGATTTTCTTTAGCTTCGGGTACTGCCCGATGTTCACATGTATATTTTTGTCCGACCAGGGCCCGCCCCAAAGGTGGAGCACGAGCAGCTTGACGCCGTACATCGCGGCATACCGGCAGTCGGACTCATAACACCGGAACGCCTGCTCGATGTCGCCGTCCTCGTTGCGGCTTATCAGCTCGCCGATGCTTTTGTTCATGTGCATGGAATGAAATATGCAGCCGCCGTCCTTGGCGTTCATTACGGTTTCCGCGATTGGCCCATATTCACCTGGCTTGTCGGCGTATATATTGTACATAAATATTTCAAACCCATGAAATGAAAGCATGGGCCTCAGCTTCGCGATTAGCGTATGATCGAAGTTGTTTCTTGTGCCTAAAAAGCAACCGGTGGAACATAAAATTAGATTGTTCGGCATTTATTTATTACACCATGACCCGGCCAGGCACGAATGCCCATGATGGATGCATGATAAAGATGATGAAAGACGATGGTTTTCCTGAATCCGCCATGCTTTGCAATGCTTTACCATGCTTTGCCATGCCGCGCCAAAGTCCTGCCCTTTCTTAATTTTATATTATTGCATGCGTATCGCGTTGGCGCTACATTATAGCCCCAAGCGCATAGTTAACGACCTCGCAGTTCCCCAAAGAAAAACTTGCCATCTCCTCAAATGAAAGATCGCGGCAATAGCGGTTTATCGCCCGCGACACAAAGCCATGGCATACCAATAGGATAGTTTTACCTTCATAATCCCGGCGCAGTTTCATTATGCCCTCGTCAATCCTGCGGCATGCCTGCCTGAGCGTTTCCCCGCCGTCCGGCGCGTCGTCGGCTTTATTTGTGCAGTGCCTGTCCCAGAGGCGGGGGTACCGCTCCTTCGCCTCGTCCTTGGTCAGGCCCTCATATACGCCCAAATTCCGCTCGACGAACTGCCCGCAAGTTGCATATCGCATATTCAACGACGCGCAAACGATATCCGACGTTTGCCGCGCCCGAAGCATGCTGGACGACACAACTGCGTCAAATGTGATGCCCTGCAGGCGCCGCGCCAGATCATGGGCTTGTTTTATACCGGTATCGTTGAGCGCGGCGTCCGTGCATCCACAGTATCTGCCCAATACGTTGTAGTCCGTCTCCCCGTGTCTTGTCACATAGAGTACCATATTTACCTCTTGACATTATAGCTTCTTAAAACTCCATTATAATTAAATGCTATTAGGTAATTGTAAAAGTTGGTAATCGAAACGTTAAGCAATTGTTGCATACGAAATATAGTAATATTAATTATATGCACCACAATATGTAGGGACGAACAGTGTTCGTCCGCGATTTTCATAATTTCTTATATTATATGCTATACTAATGTGGGGCGTGTGGCAAGCCTGTGTGGATTTATCAAGCCCGGTATTCATGTCGCGCTTTTATCATCAACATATATTATTTATGCGCGTGTCACGTTAGTTATTTAACTATATCCGTTATAGGAAAATATCCCTCATCATATATAATTATTACTACGATTAGTTGAATACAGTTTTTAATGGAGGATGTCATAATGGCATTAAATATGGCATTAAATATCGGCAGAAATATTAAAAAATTACGGGCAGAAAAAGGTGTTACACAGGAACAACTTGCAGAGCATCTTTCGATAACCTACCAATCGGTGAGCAAATGGGAAAATAATATAACATCTCCTGATTTATATTTTATTCCTGCGATAGCTGATTATTTTGAAATAAGTATTGACGAGCTATTCCAACCGGATATGCAAGGTTATAAAAATAAAGCTGCGCGGCTGTTTGCATTATACGAGCATCGTGGAACCAAGCAGTATTTCGACAAAGCTGATGCAGAATATGAAATGCTTATTACAGAAAACATGGCGGACGCTGATGACTACCGTATTTATGGTACGCTAAATCAATTTCATGCAAAAAAACTCAACAAAAAAGCGGAAGATAGTTTTAGAAGATCAATTGAAATGGGGAATGAATATTCCGAAGGACAGTTGATCGGATTATTAGCAAGCTTAGGGCGGAATCAAGAAAACATAAATAAATATGAAGAAACCACAAAAAGCAATCCTGATATTTTACAAAATTGGCGTAACCTTATTTATTCCTATGCCGCTGCATATTCCGGTACATCCGATGCAAATCTTGAAAAAGGCTTAGAGATAGCAAAAAAATGTCTGTTGAAATTCCCGGAGGATGCAGGCTTATTATTTACATGTGGAAACATTCTTCGGTTACTAAAAAAATACGAAGAGGCTGAAGCATACTTTTTAGAAGCCATCGAAAAAAATCCTGACAGAGGCGCGGGCGGCGCAAGTTACTATAATATGGCATTTATGTATACCGAAACAAAAAATTACGAAAAAGCCATATGGGCTTGGGAACAAGCTATTGCATTACAAGACCGATTAGGGTTGGCAGTCGAAGAAGCTGAAATGGGCAAAGAATGGCCCAAAAAAGAAATTGCAAAATTACATGCACTATTATGAAAGTCCGGCGGCAGCGAAGCTGACGTTTGGTTTGGGGAAGCGCGGTTCCCCTCACCTTACGGGCGCGAAGCGCCCGCACGGCGCGTTTCGCCGCGATAGTGTTCACGCCGTCATACTTTCGTGCCATGCTGGTGGTGGCACCGTCGTGACCACTATTACGCCCAGCACTCGTAGGGGACGGCGCCTCCTGCTTACCGCGACCACGCCCCGTGTCCTGCGTTCCGCGTATCACGCGACCTGCGCTTTCGACTATAACGCCTCGCCCCTAAAATTTTCGTCGCTGCCGTCGTCCCCACCGTTCACGCCGTTCACGCCGTCTCCGCTGTTCCCGCCGCCCATTGCTTCGCCGACTACCGCTACTGCCCTCACGCCGAAGCGCGCGAACAGTTCAGCCCTGCTGTTTATCCCAAGCTTCTTATACAGCGTGCCGCTGTAACCATAGGCAGTAGACTCGGCGATGCCAATCTCCGCCGATATTTGGCGCAGGGACAGGCCGCTCAGCAGCAGCATAGCGACTTCCTCTTCGCGCGGGGAGAGCTTTAGGCCTTTGAAACGGCCTGCATCCGCATCAGCCGCGCCTTCCGCATCATCCGCGCCTGCTGCGCCGGGCTCCAGCATGGTCATCGTATCAAATTTTTCCATGATAATGTATGACATGTCAGGCCGCACAAAATCGTCAATCCAGTCGGATCCGAAGACCGACCGCTGCATTTTTGGCGAGAGCGCCTGAAAGAGGAACAGGCATGTTACGGCGAGAGCTACAGCCACAATGCCCAAATAATTCTCGGCAAGGCGGACGGTGACGTCCAGTACCACTATGGCAAACAGCATGGAGCAGACAGTGGCGAGCGTGATCCTCCAAAAAAACTTATCGTTGCGGTACTTTTTCAACAGCCCGACTATATAGAAGACGAGGATGTTCCCAAAGCCGTCGCCTATGCCAAACAGAAAATTACCGACGCTGCTCAGGCGGGCGCTGACGGGGAAGGCCAGCAGCATAAAGCCGACCGTCGCTAATATTAAAAAGAAGCTCAGCAAAAACCACACGCCGCGCCGGAGCCCAAAGTGGACGATAACCGCTATCAGCACAGCCAGCATCGCGCCTGTCCCGCGAAGGGACGCGTCGCCGGGCCCCCTGTTCACAATCGCCTCGCCGAACACGTCGAGCAGGAAAAAAGCCAAAGGGCACAGGAGGACGATATAGATGCCTTTAGGCGGCTCGATGGACTTCTCCGGCGAAGTGTCGGGAAATGCCACGGCCTTGAACATGCACGCGCACACGAGCAGGACGAGCACGAGGGCGCCCGGGTATATAACCGCTAAAAAAACATTGTTTATGCCGTTTTGCTGGGCGAACACGGAGAACCCGTAGTTGAACGTGGCGAACAGCACGGAAAACATCCGCTCGGAGTTGTTCAGAACGAACACGTGCGCATATGTCGCGTATATTGCGCTGCCCCCGATGGCGAATTGAAAAACGAGCATGACGGCGTTCCTGATGTCGCTGTCCGGCAAAGCGATCCAGACAGCGAACGATATCGCGGCGATCGCGGCGAGGCTCTTGATGCCCCCGATCAAATGCTTCATAATGAAAAACAGCACAAAAATTGTCCCCACTGCGTACGCGGCGAACGCGATGGTGGACTTGTCCGAGCCGAGGAACACCTCCGTGGGCGTCATGTATGTGTTGCGTTGGTCGCACAGCGTGAGGATAATGGACAGCGGTAAAATATATGCCAGCCTGTTTGGCCGGATATAGGAAAAACTCAAGTTGTTTCCCGACCCCCACAACTTCCCCAGCGAGTTCAGGATACGGTAAAGCACGTTTTTGCCATTCAGCGGTATCGGCGCCATATGTCCAGTCCCCCCATGCGCGTGACGCAACAACATATTAAAGTAATACATAAAAAAGTGATATATTGCATTATAGAAATAATAAATGTTCTGAGCATAATGGCTATATTAATAATCCAAATTAATTTTATTTTTCCGTGTATTCAAAATATTGCAATATCAACTGCGTCTTGCTGTTGACGCCCAGCTTTTTGTAAACCTCCTTGCAATAGCTGTTGACGGTGGATGTTTTTATGTGCATTGCATCGGCTATGTCCTTCATTTTCGCGCCCTTCAAGCAGTGCGCGAAAACTTCAGCTTCCCTGGGGGACAGCCGCGCAACGGCCTGGGCTTTTGATAATGCGCTCACGCATTTGCCTGGCGCAGCGCCCGCGACTGCCAAAGCCCTGTCCGTGTTTGTCTTTGTGTCCACTGTTGCTTCCGAAGCCCCGTCCGCGCTGGCATGTGCGCCCGCCGATGCCGTCGCCCCGTCCGTACTTGTGCTTGTGCCCGCCGCCGCCATAATCTCCGCGCTTGCGCGCACGTCCGCCGCCGCCGCCGTTACCTCCGCACTCGCGCCCGCATTCGCCGCAGCCTCCGCGCCCGTCGCCGATTCGGCAAGAGCCGCTCTGCCGGCTGGCTTCACAGCTTTTTTGATCATTTCGAACAAGCTCATATTCCGCCCCGCCTATCTCGATGTTTCTCCACACTTACATAGCTAAGGAGTCCCTAAAGCCGCTTAAATCCGACGAGCAAATATTACATTGTTATATAGCTCTTCTTCGCCAGGCGCCCCGTCGTAAGCGGTCCCCCGGCTGCACCCGCCCAATAGTGCGGCGCACATAAAACAAAAGCAAATAAATAAAATATTTCTTTTTTGATTATTAATCATTAATTCACATGATGCTCGTTTTTGATTGATCACATAACAATTATACCATTTTTACATTATATTTGCATTATATGCATTATATATCTGTATTCGCCAGGCTTGGTGCGGCATGTACGGGGCCGCCCCCTTAAATAGGGGGGCGTGCATCCCCCCAATTTAAGGGGTATGCCAACCCCCTTAAAACAGGGGTACCCCTAAAACATACTAATGGCATAATTTCAAAAAATAAACTAAAAATAAGGCAACCCATAACAAGGGGGAGGGATTTTTTTGACCCGTTTACTAAATTTATTCAACGCAAAAGGCGCAAAGGCGCCGATCATCGATCAAAATTTATCGCAAAACGAAAAGTCCAGCAGGCTCGCTGCGCTGTCCATCGATGAGCGGGCCGCGTACAAATGGCTTTACGAAGGCTATAGCGAACCTTGGACAATGGAAACATTGGGGCTGAAAAAAAACGCAGCAAAGAGGCTATTTCGGAGCGTCTACCGGAAGCTGGGCGTAGAGAACCAGCGGGGGCTCATCCAGCACTACGCGCTGCAGGAACTGGAATTCATGTAGGGGCGACGAGCGTGTCCTGTACCTGCGAACACTAATGCTTTAAAAAATCCAACCTTGGATCGTCCGGCACTACGCGCTGAAAGAACTGGCATTATAGAAGGAGGGGAAACATGGCAGTAATTCACACAAGCATAAAAACCAACCTTAACAACGAAACCAACCTTACCAACGAAACCAACGCAACCAACCCAACCAATGTAACTAAAATCTTTATAAAAACCCTCATAATAACAGCTATTGCGTTCTGCATGATAATGGCCCTACCGCTGGCCGCCAACGCCGCGACCGTCACGCTTGGCGCGCCCGCCAGCGGCGCCACGCACAGCACGCTGCCCGCCGCTATAGCGGCAGCCAACAACGGCGACGAGATCAGGCTGCTCAGCAACATAACGGAGGCAAGCCCTGTCGTCGTCGATTTTTCTATCTGGTCGGGCAACATAACTTTTGACTTAAACGGATTCGAGCTTACCATAGACACCTCTGCGACCCCTGGCTCCACGGCTCTGACGGTGCACGGCAGGCTGCACGTCGCAAACAGCGGCGCCCTGTACGCCATGGGGGCCAGCTACGGCATTGAGCTGATCGACGCCGCCCCCAACTATCCACCGACGCTCTCCATAGGCAGCGCGGAAGTCAACGCCGAAGGGGCGCTGGCGGGAATCCTGTCCTCGCAGGGTACCACCACAATAAGCGGTATCGGCGGCATTAATGACGCGCTCAACGCCCGCGCAGCCGCCGGCAGCAACGGCCACGGTATATTGGTTGACGGCACGGACGGCAACAATAAAAACCTTGACTTTGTTGATTTACACACTCTGAAAATTGAAGGCGCCGGTAACGGCAGCGGTATCCATTATAACGGGACCGGTAATATATGGTTTACGGATACAAGCTCCGACATAATCGGCGGCGCGACCGGAAATGGTATAACCATTTTGGCGACCGGCGGCAACCCGATTATTACAAATAACAGCGGCGAGGACCTGCAGATCACCGGCGGCGCTAACGGCAACGGCATCACGGGCGGGCACGGCATATATATGCCCAATACCAACCAGGACTTCACGCTGGCTAGCGGCATAAACTTAGGCTTCGACATCCAAGCCGGCGGCGACGGCCACGGCATCATGTTCAGCGGCAGCACGCTCAGGTTCGGCGATTCCACCTGGGGCATCGGTCTTGCCGCGCACGGCGCCGGCAGCGGCAGCGGCATCTACGCGACAGCTACTGACGTGGATGTCAGGTTTACGCTTTTCGGCTCTAACACATATGTTGTCGAAGGCGGCTTTGGCGGGTTTTCGGGCGCCACTGGCGGCCCGGGCATCACATTTGCAGGTACGGGAGACGCCAGCATCTACCATTTTAGCGGCATAGGCCAAGACCCCATCATTGAAATCGTCGGCAACAACGGCGCGCCTGGAATTGTGTCTGCGGCGCAAAATAAGCTTGCGATCGACAGCGACTCGCACGCCGCCCAGGTCCGCGTCCTATCCAATAGCGGGGGAGGGGGCGGCAGCGGCAGCGCGGTCGGTTTGCAAGCCGAGAGCGACGTCGAGCTGGGCGACGGCAGTTTCATGATGAGCCAGCTTGCCTTGCATGTCGAGGGCTTTGGCAGCAGCGCGTTCTCACTGCCCGCGTCTAAAAGCGTAATCTTCAAAAACCAAAATGCATTACTGGATTATGTCAACAATGCGCCGGCTGCATCCGCCGCGTCAACGCTGAGCCTTGTGCAGGACACCCCAATTAGCCCCGTCCCGTGGAGCTTTGTCGGCGGCGGCGGTAGCGGACCCAGCGGCGCTTACATATCGCAGGGCAGCGCTGATGTGCTGTCCATCACCGCCGGTATGGGCGGGGGCGGCGCGGGCGCACAAATCAGCCTGTCCGGCGCGGCGCCCCACATAACAGCTCCTGCCGCAGGCCCCTTGCCCGCAGGCACGGTCGGCACGACCTACTCACAAACGCTCTCTGCCATAAGCGGCAGCCTTTATAGCGACGACACCACTTTCTCCTTAATCGCCGGTGGCGGGGCGCTGCCACCCGGGCTGGCGTTCGGCAGCGTCACCCCAGGCAGCACCCCGACAGCGGCAATAACCGGCACGCCGACGGCGGCCGGAGAATACACCTTCATTGTAGAAGCACAGGGAAGAGACAGCACCAATAACATCGGCAGCTCCGCGCCCATGCGGTATACCATCAGCATCGGCGGCGGCGCAAGCCCCGGCCCCGGCCCTGGCGGCAGCCCCGGCGGTGGTGGCGGTGGCGGTGGCGGCGGGGGAGGCGGAGGCCCAATCCTCCTCGCGGCATCCATATCCCCCTCCAAAACAGACTTCACACTCGGGCGCAGCGCCGCCGATATTGCGCTCACCCTGTCGCCCGCAGGCTACACCCTGCGCGGCCTCCGCAACGGGGATGTCGCACTGTCTCTCGGCCAAGACTACACCGTTTCCGGCAACACCGTAACTATTAAAGCCGCGTACCTGAACAACCTCGCGGCAGGTGAACATGCCATTACATTCACCATGAGCGGCGGTACTAACCCCGTATGCACCGTCACAGTAGCCGCCGCCACGCCCGCGTCCACCACCCCCCGTACACCTGCCGTGCCCCGCGTCGCACAGGCGCGCTCGCTGGCCGCCGAACCCATAGAGACCGGCGTCAAGCTGACATGGACGCCACCGGCTGGCCGCGAGGTCATCGGCTACCGCGTGTACCGCTCCGAAGAGCCAGGCGGCGAAGCCGTTCTCGTCAGCAAGAACATCATCACCGGCAACGCGTTCATCGACGCCAACGTGGATAAAAGCACCAATTACTACTATACCCTGCGTGAAGTGATGGCGGCGGGCGACCCCATAGCAAGGTTCAACGCAGAAGGCACGCCAATCGCAGCCCTAAGGCCCGGAGGTGCGGCAGCCGGCGGCCCCGGCGGCATGCCAGGCCCTGGCGGTATGGCAGGCCTCGGCGGTTTAGTCGATTTAAACGATCCGGACGATTCAGATGGCCTTGAGCTCCTGGGCGCCGCCCTGGAGTTTGAAATAGTGGCGACCCTAAACGAAATACTCGGCGAGTACATAGTTGGCATGGAGAAAAACTTCATCCTCATGGAGATCGACAACGAATACATGTTGGTCAACGGC
>WRLR01000148.1 GCA_009777515.1 Oscillospiraceae bacterium | reverse complement strand
GGCGAAAGCCCCTCAACCCCCGCCACCACCCCCGCCGCCAGCCGCAGCTACACCTGCCGCCGCTACGACCACCGCCGCCGCGACCACTGCCGCAACCGAGGCTACCACCGCCGCAGCTACAAGTTCGCTCCCAACCGGGACATATAAAATCGGCGGCACCGGTCCGTTAACAGGCGGCGCTGCGATATACGGCATGTCTGTCAAACAGGGCGCAGAGCTGGCTGTCGAGGAGATCAACGCCCTGGGCGGCATACAGTTCGAGCTCAACTATCAAGACGACGAGCACGACGCCGAAAAAGCGGTCAACGCGTACAACACGCTTAAAGACTGGGGCATCCAGATATCGTTCAGCTCCGTCACCAGCACGCCCGCCGTGGCGACCATCGCAGACGCATACAGGGACCGCCTGTTCGGGCTGACGCCGTCCGCTTCGTCGACTGCCGTGACGGAAGGCAACGACAACATCTACCAGATGTGCTTCGCCGACCCCAACCAGGGCATGGCTTCCGCGCAGTACATATATAATAAGCAACTGGGTGAGAAGATCGCGGTCATCTACAAAAACGATGACGTCTATTCAAAAGGCATATACGAAACCTTTGAGGTCATGGCCAACGAGCTGGGGCTCGATATCGTGTCGGTCACCACGTTTACAGAAGACAGCCAGTCCGACTTCTCCGTGCAGATAGCGGACGCGAGGAACAACGGCGCCGACTTCATCTTCCTGCCGATGTACTACACCCCCGCCTCGCTCATATTCAGGCAAGCCGACGCGATTGGCTACCAACCGAAATACTTCGGCGTCGACGGCATGGACGGCATCCTCACGCTGGAGGGCTTCGACCCGGCGCTGGCGGAGGGGGTCATGCTGCTCACGCCGTTCAGCGCGGACGCCCAGGACGGGCTCACGGTCAACCTGGTGGAGAAGTACCGGGCGAAGTACGGCGAGATCCCCAACCAGTTCGCGGCGGACGGCTATGACTGCGTCTACGCGGTGTACAAGGCCATATTGGATTCGGAGGGGAAAATAACGGCCGACATGAGCGCAGCAGAAATCTGCGAAGAGCTGATTGCCATCTTCAACGGCGATTTTAGATTCAACGGCGTGACGGGCTCCGATATGACCTGGGACGCCAGCGGCCAGGTTTCCAAAGAGCCCAAAGCGGTTATAATCCAAAACGGCGAATACGTGGGCATGGATTGATTGAATATATAAATATATACATATGTAACGAACTATTGTATTTTGCTTGTTATTGCATATAAATAACATAATTGATTAATTTGTAATTGAGGTATGCCTGTGGCATTTTTGTCGCATTTGATCAACGGCGTCAGCCTCGGCAGTATATACGCTATCATCGCGCTTGGCTATACCATGGTCTATGGTATAGCCAAGATGCTGAATTTTGCCCACGGCGACGTCATCATGGTGGGCAGCTACGTGAGCTTTTTCGCGGTGGCTTACTGGCACATGCCGCCGATACTGGGCCTCCCGCTGGCGATGATTGTCTGCACGGTGCTGGGCGTGGTCATCGAGAGGCTGGCGTACAAGCCGCTGCGCCGCGCTGCGTCGCTGGCCGTGCTTATCACCGCAATCGGCGTCAGTTATTTTTTACAGAACGCCGCGCAGTTGCTGTGGACGTCCAACCCGAAGGTGTTTACGTCAATTGTCGAAAATACGAACTTCCCGCTCTTTGATGGCAGTATCTCCATATCGCTGATCGCCATCGTAACGGTGGCGGCCAACATCGTCATCATGGCGGTGTTGACCTGGTTTACGGGTAACGCCAAAATTGGCAAGGCCATGCGCGCGTGCTCCGAAGACAAGGGCGCGGCCCAGCTCATGGGCATCAACGTGGACTTCACCGTTTCGGTGACGTTCGCCATTGGCGCCGCGCTAGCCGCCGTGGCGGGCGTGCTGCTCTGCTCGATGTATCCGATGCTGACGCCCACGACCGGCGCGATGCCGGGCATAAAGGCGTTCACGGCGGCGGTGTTCGGAGGCATCGGCTCGATACCGGGTGCGATGCTAGGCGGCATATGCCTGGGCGTGATAGAAATACTGGGCAAGGCGTACATCTCAACGCAGTTGTCCGACGCGATAGTGTTCGCCGTGCTGATTATAATATTGTTGGTAAAGCCCACAGGCCTATTAGGCCGCCGCATACAAGAAAAAGTATAGGCGCCCCCGCATTCGTAGGGCGCGATGTCTTCATCGCGCCGCACACCGGCATCCAAAGGCAGCCCCACGGACACCCACGCATTCGTAGGGCGCGATGTCTTCATCGCGCCGCATACAGGCATCCAAAGGCAACCCCCATGGACACCCACGCATTCGTAGGGCGCGATGTCTTCATCGCGCCGCATACAGGCATCCAAAGGCAACCCCCATGGACACCCACGCATTCGTAGGGCGCGACGCCCTCGGCGCACCGCGCACCGGATGCCTAATAATGTGAAAATGTATAATATTCTATAAATCTGAGTGTGGTAACATTTGCTTGCTAAGGTAAAACAGGCCGGGCCGGCTTTGAAAAACAGCATAACGGCATATGGGATCGTCATCATTGGCTATGCTGTCGTCATGATCGTCATGGGGGCGGGCGGCTTGAACGCAACCATACAGGGTCAGCTTGTGCCCATATGCTCTTATGTCGTTATGGCGATATCGTTGAACCTAACCGTGGGCATAATGGGCGACCTCAGCCTGGGGCACGCTGGGTTTATGAGCGTGGGCGCGTTTTCCGGCGCCATCGCCTGTATGAGCCTGGAGGGCATTGTGCAAGGCGACGTGCCGCGCCTGGCGATCTCCATGCTGGTTGGCTCGCTGTGCGCGGGCCTCGCCGGCGTCCTGGTGGGCGTCCCCGTTCTGCGCCTGCGCGGCGACTATCTGGCCATCGTGACGCTCGCGTTCGGGGAGATCATCAAAAACATCATCACATGCCTCTATGTCGGCATCGACGGCAGGGGGCTGCATTTCGGCTTCTTGACAAGCATCAACGCAATGGGCATGGATGACGACGCCCGCGTGATAATCGAAGGGCCGATGGGCATCCGGGGCATCCCCAAGCTGTCCACATTTACGATGGGCTTCGCGCTCATCCTCATTACGCTGTTCATCATCCAGAACCTGGCCGACAGCCGCGCGGGGCGGGCGATCATGGCGCTGCGCGACAACCGGATAGCGGCCGAGAGTATCGGCATACCGGTGACGAAATACAAGCTGATGGCGTTTGTCGTGTCCGCCGCCCTGGCCGGCGCCGCAGGCACATTGTATGTCATGAACTTTTCCACCATCGTCGCATCGAAGTTCAATTTCAGCACATCCATCCTCATACTGGTGTTCGTGGTTTTGGGCGGCTTGCGCAACCTGTGGGGCTCCATCGTCGCTGCGGCATTGCTCACTATCCTGCCGGAGCTATTGCGCCAGTTCAACGACTACCGCATGCTGGTGTACGCGATTGTGCTCATCCTTGTAATGCTTGCGACCAATAACAGTACTGTGCGCTCGTGGTTTTCGCGACTGAGGGCGAAAATTGGGACAGGGGCGGGGGCTGCCGGATGAGCGAGAAGAACGTGGGTGGCTCGATGAGTGAGATGAACGTAGGCAGCCCGATGAGCGAGAAGAACGTGGGTGACCCGATGAACGAGAAGAACGTGGGTGGCCCGATGAGCGAAAAAGACGAGACGAGGCGCGAAACAAAAATGGTCCCGCTGCCGTCTGAGAGCATCGTCCCGGAGAGGGACGCGGGCAAGAGCCCCGTGCTGGAGACGAGGCGGCTGGGCATCGATTTCGGCGGCCTTACGGCACTGACGGACTTCACCATCGCCGTCGGCAGGACGGAGATAGCGGGGCTGATCGGCCCTAACGGGGCGGGGAAGACGACGGTCTTCAACCTGCTGACAAACGTCTACCAGCCGACGCGCGGCACCATCCTCTTAAATGATATCGATACGCGCGGGATGTCCACCGTCGATCTGTCGAGGGCCGGCATCGCGCGTACTTTTCAGAACATTCGCCTCTTCACTGCTCTCACTGTCGAGGACAACGTCAAGCTCGGCCTGCACAACCAGATAAGCTACGGCATGTGGGGCGGCGTTTTCCGCCTCCCGGCATATTGGCGCGAGGAGAAGCGGGCGCGCGAGAAGGCGCTGGACCTGCTTTCGATTTTCAATATGCAAGACCTTGCCAAGCACCGCGCGGGTAGCCTGCCGTACGGGATGCAGCGCCGCTTGGAGATAGTGCGCGCGCTGGCCACGTCGCCGTCGCTGCTGCTGCTGGACGAGCCGGCCGCCGGGATGAACCCGTCCGAGACGTCGGAGTTGATGGCTAACATTGTAAAGGTGAGGGACGCGTTCAATATCGCCATCCTGCTCATAGAGCACGACATGAGCCTGGTGATGGGCATCTGCGAGGGCATATGCGTCCTCAACTTCGGCAGGATCATCGCAAAGGGGACGCCGTCGGAGATACAAAACAACCCGGAAGTCATTGAAGCCTACCTGGGCAAGCAGGACGGCACAGATAAGGGGGGCGGCTGAGCGGACATGGCCATGCTGCAGGTCGACAACATCAATGTATATTACGACGCGATCCATGCGATAAAGGGCGTGTCTATCGAGGTGCAGGAAGGTGAGATCGTCACACTCATCGGCGCGAACGGCGCGGGCAAAAGCACCATCCTCATGACAGTGTCCGGGCTGCTGCGCTCGCGAACCGGGACAATCAGCTTCATGGGCGGGCGCATCGACAACGCGCAGCCGTATAAAATCGTCGGGCAGGGGCTTGCGCACGTGCCGGAGGGGCGCCGCATATTCATGCAGATGACTGTGCTGGACAATCTGGAGATGGGCGCTTTCGTAAGCCCGGAAGGGACGACGGAAGCGGCGCTGGAGCGGGTGTACAAGCATTTCCCGAGGCTGCGCGAGCGCAGGCGCCAAATCGCCGGGACCTTGTCCGGCGGCGAGCAGCAGATGCTCGCGATCAGCCGCGCGCTGATGAGCGACCCGAAGCTTTTGATGATGGACGAGCCGTCAATGGGGCTTGCCCCGATACTGGTCGAGCAGATATTCGAGATCATCACCGACCTGCGCGGCGAGGGGACAACTATCCTTTTGGTGGAGCAGAACGCCCGCATGGCCCTATCCGTCGCGGATCGGGCTTATGTATTGGAAACAGGCGCCATCGCCCTATCCGGCACAGGCGCCGAACTGTCCCAAAGCGACGCCGTCAGAAAAGCCTACCTGGGCGACATAGATTGATGATGCGCATAAGCCGCTCATAATACAGCTCAAAACGGATAATGGGCGCGTCAGCTTTCGCCAGTTTCATCGGCTTGTGTCGGCTTTCGTCGGCTTATCTCCTTGCAGCCGCCGCTTGTTGCATGGCCAGAACGCAGTCCACCGCCAAAGCTATGCATAGGCACATCAATTCGTTTTGCGGCTCGGCAATATCCATTTCGTAACTATCGCCCCAAGTAAACCATATTTTCGACATATGCATAATCTGCCGATCGCCTTCTACCAAATTGTATTCATGCGCCCAGAAATCGCCGTGCAAATGCCAAGGCAGGCCATGCAGCCGATAACTTTGGCGCAGCAAAGTGAGCTCCTTGACAATCTCACAGACTTCGCGCCCGTTTATTTCCACAAAAAAGCGCGGCAGGAACGTAAAAACCTTTTGCCTGATAAACGCAACCTCCGTGCCGCCCGCATCATAAACCCGGAGCTGCTTGCCAAATGTAAATATTTCGCCCACGACAGAATAGCGGTCATTGCCTGCCTCATCTTTGATAAAAAAACGGTCACGCCATGTAAAAACCTTTTGCTTCATATATAATTTCATCCAAACATATACCTTTCTTTTCCATTGAAATATTATTTATAGCAGAAAAACATTCAGCTAGTCTACAGTATATAAAAAAAGACTAAATTAATGTCCGCGCCGCGCTGCACAAATTATTTTATGCATTCAAACAGCCAAGTGCATAAAGGGGTATGCTCTTTATGCCGTTCTCAAAACCGAAGTTTTTTGCTGACACGCGGATGGAATACAGTGGCTTGTAAATATCCTTGAAACTTCGCAAACTTTTTGACCTCACATTGTCGGCAGACTTCGCTTCCAACGGAATGACATTGCCCTGCCTGTCCTGAAAAACAAAGTCAACCTCCGCCTTGCCTTGGGAGCTCCAATAGTACGGTTTGATACCGTTTGCGACAAGTGCCTGCATAATGTAGTTCTCAGCCAACGCGCCTTTGAACCCGTCAAAGCTGTGCGGCGTATGCAGCACTACATTTGAAGCTATGTCGAGTTTTGAGCAGAGCAAACCTGTATCCACCATGTAAACTTTAAAAATATCAGGCTGTTCATAGGCTTTTAAAGGAAGTTTCCCTTCGGTTACGTTAACGCATTTATTTATCATTCCTGCCGCTGCCAGCCAGTCCAGCGCAGCTTCATAATCTTTTGAACGAGCCCCGGACTTAATAACCTTGTATTGGAACTTGTGGTTTTCCTTGGCAAGCTGCGCCGGGATGGAATCCCACACCGCCATATTCCTTGTTGTTTCAACAGGTGTTGCATACTTTGCCATGTCCGCAATATACGAATCATTCAATGTACGCTGTATTGCAACAGCGAAATCGAAATCCCGCTTTGAAGCGTATTCGCTTACCGCGCGCGGCATGCCACCCACCGCGAGATAAGTCTTATACAAGTCCATGGCGGTATCATGGAGCGATAAAGGCGAGAAGCCTTCGTAGGCTTCTCGGATCAATTCGTGGAGTTTTTCCTGCCCCATCGCCCATAAGAATTCTTCGAAGTCCATCGGATACAAATGCAACATATCCACCTTGCCGACAGGGAAGGAGAAGCTTTTGCGTTTTACCGCAATACCCAGTAAGCTGCCGGCTGCTACAACATGATGATTCGGGGCTTTTTCTGAAAAGTATTTGAGGGATGTCAGCGCCTGCTCGCAAGCTTGTATTTCATCAAATATAATCAAGGTATCCCCAGGCAGAATGCTCTGCCCACTTTTTGCCGCAAGCTCTTTGACTATGCGTTCAGGGTTCAAGTCGCGCTCAAAAATAGCCCGGACATCCGCTGATTCTTCCAAGTTGAAATATGCGACGTTTTTATAGTGTTCTTTTCCAAAGGACAGCAGGATATAAGTCTTGCCCACTTGGCGCGCCCCCTGTACGAGCAAAGGCTGCTTTTGTGGGTTGTTTTTCCATGACAATAGATTTTTTACTATTTTACGTTCCATAAAGTGTAATTACCTCACACTAATAGTAACCTAAAAACAAAAATAAGTCAATAAATCAATACATGGCGCCGGCTACGAGAATTATCATTGATCCTGACAGCATGTGACCCTGAGGCCAGATGCACAATGAAAAAAACATTTTTGACTATATCGGACTTTTAGAAATAATACCGAGCAATTGACCTGTAAGGCGCTTCAGGTCTGTGCATGAAACAACCGACGGATATATCGCTTTTAGCGCTTCATAACTGTTTTTGGCGTATACTTTAGTTGTCTTACTATGTTAGTTTTCGAACAAATGCGTATAATATCATATTGGATTATTTCAACATCCCGCTATATATCAACTTGCTGCTGTTGTCTATTATTTTCATAAAGCTTTCGCTGACAGCATTGTAGTCGACAACATCCACCCGAAATGTCAGGTCGCTTTCCATAAAGTCATACTTCATGTTAGATATGACATGCAAGCTGGTTTTGGATTTGCCTACGATCGCCAAATCAAGATCGCTCGTTTCCCTGTTTGTCCACTTGCTCCGCGAACCAAAAGCCAAGACATCGCTGTCAGGGACATGCTTTTTTATGATGCCCAGCACTATATCCATTTCACGAGGAGTAACCGCTATCATAGACGCTACCATGGGCGCTATTATAAACGCCCTTCTAATCTTTCAATAAATTCTTTTATATGGCCATTAAATGTTTTAGCTATTGTATAGACTTCTTTGGCTGTTTCTTCGTGATATGTATGGGATGTTATGTTCCGTGCGTCATAAAGTCCCCACCAGCTTTCGGCGTCCTCAATCAGGCCGCTGTCCCGCGCAATGCGGAATAACTCTCGTTTTGGTTTTTGTGCTATATTTATGTCCGCGTTGATTTTTATCCAGTGCTGCATCATTTTACATGCGCTTTCTACGGTGATTTCAAACACATGAATAACTGCCGAGCGTGCAAATCTATACATGAACAAATCATCGCTGCTTTCGCTGTCACTATCGCCGCAGCGTCCGCAGGTAACCGGCACACTGTCTTCTATTGAAATTGCGTACGCAAGCGTTTTTTCAAAATTGACAGCACATCTAAGCATGTCAGTAATATCCAGTTATTCATCAAATTTCATTGTAAACCACCCCACTCGCTCGGATTAGCGGATCAATTGGAATATTTTCTTGATCAGCTTTGCAACTTATTCAGATCAAGAGAACCATCCCTCTGATCAGTTCGTACCCCTGATCAGTTGGATTATTCGCAATTCTAATTATACATTATATGAGAGATGCGATGGTATATTTATCCGCATGAATGCCTCACATCCGTCCAATTGTCATTCGTAGATTTGCAAAATCGGCACCGTTATAGTATAAAATACTTAGATTGATGAAGGGGCATAAACACACCTTGGGTATTTGTAACATTCGCATTCGTTAACACCGCGCAACAAAACCGATAGCAATTGTAACGGTTGGGATTGTTGCGCCTTGTTATGTTTGCGAATAAACAATGAGGTGTTTTTTTATGTCCAAATACCAAGGGCGCTCTGCGCCAATCTCTGTTTCGCAGAATTTCCTTACATCGCAGAAAACGATTGAACGATTATTAAGGCTGACTGATATTGGCAAAAACGATACGGTGCTTGAAATCGGCGCCGGAAAAGGCCACATTACTAAGGCATTGCTGAACAAAAGCGGCCATGTGACAGCTTGCGAGATTGACGCAAAGCTGTTCCGCATGCTTAAAACTAAGCTCGCCAATGGTAGCAACCTATCATTGCATAATGTGGATTTCCTCGAAAGCGCTTTGCCGAGCTCTGCCTATAAGGTGTTCTCGAACATACCGTTCTCCATTACGACCGATATAGTGAGGAAGCTGACACAGGGCAGTAATCCGCCGCAGGACGCTTGGCTAGTGATGGAGAAAGGCGCTGCGAAGCGGTTTTGCGGGAAGCCGGGCGATACGCTCCAATCGCTTTTGCTAAAGCCATTCTTTGATCTGAGTATCGTATACCATTTTCGGCGCGAAGATTTTCACCCAATGCCCCGCACCGATGTGGTTCTGCTGCGCATCTCGCAAAGGGCGCATCCGGACATACCGCATATTGAACAGAAGTCATACCATAGATTCATAACACACAGCCTACGGTTTGGCTTGTCAGGAAAAGGGGCGCTGCTCACGAGGCAACAAATACGCACCGCCCTTTCGCGGGCGAAATTGAATCCGATCCAACAGGGCGGCGAAATCCTATACATACAATGGCTATGCCTTTTTCGATGCTGGCAAAAGCACGGGCAGATGCTGTAAACGAAAGATGCGAAAGATGGGAAAGATGGGAAAGATGGGAAAGATGGGAAAGATGGGGACGGTACTTTTGTCAACAAAGCCATAAATAGGGCGAGGATGAAGGATCATGCGCGGGGTCGTCGTCCGACACGCCGTCCGGGTTGTTGAACCCGAAATATCTGGCGGCAAGATACAACGCTTTCAGGTTTTTGTA
>WRLR01000147.1 GCA_009777515.1 Oscillospiraceae bacterium | reverse complement strand
CGCGCAGCCAGTCGCTGTCGCTTGCGCGCTCGCGGAAGCCCTCATCCGTCTCGATTTCAAGGCCCGCGCTCGTTGCGAAAGGCGAAACCGTGTCGACGGAGCGCTTAAACGGGCTGGACAGCACGGCGCCGATATCCTTGTCGTTCAGGAACTCCGCTACCAGCCCGCGCTCTGCAAGGCCCTTGTCCGTCAGCGGCCTGGTCCTGCCATCGCGGTGGGCGATGTCCGATTCCGCGTGACGAATAAAATATACGGTCGTCATGTATTAATTGCCTTTCTGAGCTATCCATACCCAACCATGCCGAGTGGGACAGTGGCAACCATTGCTCGTTGCACCGACGCGCCGCACATGTAAAGTAAGGGCTATTGTATTAAATCGATACCTCTTCGCAGCAGGTTTCCGTCGATCGCACTCTGCGACCCGGCTACGATGTAGCCATCCCGGTCAATAAATATGGTCGTAGGTATGTAGCGTATACCGTAAGTGTACGCCCCTTCCTGCCCTTCGTCAAAAAACACGGGGAATGTATATCCCTCGTCGTTGATGAACTTGGCGCCAATGTCCCTTGTTTCACGCTGACCGTCGGTTATATCGAGCATAATAAACTGCACGCTGTCTCCCAGTTCCTGATAAGCCAATTCGAACTCCGGCATTTCGCCTTTGCATGGGGGGCACCAACTGGCCCAAAAATTGAGGACAATGGGCTTGCCATTTGCTATTAGTTCATGCAATGTGACATTGTTGCCATCCCAATCTACCATGGCGAAATCCGGCGCTTCTTGCATATCGTCGTCGCGCTCGGCGGTAGCAGTGGTCGTTGTTGTGGCAATTTCTGTGGTTTCCGCGTTGTTGGTAGAGGTAGTTGAGGTATCGGTAATTTCGATGTTTGTGGCGGTGGTTTCAACTGAGTCGGCGGATTCGGCTGCGGATGCATGCCCTGTTGACGCTTTATGCGTTGCCGCCGCATCTGCCGCCGCTGCATCTGTCGCTGCTGCACCAGTTACCGCTGCATCTGCCGTCGCCGCATCTGCTACTGCCGCATCTGCTACTGCCGCATCTGCCGCCGACGCATCTGCCTCCGCCGCACCAGTTACCGCCGCAGCACCGGTTGTCGCTCCGGCAGGCGCCGTATACCCCGCCGCCACATTTAAGTCAACAACAGGCCCGACCTGCGCGGAAAGTATGTTATATGCTACTGTGGCGCAAACAATCAACGACGCCATTGCTATAAAACTTATTATGGTCTTCCTCTTCAATGCTCGCCACCTCCGTCAATTATATTAGGCGATTGTTAAAGCCGGTATTTTACGGGCGAACACTGTTCGCCCCTACAACATTTTGTATATATGTAAAATTAGCTGCCCACCCATATGTAGGGACGCACATTGTGCGTCCGCGACTTTTACAATCGCCTATTAATTATATCGATAGCAGGGACAGCAGGCGCCCCATATATCCGGTCGCCATAAATAAACCCATCAATACCAGCAGCGCCCCCGACACTTTGTTAATTATTTTATAGTTGCGCTTGATGAACTCAAATGCCTCTTTCAACCTGTCTATCAATAGCGCGCCAACTAAAAACGGCGCCCCGAGGCCGAGGGCGTACACCGACAGCATCAATACGCCGTTGAGCATGCCGCCCCTCCGCGCAGCCATCATCAGCGCCGAACCGAGGAACGCGCCGACACAGGGCGTCCAGCCGATGGCGAATATGAAACCAAAGATAATGGACGACATAAATTTCAGGTTTGCCACATTGGCAGTTCTGCTAACGTTGCGGTTAAGAAAACCAATATTTAGTACCCCTGCGAAATTCAATCCCAGTACGATGACTACGGCGCCAGTAATGATATTAATAGCCGTCCCGTAAGCAATCAACAGCCTGCCCACCGCTCCCGCGAAGGCGCCCAGCGCGACAAACACGGCTGCGAACCCGCTGACAAAGCCAAGGGCGTTTGTGAATGTCCTGCGCCGGTCCGACTCCCCGGCCGAAAAATACGAAACATAGAGCGGCAGCATCGGCAGCATGCAGGGCGATATAAACGTTATAATCCCTTCCAAAAACAAAAGCAGGTAATGCAGCACGTTAGCTCGCTCCTAAAGATGATAATATGATTAACAAAATATGACTAATCTTGATATAGCTAATTTATATATGAATAATTAATATATGACTAAATAATTATCATATGTAAAATCATTATACCATTAACCTGCGCCTATCATGCGCTTATCAAACGCCGGTATTTAATATTTAACCATGCCCGGCCCTGCAGTAACATGGTAAAATGATCGGGACTGTATGATGTGGAGGGAGACGCCATGATTACTTTAACCAATCGCCAGGCGCGGCAATTTATATTGATAAAGCAAGGGCTGCTGGGAGGGCATAAATTCGTCGGCAAACAAGGCGTGTTAGACTTCGCCCGCCAGGCGGGCTGCATACAGTTCGACCCTGTGGACGTGTGCGGCAGAAGCGCCGATATTTCCTTGAACTCGCGCGTTAAGGGCTATACGAAAGACATGCTGGATGCATTGCTTTATGAAGATCGCCGCCTGATCGACTATTTCGATAAAAACCTATGCATATTCCCCGTGGAGGATCTGCCCGCCATATTAAAACTAAGGCCGGGCGGCGGTTACGCCGAGGCTTACGATCGCAGAGGTGGGGAGGCGGTCAAAAATTTAATGCCGACGATCCGTCGGCTGATAAAGGAGCGGGGCTATATCTCAGCCGCAGAAATTGATATAAATGAAACGATTGAGTGGCATTGGAGCATAATGACTTCCCTGCCTCGGGCCGCGCTCGAATCCATGTATTTTCGCGGGGAGCTGATTATACACCACAAAACCGGTACGAACAAAAGCTATGCGCTGATGGAAGATTACATCCCCAAGGAGATATGGAACGCCACGCTGCCCTACGAGGATGGCGGTGGGAGCGGTAACGGAAGCAGAGTGGGGCGTCTCGAGTGGCACATAAGGCGCAGGATCGGCGCCGTCGGCATGCTCTGGAACAGGCCCAGCGACGCCTGGCTCGGTTTGAACGCAAAGACGCCGGAGCGCACGGCGGCGTTCGAGAGGCTGCATGAATGCGGCTCTATTGTGGAAATTATGATAGAAGGCATAAATGCGCCGTTGTATATATTGGCAGAAGACACGGCAATTTTAGACAGAGTGATATCGGGCGATATTCAAGGCGCGACCGGCGCGCCCCGCTGCGAGTTTATTGCGCCGCTCGACAGCATGATCTGGGACAGGAAGCTAATAAAAGCGCTGGTCGGTTTTGAATACTCCTGGGAAATATATACCCCCGCAGTCAAGCGTAAGTACGGCGCATACGTGCTGCCAATATTGTATGGCGAGCAGTTCATAGGCCGCATCGAAATTGTTTGCGAGCGGAAGGACAAGCGCCTGGTCGTAAAAAACATATGGTACGAGAGCGGCGTTAAGCAAACGAAAAAAATGCAAACCGCGATAAACAGCTGCATTAAACGTTTCGCGAAATTCAACGGCTGCCACGCCTGTTTGCCTCCCATCAATGAAAAGTAAAAATTAAAGATATGGTTAAAGCCCCTCCGTAGAGGGGATATAACCAAAACGCAGATCATTTTATTGCATTGAAGCCGCCAATCGGATGGGGGCTGCCTTTCGGATTGGGTCAGTTTGTTTCAACATTCGGAAGGACGTTTGATATGCGTAAAATTCATTATTTGGAGGCGTAAACAATATGAGTGGTAGCCAGAAATTCTTTATTTGCAAGCAATGCGGCAACATGGTCGGACTCATCAAGGACGAAGGTGTGCCGATGATGTGCTGCGACGAGCAAATGACGGAGCTTTCGCCCAACACAGTGGAAGCGAGTTCCGAAAAACACTTGCCGGCCGTCACTGTTTCCGGCGACAGCATAGAGGTACAGGTCGGCAGCGCGCCGCATCCCATGGAGGAAGCCCATCACATAACATTCATCTATGTGGAAACCGCAAGGGGCGGCCAACGCAAGCGCCTGAACATTGGCGAGGAGCCGAAGCTGTCGTTTTGCTTCGCGGACGACAAACCTGTCGCAGTATACGCATATTGCAATCTCCACGGGTTGTGGAAAACTGAAATATAGTAATTTGTAAGAAATAATTATTCGCGAAAAAACGAAGGTGTTTTATGGATACGCGTAAAATAATTATTGTGGGCGGGGTGGCAGGCGGCGCAACGGCTGCGGCTCGCTTGCGCAGGCTGGATGAGCGCGCGACTATAGTCATGTTTGAACGCGGGGAGCATATCTCCTTTGCCAATTGCGGTCTGCCCTATTATATCGGAGGCGTGATTGATAATGGCGGAGACCTGCTGTTGCAAAGCCCTGAAAGCTTCCGTCGCCGCTTCAACGTTGACGTAAGGACATTGTGCGAGGTTTTATCTATTGACCGCAAGGCCAAAAAGGTTTCTGTAAAAAATATTACAAGCGGCGAAATATACTCAGAAAACTACGACACGCTGTTGCTGTCTCCGGGGGGCGAGCCGATCAAGCCCCCCATAGAGGGGATTAATTCGGAGGGCGTGTTCACCCTCCGAAATGTGGCTGATACCGAAAATATAAAAAATTTCATCAACGCCCACCAACCCAGGAAAGCCGTCGTGATAGGCGGCGGGTTTATCGGTATCGAAATGGCGGAAAACTTGGTATGCGCCGGCTTAGACGTGAGCATCGTGGAACTGTCGAACCAAGTCATCGCTCCGCTAGACATCGACATGGCCTGCGATGTGCATCATTACTTGCGGCGAAAATGCGTGGCGCTGTATCTCAATAGCGGGGCGCAAAAAATCATTAAAATTAGTAACGCCACAGTTGGTCGGGGCAACTCCGCAGCCGAGCAAGGCAACTCTGCTGTCGAGCAAGGCAACTTCGCTATCGATCAGGTCAACTCCACAACCGAGCAAGCCAACCCCGCAGCCGAGCATAGTAGCTTGATTGTGGAGCTGTCCAATATGGCTGTCAAATCGACCGCCACTACGGCGGCCACTGCAGCGGCCACTGCGGCGGCCACAGCAGCGGCTGCGTCAGATGGCGGCGTAGCTGCCGAGCCGCCGCCTGTCGTTTCGCTGGACGCGGACATGGTAATCCTGGCTATCGGTGTCATCCCTGAGGGCAAGCTGGCGAAAGACGCCGGGCTGGCAGTCAATGCGCGCGGCGGCATTATTGTGGACAATCATATGCGTACGTCAGACCCTGACATATTCGCCGTCGGGGACGCAGTAGAAACGACGGACTTCGTGACGGGGCAGGCCGCCATGGTACCGCTGGCCGGTCCCGCGAACAAGCAGGCCCGCGTCGCCGCTGACAACATCTGCGGCATATCGTCCGAATATACAGGCACGCAGGGCTCCGCTGTCATAAAAGTTTTTGACATGACCGCCGCTTCAACCGGCATAAACGAAAAAACCGCAAAAAGGCTAAACCTGAAGTACGATAAAGAGTTCATCTGGCTCCCGGACCATGCAGGCTATTACCCGGGCGCCGAACCTATGTCCATGAAAATAGTATACGAGCAAGGCAGCGGGAAGATCCTTGGCGCCCAAATCGTCGGGTTCGGCGGCGTGGACAAGCGCTGCGATGTGCTGGCCGTGGCAATCCGCGCAGGCATGACGGCCTATGATTTGACGCGACTTGAACTGTGCTACGCGCCGCCCTATTCATCCGCGAAAGACCCGGTGAACATGGCAGGTTACGCGATTGAAAACGTACTGGGCGGAAAATTGAAAAACTTTTACTGGCATGATGTCGACGGCCTTCCGCGCGACGGCAGCGTTATCCTGCTCGACGTACGCGCCCCACAGGAAGCCGCTCGCGGCTGCATCGACGGTTTTATCAACATACCCTTGGACTCCCTGCGCGGGCGACTCGGGGAGCTGGATAAATCAAAGACGGTCTATGCCCATTGCCAAAGCGGCATGCGCAGTTATATCGCCGCCCGCATATTATCGCAGCACGGATTTGACGTCTACAGCCTCAGCGGCGGGTACAGGCTATACAACTCAGTGATGAAGTAAAACCAGAGGCAAGGGCTCCAAGGACACAGTTAAACGCAATAGCGCGGCAAAGCATAGAGGCGCCGGGGCGCGTAGAAACGCGGTGAAACAGAGTGACGCCGGGGCGCGTAGAAACGCGGTGAAACAGAGTGACGCTGGGCTGTGTAGAAACGCGGTGAAACAGAGTGGCGCCAGGCTGCGTAGAAACGCCGTGAAGCAGAATGGCAAAAGAAACAGAGATATATAGGGATATATTATAGGAAATAATATGCGTACTGTATTGCTAACGGGCGGCGGGCTTGGTTTCATCTTTTTAATGACGTGCCTGGGGGGCGCGACGGTTTTTTTCTTCCGCAAATCCCTGCCGGGGAAGTTCCAGCAAATATTCCTGGGGTTCGCGGCAGGCGTCATGATTGCCGCATCCGTTTGGAGCCTACTGATCCCAGCCATCGAAGAAGCGGAGGCTCAAGGTCTGGCGGGCTGGATACCATCAGCCGTTGGATTCTCCCTGGGGGTCGTTTTCCTGCTGGGGCTGGATCACGTGATACCGCACCTACACCAGTTTTCAAACTTACAAGAGGGGATCGCCACCAACTCGAAACGATCGACGCTACTTTTCTTAGCCGTGACGCTGCACAACATTCCTGAGGGCATGGCGGTCGGGCTATCGTTCGCCCTAGCCGCCCAGCACGACGACCCTGTCATGTTCTCGTCCGCTATCGCACTGGCGCTCGGCATCGGCATCCAAAATTTCCCAGAGGGCGCGGCGATTTCGCTCCCCCTGCGCCAAGAAGGCACCTCCCCCGGAAAAGCTTTTAAATTGGCCTTTATATCTGGAGTGGTGGAGCCGATTTTCGGTGTCATGGCCGTTTTACTGGCCATATGGTTCACTCCGATCATGCCGTGGCTGTTGTCGTTCGCGGCGGGTGCAATGATCTACGTCGTGGTGGAAGAACTGATCCCCGAAGCGCATTTGAACGAACACTCCCATGTAGGCACGCTTGGCGTTATGGCGGGCTTTCTGATAATGATGGTGCTGGACGTGGCGCTGGGATAGGTGGGCGGTTATTATATTGTATGGCGCGGCTGCGACTGCTGGCACTGCTGCGGCTACTGCCAGGGATTGGCAGAGGAACCTTCAGCCCACCCCTGGCAATAACCATAACTGCTAACTATCCCTTAGCAGTAGCCATAGCTCCACCCCACGTAATCGTCAAGGAAGAACTCTGCAGTCTTTTTCAAAAAGAGCGTTATGCGATTTCCGTCAAACACGGCGTTGATATGCAAGCTGCCAAAATAATCGTCCGCTATGTAGCACATCACCGACAAGGTGCGATCGTCGACCCAACCGGCACTGGCATATGCCTCGTACCCCCTGCCCGCCGGTTTTTTCAATTCAATCCCAGGATAATGCGTCTCCGGGAACACAAAGAATTTGTTATGGCCGAACCCAAAGGGTATCTCTTTTGCGCCCCGGCGGTTCGTATAAACTAAGCGCCCGCCGTCGCCCTCAAAATCGAAACGCACGTCGCGCCAGCCGCAGTCCTCGTCGAACAGGCGATAGGTTTTACCCGATATAACGCCCGCAGTCGGTGAGGAATGAGCGCCGGCCGACGTGGTGAGCTTCAGTCCGCCCATGACCGCGCCCAGCTCGGCCTGGGCATCGGCGTCCTCCGGTAAGGAGCATTGTTCGGCCTGGGCTTCGGCGTCTTCCGGTAGGGCGCCAAGCTCAGCCGATGCGCCCCCGGACAGCGAAGCCAGCACCGTCTCCCAAAAAGACCGCAGTACAATGCTACCGGCGTTTGCGACGCCCTGCGTGTCCGCAGTCGTCACCAGCAGCAGTTCCTGCTCCGGGAGCGCGACCGCAAGCTGCGTCCCCATCCCCAGGAACGCGAACCCATTGTGCCGCGTGCGCCATATCTGATAGCCATAGCCCGATTGGTGCTCTAAGTCGCTGCCGTTTATCGCATTGTCAACCTGGCGGGACGTCGCCTCGCGAATGAACGATTCGTTTATTAACTGTTTCTCGCCCCATCGCCCACTGTTCATGCAGACCATTGCGACTTTTGCGAGGTCGCGCGGCGTGCATATAATACCGGAGCCGCTCCAGGAATAGCCCCACGATCCTCTGATGCACATGCAACCCGGCGTGAAACCAATAGGTTCGAGCAGTCGGGGATATAAATATTCCATTAAAGTGCCGCCTGATATTTTTTCAATTATCGCGCACATCAGATTGGTGCATGTGGTGTTGTACAAGAACACTGTCCCGGGCGGGTGCGTGGGTGGCGTCGAAAACCAGTCGGCCAGCCCCGCAGAGGTCTCATCGTGGCAATCGCGCATGGTCAGCATGTCGCGTATCGTCGCCTCCGCGATAAACGGGTGCACGGGGCCGGGGGCATATTCGGGGAAATGATCCACGATGCGGTCGTCCAAGCCCAGCTTGCCCTCCTGGGCCATCAGCCCAATCCCCAAAGCAGTGAAACTCTTGCTTATTGAGTACATTCGGTGCCTACGCTGCGCGTCGAACGGCGGCGCGTAGCCCTCGGCTATGAGCTTGCCTCGCCTGAAAACCAATATGCTGTGCATGCACAGTGAATGATCCTGGAGCGAGCGGACAAATTTCGTTATCGCTGAAGATGGGACCCCGACGCTTTCGGGCGTCGCCGTAATAAAATCACCCTGGCCCATAAGATTCTCCATTCCGCCGCCAATGCGGCAACAATATAACTACCTCATAACTCAAATCCGATAAAATTATATCAATTAATAAAATCGTTATCCAGAACAAAAACCAGCATTAATGACTACATTAATGACAACATTAATGATTTCATTACCAATAATTATATGTTAATCATCTATACTACAAACATATCGAAACTAAAAGTTTTTTAATATTGATGTTATAAACTTTGTTATTTTTATTGTTTGTGGTATACTTTTTTTTAGCTGAGGTGATTCCATGTTGAAAGAAGAATCGATGCTACGCAGCCGTGACTTATATCTGAATCGGCTAATCGCATTTCAAGATACAGAGCCAGTTAAAATTATAACAGGCATCCGCCGCTGCGGAAAATCCAGCCTTATGAAATTGATGGTGCGGCATCTACAGCAAAATGGCATTGCGGATGAGCAGATTATCGAAATCAATTTTGAGTCGATGGAATTTCGGGGAATGCGCGCAGAAGAGCTATATCAATATGTGAAGGCACTACTTCCTTCAGGTAGGCGCGCCTATATGTTTTTTGACGAGATACAGCGTATTGACCAATGGCAAGATGCAGTCAATTCCTTCCGGGTTGATTTTGACTGCGATATATATGTAACCGGATCAAACGCTTACTTGCTTTCTTCGGAGTACGCAACCTATCTGGCTGGCAGAAGCGTTGAAATCAAAATGCTTCCTCTATCATTTTGTGAGTTTCTTGATTTCCATGGCTATTCTGTCAAGGAAACCAAGCGCCCGTCCGGCGGAACACGCAAGCGAGTATTTGATTTAGGCGGCGATAGCTATGAGGCAAGGGAATTATTAGATGCCTACATTAAATTTGGCGGTATGCCGGGGATTGCAGATGTGGGGCTGGATACAGATAAAGCGCTGACGCTCTTAGACGGCATATACTCCACCGTTGTTGTGCGCGATATCCTCGAACGCGAAAAACGAAGGGGCCAGAGACAAATCACTGACTCGGATTTGCTGAGGAAGATCATCATGTTCTTGGCTGACAATATCGGCAATACCAC
>WRLR01000146.1 GCA_009777515.1 Oscillospiraceae bacterium | reverse complement strand
TATATCTGCCGCTGATAACGACAAACTGCGCCGTGCTCGGGGTTGCCATATTGAATATGCGCGACTATCCGGACAATTTTTTACATGCGACGGTGCACGGACTCGCAGGCGGGCTCAGCTTCACGCTGGCGCTGCTGCTGTTCGCAGGGGTGAGGGAGCGCCTGGAGCTGTGCGACATACCCGAGTGCTTGGACGGCTTGCCCATTACCATGATGGCGGCCGGGCTGGTTTCGCTTTCGTTTTTCGGGTTCCAGGGATTGTTTGTGTGACATGCGCATGAATCCACATGCCACTTGCGTCGCCCATCCGGATCAGTGAGAAAGGTTTGTAATAGATGAATATAGTGCTTCCAGCGTTGATAATAGGCACAATGGGCATAGTGTTCGGCCTCGCCCTGTCGTATGCGTCCAAGAAATTTGCCGTCGATGTGGACGAGCGCGTAGCCGTTATCAGGGAGATACTGCCCGGCGCCAACTGCGCGGCTTGTGGCTACAATGGATGCGACGCATATGCCGCTGCCCTCGTGGATGACGGCGCAGCCGCCAACCTGTGCCTGGTGGGGGGGCAGGCCCTGGCTGAAAAAATCGGTACGATATTTGGCATCGAGGTAGGGAATGTGGAGTTGAAAGTGGCGCGGGTCAAATGCGCGGGGTCTGTTGACGTGTGCGCTGATAAGTATGACTACATGGGGATACGGACATGCGCCGCAGCGCAGCTCGTGCAGGAGGGGCCTCTTTCGTGCGGCTATGGCTGCATGGGTTTTGGCGACTGCGTAAATAAGTGCGCTTTCGGCGCCATCCATGTCCGCAACGGCCTTGCCGAAGTCATCCCATCGCGCTGCACCGCATGCGGCCTATGCGTTTCGGCATGCCCCAAAAAGCTAATTGAGTTGTCGCCGGTGAACGACCTCCACATGGTGCGCTGCATGAATAAGGATCGCGGCGCTGTGACAAGGCGGAACTGCTCCGTTGGCTGCATCGGCTGCATGCGCTGCACGACCGTTTGCCGGGTCGAGGCGATTAAGGTCCAGAACAACCTCGCGTCCATCGACCCGGCCAAGTGCCGCCATTGCGGCGAGTGCGTGAAAGTGTGCCCGCAGCGCTGCATATGGTTCTTCGACTGCGCCCTAAAGCGCGAAGCCGCAATATAGGCGCACCCGAAGCCGCAATATAGGCGCATCCGCATGCCGCAATATCAACGCATCCGAAACTACAACATAGGCGCATCCGCATGCCATCACCTCTCAGATGACGGCTTACGGATGCGCCTATAAACATGCAGTGGCCAAAAATCAGCCTTTATTTAATATAGCCCCCTCAACAGTCCCGTAGCATTCGCCATGTAAATAGCCGACGTCGCCATGTATGACTGCCCCTTGCTCTATGTTGCCGCGCACTTCATGCACATAGTATGTTTTATAGTCGCTGCCTTGCGGGCGCCCGATTTCGCCGGATATGTTGCCTTTGACGATCGCATAGACGTTTCCGGTTACCTTGCCCGTAATATCGCCGCTGATGGTTGCATTTCCCGGAAATTCCCTGGCGCCGATATTGCCTTGGACCGTGCCGTTTATGTTCCCGCCGATCGAGCCTAGGATATTGCCCAGGACGCTGCCGCTGATGTCGTTGCTGATCCCGCCGACAATGTTGCCTTTCACCGTGCCGCCGACCGACCCTTTTACGCTGCCGGTGATGTTGCCGTGAACACTTCCATACATCCCGCCGTTGATGGAACCTGTGATGTTCCCGTGTACTTCCCCACGCACATCGCCGCTGCACGGCCCTATGATATTGCCCTTGACTTTGCCCGAAATAAGCCCTCGGACGGGCCCCATGATGTTGCCCAAGACGGAACCGGTGATGCTGCCGTTGACCGGACCCATGATGTTGCCGTGGACGACGCCGCCGATGTTGCCGTTGACCGGACCCATGATGTTGCCGTACAGCATGCCGTCGATATCGTTTTCCACCCCGCCCATCACGTTTTGCTGGATCGTGACGCCTTCCGGTATCCCGGGCAGCGATCCGAATAAATGCCTGCGGTTGTTCCTCCTGCCGTCGAAGCGCCGGTCTCGCCGACTGTCCCGCTCCTCGTGGCGATCGCCGCGTTGATGGTCGCGTTCTTCCCGCCGCTCGTCGCGGCTTTTATCGCGCTCCTCGCGCCGCTCCTCGCGTTGATGGTCGCGCTCTTCACGCCGCTCGTCGCGGTTTTTATCGCGCTCCTCTCGCCGTTCTTCGCGCCATTCCTCGCGGTTTTGGTCGCGCTCCTCTCGCCGGTTGTCGCGCCGGTCGCGGCCGTCGCCACCCGTATTGGCTCCGGCGCTGCGGGCGTCATAATAACCGTTTTCAATTCTGTGTTCATGTTCGGTTTTACTTTCAGGCTCTCGGCTATCTTCAGCCGGTTTCTTGCTGCCCGCCTCGCCAGTAGCAGCCCCAAGATTATTTATGAGGCGTTCGCCTTCCTCAGGGCTTATCTCTCCGTTTTTTATTTTTTCCAAGATTTCATATAGTGTCATTTTGGCCTCTCTTTCCCGCCGAGCAATGAAAAAGCCTCGTCGGTATCAATTTCTCCGTTAGATAGGCGCATCAATATCTCCAGTCTGGAAGGGTTGTCTATGCTCACGCCGCCATCGCTGCCTTCACCGCTGTCGTTGCTATCGCCGCCATCGCCGCCATTGTCGCTATCACCGCCATCGTCGCTATCGCCACTATCGCTGCCATCGCCGCCATCGCTATCATCACTACCATCGTCGCCATCGCCACCATCACCATTATCGCTACCATCACTGCCATCGCCGCCAATGATAGCATCAGTCGTTTTTGATTGGCCGCCCAGCGACGCGATAATATCGTCGAGGCGCGCGCGCACTGTCGGATAGGAAATATTTAAATATTTTTCCATCTCCCTTATGTTGCCCCTGCATTCCAAAAATGTAATTACAAACTGTTGCATGTCGCCGGATAACCTTGACAGGCGCCCCGGTTCAAACGCGCCCTCCAACATGCTGCCGCAATTGGCGCATATAAGCTGCTTGACATGAAAATTCCCCCGGCAGACCGGGCAATGCGCAGGTTGTTCGTACATCATAAAGCATCAACTCCTTTTCTTTTATGTAACTATATTAAAATACAAAATTAAATATGTCAATAGTAAAATTAAATATTTTAATTATGAAAATAAAATTTTTAACAATGATACATTATAAATTGACAAAGCCAACACAGGCCGCAAATCAAACATCTACTACGATGCCGAGGGCATCGCGCCCAGCTTGTTTTGCGGCCGCTCGGTGTGGTATACTTTTTTATGCTTTGCGGATATGGCGGAATTGGCAGACGCGCCGGATTTAGGTTCCGGTGGGTAATACCGTGCAGGTTCAAATCCTGTTATCCGCACTATTGTGGGAATCTTAATGGAAATTGTTGATATGCAAACTCTAAATGCCATCCAGCGCACACAAGCGGCGCAGATACTGGTTGACGAGCTTCCGCTGGGCTGGCCGACGCTTACGGATGCGTTGGATGAAGTGGCGGAGCTTTTGGGCAAAAGAAAACGTGGAGGCGGTGGAGAAGGCGAGACGCTGTTTTTGGCTGCAGTAGAAGATGGCGAAGTCCTTGGTTGGGCAGGCATACTGCCAACGTATAGTGGAAATGTGTACGAGCTGCACCCCCTGGCGGTGCGTCGCGACTGCCAGCGCAAGGGGATAGGCACTGCGCTTGTCAAGGCGCTGGAACAAGCGGCAAAGAAGTGCGGCGGCCTCACTATGTATCTGGGTGCGGACGACGAGCGGCCCGGCGGGGAGACATCATTTGCTAACGCGGATCTGTACGACGATCTGCCTGGCCGCATTCGCGGGTTCGAACCCGGCGCACACCAGGCGGCATTCTATATGAAACTGGGGTATAAAATAGTGGGAGTCTTGCCGGACGCCAATGGCATAGGCAAACCGGACATATTCCTCGCCAAGCGTTTGTAAATAATTCATAGACATCTGCTATTCCTTTAAAACATTCCTTTAAAACATTCATTTAAACATATCATTTTTGGTTATTTAGAAAATTCTTAACTTTTTTCACCCCTGTTGCTGTTATTTTGCATTGTAAGATTATGCAAATCATATACAGGGGAGAATGAAAATGGTCAGCCGAAAAAACCGATCTAAAAAATATGTAACTATTACATTGGGAATAGTGAATATTTTATTGCTGGCGCGCCTTGCCACATTGTTTGCACCGCTATCGGGCGCATTTACTGATGTGGCTTCCAGAATTGCCCAAACTGGTCGCGCAGCCCTTGCTATTACCGCTTCTGCCGCTCCTACCGCTTCTACCGCTCCTATTGCTAATGTCGACCAGAATGCTCTGAGTGATCTGAGTGTTCCTGCCGCTCATGCCGATCAGGCTGCTCAAACCGTTCTGTCTGTCCCTATCGAACCAAATACTCCTGCCATTTATACCATTCAGCCTGCCCCATTCCCAGGCGACACTGGCTTCGCAACTCAAATTAATATCGCCGATATTTACGACACGCGATTTTTAGAACTTGTCAACCATGAGCGCCCCGTAAACCGGGAAGCGGACGCCGCAATGATTGTGCCAGCATGGCCGGGCGTTGCGGTTAGCCACACGGAAATTTCTATACACGCGCAGGCGCGTGAAGCCGTCATCGAATTGTTTGCCGCCGCGCGCGCCGGAGACAGAGGTGCTGGCGATTATTATATCAGCAGCGGCTACCGCGATTATGAAAAGCAGAGCCAGATATATGATGAAATCGATGACAAATCGTATGCCCAGCCACCAAACCACAGCGAGCACCAGACCGGGCTTGCCGTCGATATAATGGCGGCAGGCGTCCCGCAGTCAGATATGGCGGCTTCACAGGAAGGGCGGTGGCTGGCGGGCAACGCATGGAAATATGGGTTGCTCCTGCGCTATACCGACGACAAACAGGGCGTTACAGGCATAGCAGGCGAACCATGGCACTTCAGGTACATAGGCCAGCCGCACGCCTGGTATTGCCGGCAAAATGACCTATGCTTTGAAGAATACATATATTTTTTGAAAGAATCCGGCGGATACGCAGAAACGCTTGACGGCGTTGAATATTTAGTCTTGTACCAGCAGCCGGAGAATAGTACATTATACGTACCGGAGAATATGGAATACACCATTTCCGGTGACAATACAGGCGCTTATATAATTACCGCATGGAGATGAATGGCCAGCGGCGGCAAGGATTAATGAATATGAGTTACAATATTTTGGTATGCGACGACGATGAGGACATTGTGTCCGCGCTTTGCATATATCTGGGGCAGGACGGCTACAATGTGCTAAAAGCCGAAAACGGGCTGGAGGCGGTGAGCGCCGTAGAGAGCGGGGGCGTGCACCTGATTTTGCTCGATGTGATGATGCCAGTGATGGACGGCATCCGGGCGGCGGTAAAAATCCGCGAAACGAGCAATGTGCCGATATTGTTCCTGAGCGCCAAAAGCGAGGACACCGACAGGATTTTAGGCTTGAACATGGGCGGTGACGACTACATAACCAAGCCGTTCAACCCGGTCGAGCTGCTTGCGCGCGTCCGCGCGGCGCTGCGCCGCTATGCCCGGTTGGGCGGGCTGGAAGGGACGGAAGCCTCCCTGTCGCACGGTTCCGCCCCGCCACTGCCGGACAGCGTTTCACCCGCTATATCCGCTCCGGCGCCCGCCCTTGCATCCGCCCCCACGCCCGCAGCGCCCGGCGTATACCAAACGGGCGGCCTCGTCCTCGACGACAACATGAAGCGGGTGACGGTCGAAGGCGACGAAGCGGCGCTGACTTCGCTGGAATATAGAATCCTGAAATATTTGATGTCCAACATGGAGCATGTGCTCTCGTCCGGGCAAATATATGAAGCCGTATGGGAGGAACCGGCCTTTCAGGTCACGAAAACCGTGTCCGTGCATGTCCGGCACATCCGCGAAAAGATCGAAATCAACCCAAAAGAGCCGCGCTATTTAAAAGTCATATACGGTTTCGGATATAAGGTGGTGAAGCTGCCATGATCAAATCGCACTTCCATAAGGCATTGGGTTCGCACATCGTGAAATCATTGGCATTAGTCGCCGGGTTCATCGTTGCGTTGCCTGTGGCGCGATCCGCTGCAAGGAGTCTTGATTATTATTTAGAGATGGCGCTTGGTGATTGGCCCTATATAAACCCGGCGGCCTCCTTAATAATGTATGCCGCGTGCGCGGCGCTGCTTGTCGCGTCCGTAGTTGCAACCAAAGGCAAAAAGCCCCCCATATGGCGCGGCGCCGACCTGACCATTTTGGCGGTTGCCGTATATGCCACCGTACTGCTGTGCGTGTATGATATACGCTATCCGCCCTCCATCCCAAGGCTGGTGCTGTTTTCGCCCTCCATACATGTGCTTGGGCGCTCCGCCACCGCCTATGCCGCCATTATGGCATTTGTCGTGGAGGCCACAGCACGGTGGCGCGACAAGCAGTTGTCCCTGCGCTGGCTGCGCATTTTCAAGCTGTGCCCCGTCTGGCGGGCGACGGGCTTTTTGACTGCGGCGCTCCTAGTCGGTAATTTTGCGTATCTGTTATTTGTGGCGCCGGCTGCTGCGCTGGGCGCGCGGCTGAATGTGCCGTATACGCTGGCGGCGGCGGCCATGGTAGCGGCGCTGGTGCATATATGCGGATATATACTGTCGCTATCGGCTGAGTATGAAAGGGCAAACGCGGAAAAGCTGCGGGCCGAGCGGTTCAAGGCGGAGCTCATCACCAACGTGTCGCACGACATAAGGACGCCGCTGACATCCATAATCAACTATGTGGGGCTATTGAAGTCGCTGCGCGTCGAAAACGCTGAATATGCCGATTATGTGGGGGTGCTCGACAAAAAATCCGCGCGGTTAAAAATATTGATCGATGATTTAATGGAAGCGTCCAAAGCAAGCACCGGAAATATAGGCGTGAACATGCAAAATGTGGATTTGGCCGAAATAACCGGGCAGATTGCGGGCGAGTTTGATGATCTTTTCAACGATCAGGGCTTGACGCTTGTTTTGCGCTCCCCGGAGCACCCGGTATCGGCGCTCGCAGACAGCCGCCATGTATGGAGGGTGCTGGAGAACCTGTTTGGCAACGTCGTCAAATATGCGCTGCCTGGGACGCGCGTGTTCGCCGAAAGCATTCTGCGCGGAGGAGTCCCCGTTTTGGCCGTAAAAAACACTTCGCGCGAACCGCTCGACCAGCCCGGCGACGAGCTGACAGAATATTTTATGCGCGGCGACAAGGCAAGGCAGACGGAAGGCAGCGGCCTTGGCCTTTACATCGCAGCCAGTCTGATGGAACTGATGGGCGGCCGCCTGACAGTGCGCACCTCCGGCGACCAATTCGAGGCGGAACTGAGCTTCAAGCTAAGCAACCCGCTCAGCCCGGTATAATTTTCATATATTTTGAAAGATCAATCTCACTTACATCCATAATTATATTTGCATACTCATCAAAAAAATTATCTGCGGATATTGGCAGGACATTGCTGATCGTATATAAAACATATTCATCTTTTAAACTAAAATATACCAATACAGTATATTCACTGTCATAATCTATTATTACAATGGAATCTATAAATTCCGGCGGGGCTTTTTCTATTTTACTTTCATTAAATATAGCGCTCGTTGAAATAATATTTAATGAATATTTTAAATTCTCCATATTATACAGTGTTGTATTTGTATAGCCAATAAGCATATTAAACATTCGCGGCGCAAGCATCTCAACCAATTTATTTGAGGGGTCTTTTTCAGCCATGCTTCTTGCTAGTTTAGAAGCAAAACTACTGTTATAACTGATTATTTTAATTGAGCTAGGCTCCGAAATATTTACTGTATTAAAGCCCATCCAATATTCCGCGAACTCTTCATATTCGTAGGCATCAATAATATCTTTGGTATAAATTTTTGATTTATTTTGCACCTCCAAGGTAAGTGCTAAGCTTTGTTTTAAAATGAAATCTTCTGCGTCAGCATATTTTGGGGCTTCATCTAAAATGGATTGCTGTAACAAACTTAATTCACTTTGAAGCTCAATAAAATCTGTTTGAAGTTTTTTGTATTCAGCCTCTGCGTCAATATACCCCTGTATTTTATTTGAGCTATCTTGCTTTAACGCATTGAACTCAATTTGTAGCTCATCATAATTCATAAGAAGCTCATTATATTCAGCCTCGGAGTATGTGCGTTCGTTATTCGTTGTATCATTATTGCATGCGGAAATGGCCATTAAGAGTGATATGGATGTTATGATTGCTATTAGTCTTTTCATAAAATAGGCCATGCACAGAATACGCACAAATTGTCATGAAAACAGCAATGGTAATGGCAAGCTTTAATCCCAATTGCTTGCCTTCGCGCCACAGTTCTGCCCTTTCTGTAATTTTTCACGCTTAACAACCTTACTGTTTTCCCCATCGCGCCCTCCTATAATATGAAAACTTCCAATTGATTTTTAATGTCGCGCTCGGCGAGACGTCGGGGAAGCCGTCCCCTACATAATGATGTACATATTATTTTGTATAATGTAATTTATGTATGTGTTTCGCGTTTGATAATAATATAGCGCATACAGTTATATAATTCAAGATACTCATTCCACCTGGTTCCTCTTGTTTGAACATAGCGCTTGTGGTATTGTAAATATGAGGTGGCGCATAATGAAAAAATTGCCGTTGGGCATTCAAAGTTTTAGGGAAATCGCATCAGGTGGTTATATATATGTAGATAAAACCGAATATATCTATAATCTTATAGGCGAAGCTAAATATTATTTCATATCGCGCCCGAGGCGCTTCGGCAAATCGCTCCTGCTTGACACTATAGGCGAAGTTTTCAGCGGCGACCGGGAGCTTTTTAAAGGCCTATGGATATACGGCTCAGATTATGAATTCAAAAAGCACCCTGTTATCCGGCTGGACATGAGCAATATATCGAATAGCTCGCCTGGCGTATTGGAAGATTCGCTTTATGACGATTTGAGCATCAAAATGGAAGACGAAGGGATTGAAATAACGGATCGAAACCCCGCCAATGTCTTTAAGCGCCTCATTTTAAGTCTATATAAAAAATACAATCAACGGGTCGTCGTGCTGATAGATGAATACGACAAGCCGATTCTGGACCACCTGAGCGACGCCGAGGCGGCTGAGGCAAACAGGCAGGTATTGAGGGGCTTCTACGGCATTCTCAAATCCATGGATCCGTACCTGCGCTTCACAATGATCACAGGGGTGACAAAGTTCACCAAGACATCCATTTTTTCCGGCTTGAACAACCTGTTCGACATAACCATGTCGCGTAAATACGCGAACATTTGCGGCATCCCTGTTGAGTGCCTTGGCGAATATTTTGGCGAACATATCGCAAATTTGTCCTCGAGCAATGATTTCATGGAAACGGACGACATACATGGCAAAATACTCGACTGGTACGACGGCTATTCCTGGGACGGGAAGTCAAGGCTATTGAACCCGTTTTCACTGCTCAACTTTTTTCTGCAAAAAAGGCTGGGAAGCTATTGGTATGCGAGCGGCACCCCATGGTTCCTCATCGACATAATAAAGAAGAAACCGGCTTCGTTTGTCACGCTCAAGAACCTGGAAATCGGCGAGTGGATGCTGGACGCTTTTGACATCCTGAAAATCGAGCCGGAACCATTGATGTTTCAAACGGGCTACCTGACTGTCAAAGAAGTCGTGCTGACGGACGGGGCGCCTACATAT
>WRLR01000145.1 GCA_009777515.1 Oscillospiraceae bacterium | reverse complement strand
CCTCCCCATTAAGCGCCGTCGTGGACGCGAAATTCGAATGGGTCGATTGGAGCGGCAACGGGGGCAGCGAGAGCGGCGGGGGCGGCGGGAGTGGTGGCGGGGGTGGCGAGAGTGGCAGTGGTGGCAGAGGTGGCGGAGGTAGTGAGAGCGGCCGCATCGAAATCGAATCTGCGCTACGCGGGGGCGAGGATGTTCGCCTCCAGGCGCTCTCGTTTGGGGCGGCGAGCCATTTGGTTTATGCAGGCGGCGACTGTTATGAGTTGGATCAGACTTATGGCGTCGAAGTGCTCGGTTCGCTCATGGGCATCCGGGCGCAGGGCGTTGAAGCGTACAACATGACGGACGCGCAGCTTGGCGAAATGGGTTTCAACGACCCATGGCTGACCGTCGAGTTCAGCTATATCAATGGTGCACAAACTGAGATGCGGCGCCTTGTGTTGTCGGTTGTCCCTGCAGCAGGCACAGCAGGTGGCGCGGGCGTAGCAAGTGGTACGGGCGAAACAGGCGCAGGCGCAGCAGGTGGTACAGGCGCTGCAGGCGCGGGCGGCGTGAGCGCAGCAGGCGATATGGGCGCGACAGGCGCGGGCAGCGCGGGAAGTACCGGCGGTGTGCAGTATCTCATGCGCCGCGACAGCGAAGACATCGTGTACAGAATCGGATCGCTGCCATTTATAAACATCGACTCCGATAGGCTGATGACGCGCTGGTACTTGACTCCACTCATAATGGATCTCAGCGGCGTAAAAGTCATGGCAGGCGATAATGTTCTGGATTTTGAAATCACCGGCGAGACAAATGCCTCAAAAACCACTACCCTCAACGGCGAGGAGTTCGATATAGCCGTGTTCCGCAAGCTGTTCCGCCTGCTCACGAGCGCATCCCACGACGGCGAGCCATTGCCGGACGCGCCCTCCCGCGCAGACGGGGGCGAAGACGGGGGCGAAGACGGGCCGCTCGTCTCCATTGAGTACCGCTATCTCGACCTTGGTAAGCAGCCGGACGTTATTGAGTTCCGGCGAGGCCCAACGCGTAAACTGATCGCCACTATTAATGGAAGCCCCGCTCGGTTCGGGATGCGCGAAACATATGCCACGCGCGTCGCCGAAGCGTGCGCCGCCATCATAATCGGCGACGGCGACGGCGACGACTTCGACGAAATATGGTAGCCCTATGGCATCATCTATGATATAGTATTACGAAATTAATACCATATTGAAATAAAATCGCAAAGGAGCCTTACCATTATGAAAATCGGTTTATACTCCATTTCGTGTTCCGGCGTCTGGTTCAAGGATCGCCCGCCCCTGACGGTGGAAGAATTTGTGGACACGGCGAAAAAGTACGGCTATGAGGGCGTCGAGCTGGATTTAAAACGCCCCCACGGTTCCCCGCTGGACCTCGACGCCAAGCGCTGCAAGGAGATCGCCGCATATGTTGCCGACAAGGGGCTCATCATGTCCGGCGCCGCCGCAAACAACAACTTCGCGTCGATAGTTGACGAGGAGCTGGAAAATGAGCTGCTGTTCGTGCGCGAGCAGCTCCGCGTCTGCAAGGATTTGGGCGCCCCCGTCCTGCGCATATTCGCGGCCTGGAACGGCATCGTCAGGGTGGACGGCATCGCCACATATGAGCGCACGAGGAACCGCGAGAGCTATGGCGCGCTGAGCTGGCAGAAGCGCAGGAACGTCACCGCATGCTTAAAGGAAGTCGTAAAATACGCAGAGGACGCGGGCGTCGTGCTGGCGCTGCAGAACCATCAGCCCGTCATAAACGAGTACCAGGACATGCTCTCGTTTATCAAGCAAGTCGACTCGCCATGGCTCAAAGCCAGTTTTGACGCGCCATGCTGCGGGCATACCGCCCGTGTGCAGAGCGACGCGTACATGGAGAAGGCCGTTCGCGACGTAGGGGATCTGCAGGTCATCAGCCACGCCAACGCCGAATTCGCGCAAAATGCCGACGGCAGCGTGAGCATGATAAATTTCGGCAGCGATGAACACACGCTCACGAATTATCCCGTTTTCATTAAGACCCTCAAGGCGATCGGTTACGAAGGCTTCGTTAACTTCGAGTTCTGCCATATGCCCGAGCAAAACGGGAAGATTATGGGCTACAACGACTACATTGAGGACCAGATTCGGCTTGCACAGATCTATTTCAAAAATCTAGTAGACAATTAGACATTCATCAATGCATTAGGAGGGAAAATGAAAAAGAACAGTCATCTTGTTTTACTTTCAGTCGCACTGTGCGCCGCTCTGGCGCTGGGCGCGGTGTTCGCGCTCTCCGCTTGCGGCGGGCCGTCACAGCCTGCGGCGACTACTACGGCTGCGGGGGCGGCGTCCGAAACTAAGGACCTGCGCCTCGCCTCGCACAACGCGGTTATCGAGGGGAACGCCTACCGCGTCCGCTATGAGGCCGACATACAGGCCGCTGCTGCGGCGGCTGCGGACTACGGCCTGAATGTTTCGTACGCCTCTTTCGTTTCCAACTGGGACCCTTCGACGGAAAACCAGCAGCTTGAGAACAGCATTAACGAGGGGTACGACATTTTGTTGGTCAACCCAGTTGCGCCCACCGGCCTCGACCCGATCATCGAAAAGGCGCTGGACGCGGGCATCGTATATATCAACTGCGACTGCGAATACACGACGCCCATGGCCAAGCAGATTATCAACGTCTGCACGGATCAGTATTACCTGGGCTACAGGTCCGCCACATATGTGGGCGGCGTACTGGGCCAGGGCGCCAAGGTCGTGCTTATTAGCGCAATAGACGGCAACGCGGCCAACACCCAGCGCGACGACGGCTTTTTGAAAGGCGTCGAAGAGACGGGCCTGGAGATCGTCGGGCGCTACAACCACAACTGGGACAACACCCTCGCCGCCCAAATCATGACGGAGATAATCAACTCCGGCATCGAGTTTGACGGCGTCCTGATATCGCAGGGGGCCTCGGCCGTCATCACCGCATACGAAAACGCGGGCAAGCCATGGCCCAAGGCGGTGGGTTTCGGCGACGACGGTCTGTATATGCAGCAGATGCTGGAGATCAACGCCACCGAGGAAGTCCTCCCGTATATCGTCGTTTCCAACCCGCCCGGCGTGGGCGGCAGCGCGCTCAACTTCGGCCTGAACCAGATACTCGGCCATGAGATGAGGGACGACATCTATTCGAACGAGGACTACAACAGCATCTATCTCGAGAGCAAGGTCTGGTACACATACGAGAATCAGGAGGAGCACCGCGCCCTTGCGGAGGGCACCCCCGAGAGCGACGTAATATCATACTGGCTCACGATCGACGAGGTGCGCGAACAGTTCTTCCGCTAGAGCCGCACAACATGGACAGACGCGTGGCGGGGGCTTGCCCCCGCCTATGTAAGAGGTAGCTTTTTTGTTTGAAGTTGTAGGTATAAACAAGCATTTTGACGCGGTCGTCGCGCTCAACAATGTTTCTATGAAAGTCGCTCCCGGCGAAATAAAAGCGCTCCTGGGCTCTAACGGCTCGGGTAAGTCCACGCTGATCAAAGTGCTGGCGGGCCTTGTATACCCCAATGCCGGCAGCATATTGATCGACGGGCATAAGGTTTCAATCAACTCCGGCTACGACGCCTTGAAGCTGGGCATTGTGACCGCGTTTCAGGATTTGAGCAGCGTCCCGGCCATGACCGTTATGGACAACATAATGCTGGGGCGCGAAAACGCCCGGCCATTTGGCATCATCGACAAGCAAAAAGCGCTCGAAGAAGTCAACGGGCTACTCCGCCTCTTCGAATTGGAATGCCACCCCGACGACTTCGTCCAGGCGCTGATCCCGTCCACACAGAGCATGCTGGAGGTCGCGAAGGCTGTCTATGCGGGGCCTCGCCTTCTGCTCCTGGACGAAGTCACCGCGTCCATGCACCATGACAGGATCAAGACCCTGTTCAGCATCATCAAAAGCCTCAGAAGCGAAGGCGTCGCGATCATATATGTGACGCACCGCATGAACGAAATATTTGAGATCTGCGACAGCGTGACCGTCATGCGCAACGGCGAGGTTTCGCATGACGGTCCGCTGGCCGGATTGGCGCTGGACGACATTGTTTTTCATATGACGGGGCAGTACCCACAACATAGCGGCACGAGCAAGCCAAGCGACGCAAGCCAACCCAGCGATAGCACAGGCCACGATTTAGCGAACGCCGAGCAGACGCTGCGCGTCGAAGGGCTGAAGATCGCACCCAAGGTGAAAGACATATCGCTTACAGCGCTTAAAGGCCAGATAGTGGGCATCGGCGGGCTGGAGGGGCAGGGCCAGCCGGAGTTCATACGCGCCGTTTTGGGCGCGCTGAAGCCCGACGTGGGGGCGTTTTACTACAAGGGCCAAAGAACCATGTTCAGTTCCGCATACGAGGCGGTCAAGAACAATATGGGCTTTGTGTCCGGCGATCGCGCTGGAGAAGCGATATACGCGTCTCGCACCGTCTCGGAAAATATCGGCGCGGGGCTGTTCACCAAGGGCCCGCTCTTTAGGCCACTATGGCCGAAAACCGTCAATGCGCATGCAAACAAAGCCGTGGAGGACTATAAGATAGTCGTCGGCTCCATCAAGCATCCGGCTTCCTCCCTCTCCGGCGGGAACCAGCAAAAGCTTGTCCTGGCACGGTGGCTGTCGATGAAGCCCGACCTGCTGCTGCTCGACGACCCCACCAAGGGCGTGGACGTCCATTCGCGGCAGGAGATACACAGGCTGCTCCGCTCCGCAGCGGACGACGGCATGACGGTGATCATTTCATCGAGCGAAAACGAGGAACTGCTGGAAATATCGGACTGTATCTATGTTTTCTACGAAGGCGTGGTCGCAGCCGTCCTCGGCGGCGCGGAAAAAACCGCCGAAAGACTGGTCGCAGCCATGATGGGCATGTCGGCAAATGCCGACGCCGCAAACACAGTCGAAGCTGTAAACAGCTCATACTCATGAAAAGATACTTAGAAAAATTAAACAAAGACATCGTCGGCGAAGGCTTGGCCGCAGGCATCGCCGCTTTCCAGCGTTTTCGCCGCACCCCGGCCTTCACAGGTTTTGCCCTGTTCACGGCCATGCTGGTCATTAACGTCGCCGTACAGGGCCCGGCGAACTTCTTTACGGTCAGGAACATGAACACCCTGTTTTCCAAAAACGCGGCGTTCATCCTGGTGGCGATGGCGCAGAGCCTGCTGCTCATATCCGGCGTACTCAACGTGTCCGTCGGCGTGACGCTCGCGCTGGTCAACGTTGTCGCTATAATGGGCCACGAGGCCTGGGGGCTGCCCCTCCCCGTAGCTTGGATGCTGGGCGTCGCCTTTTCCATCGCCGCGTCCATGCTGTGCGGCCTGTGCGTGTCGTCGCTTCGGCTGCCCGCGATGCTCGCAAGCTTTTCGATGACGATGATCATAAAAGGCGTGAACGTCTACATTATGCCCATCCCCCAGGGCAGCGTGCCGCCGATCATCTACAGGACATACGACTCCAGCGTCCTGGGTTTCATACCGTTTTCCGCCATCATCATCGGGCTGGTTTTTTGTTATTGGCTCTATCTGAAGCGGACGCGGTTCGGCAAGCACATCTACGCGGTCGGGGGCAGCCCGCGCAACGCCTATGCGGCCGGCATCGATCCCGTCAGGACGCAGTTGAAGGCGTTCTTTGTCAGCGGGGCTATCGTCGGGATCGCGGGGCTGTGCCTCACGTCGATGACCGCCTCCGGCAACCCGCTACAGGGGGACGACTACGGCATCCGCTCCCTCTCCGCCTGCATCATCGGCGGCCTCGGGTTCGGCGGCTGGGGCTCCGTGTCCTGCGGCCTGTTCGGGGCTGGGTTCATGGTGCTGATCCAAAACACCGTGTACCACACGTTCACGCTCCTGTACAAGCTGTTCCCCGGCTTTACCGTCAGCTCGTTTTGGCAGAACCTGCTCTCCGATATCATCGTGTTCGGCGGCCTCCTGATGACCATCGTCACCGCGAGGGCGCAGCGCGAAACTTTGAAGCAGGGTTTTGTGAAACAGTTCAAGAGAGGAGAGCGCCTTGGAAAGTAACGCCATAAACCTTGGCAGCGCCGCAGCCGCCGCCTACGCACGAGCCCTGGCGTTCATCCGCAAAAGCCCCGCGCGGATGGTCACGATACTCGCGCTCGCCATGTTCTTAATAACCGGCGCGTTCTATCCATCTTCGCTCAACCAGGACGCGGTGGTCAACATCATGACGGCGAGCATCCTTTTGAGCATCGCCGCCGCCGGCCAGACCATGGTGCTCATCAGCGGGGGCCTCGACTTTTCAGTTGGAGCGGTGATGTCCGCCTCCGCCATCATGACCGCGTATATCATGAAGTCCCAGGACGGCATGTTCTTCCCCGTCCTCGCCCTCTGCTTGGCCATGGGCGCGCTGATAGGCCTGGTCAACGGCTTCTGTACCGTCAAGATTGGCCTCCCGGCCATGATCGTGACGATGGCGATCAGCAACGTCGTCTCGCGGATGCAGTACGTCTTCACGGAGGGCTCGGTTCAAGGCCGCCCTGGGCGTGACTTCGTGGTCACGGTGGTGGGCAGATTCTTTGGCAACAGGATGCCCAACGCCTTGCTGTACGCCGCCCTCATCTACCCCATCGTATTCTTCCTGCTAAACTTCTCTCGTTTCGGCAGGCAGGTCTACCTGGTGGGCAACAACCCGGCTGCGGCTAACCTGAACGGCGTCAAGGTAAATAAGATCCGTATCCTCACATACATGTTCTCCGGTATGCTCGCGGCGTTCGCGGGGATGCTGGGCTGCGCGTTCATAGGGACGGCCAGGTGCGACGTGTTCAACGACTACGCGTTCACGTCGCTCGTCGCGGTCATCGTCGGCGGTACTTCGTTTTCAGGCGGCTTGGGCCGCTACACCGGCAGCATCGCGGGCGCGCTGCTGATCACCGTGCTCAGCAACTCCCTCACGATATTCCAGTTGACCCAGCCCGCGCGCAATATCATCAACGGGTTGATTATGGTGCTGCTGCTGGTAATTTACAGCCACGCGAAAAGCGTCAGGCAATGATAGAAATAAATAGATAGAAAGATAGACAGAAGATAGATAGATAGATAGATAGATAGATTAATATGTAACTAACAATCCACGAAACAGGAGGTAGCACATGCTGTATAACAACCTACCCGGCACCAGCCTTAAAGTGTCCGCGCTCAGCCTTGGGACGATGATGTTCGGTGGCCAGACGGACGTCACCGACAGTTTGGCCATCATGGGCTATGCGTTCGAGCACGGCGTCAATTTTTGGGACACGGCAAACGCCTACAACCAAGGCGAGAGCGAGCGCATTGTCGGCAAGGCGCTGGGCGGCCACAGGGACGAAATATTCGTCGCCACCAAGGTCTGCAGCCAGATGGGCGCCAACCCGTTCGATGCGGGTCTGAGCCGCCGCAACATCCTCGCCGCCGCCGACGCCAGCTTGAAGCGTTTGAACACCGACTATATCGATCTATATTACCTGCATTCGCCGGACCATGAAACCGAGATCGAAGAGACCCTGTGGACGATGAACGAACTGGTCGCGCGCGGCAAAATCCGCTACATCGGGGTCAGCAACTACGCCGCATGGCAGGTCTCCGACATACTGGCCGTCTGCGACAAGCGCGGATACGTGGCGCCGGTCATCTCCCAGAACGTGTACAACCTGATCACGCGCGGGGCGGAGGCGGAACTGGTGCCCTGCCTGTTGAAGCACAACATCGGCATGGCGGTGTACAACCCCATCGCGGGCGGCATGCTGGCCGGCAAGCACAAGCCGGGCGCCCCTGCGGGGGACACGCGCTTCGCGATCAACAAAACGTACCACGACCGCTACTGGTCGGACGAAAACTTTGCAGCCATAGAAAAGCTTATAAAGATTGCGGGCGACGCGGGCCTCACAATACTGGAGCTGGCGCTCCGCTGGTGCGTCACGCGCCCCTCCGTCACGAGCATCATCAGCGGCGTCAGCAAGCTTTCGCAGTTGGAGCAAAATATAGCCGTCTTCGACGGGCCGCTCCTGCCGGACAGCGCCCTCGCCGCCTGCGACGATGTATGGAAGTCGCTTGCGGGCGCGCGCTTCGCTTACTATCGCTAAGCTAAATGGTTATTTAATTTAATTACTTTATATGGCGGGGGCAGAGGGATGATATCCCCTCCCCCGCTTTCTATTCGTCTGCCTATTCCATTCGCCTAACCCGGCCATTGGCCGTCAGTTCCCTGTCGCTGCCCACCACCACGGGCAAAACCGGATATACATTATCCAGCCCTCTTGCTATAGCCGTATAAAATTCATCGGAGTCCGCCAAAATTACCCTGACCTTTACAGTAAAGTATTCTATGCCAAGCGCGCCCTGTCTGCTCCCCACGGTCCATACATAGTTCATCATGCCTTCTCTTACAATGGCCTCGTTTGGCACGACGGCGTCATATATCGGCGTCTGTTTCCGGAACTTGACGCACACATATTCGCCGCCCTCAAATACGTCGGTTTCACAAGCCACGCCGATGCACAGCGCATCGCCCGCGCCCGCAGGCGCGATGTCATATACTACCGCTTTGATAGCGGCGCCGGATCCGCTTTTTACGATATTGGCTTCGTCGCCAATTTCTATGAATTGCCCATCGGCCGCAACAACAGTAACCACAGATGAAAATGAGTTATTGTTTGCGCCCACTGTCGCAACCTTTTCCCCCTGCGCAATAAACTGCCCCCTGTTTTTTTCCACCGATATGACGACGCCCCGGCAACCGGCGCGTATTATAGCATCGTCGTTATCGTTTTTTTGCGCTGCCTCTAGCGATGCGGCCAACGATGCCTCTGCGGCGCGCAAGTCGATTTTGGCCCTTTCGATGTCCAAGTCCGCCCTGCCCATCTCCAGTTCGAGCGAGCGCCGCGCCTCGTCGTTTTGCGCTGCCAAAGCCGCTCCAGCTAGTTCAAGGTTTTTTTCGGCGCGTTCCAATGCCGCCATCGCGCCGGAGGCAGCGCTTTGGGCGTCTGCGACCCTTTGACGCGACTCCAGCGCGCCTTGCTCGTTTGCCCTTGCCCATGCGTCGACGGCCCGATTATACGCCCTTTCCGCGTCCTCCGCCGCCGATTGGGCCGAAGCGGCTTCGATTAACGCAGCGGCGCCTTGCTCATATAAAAAACGCATGCTATCGGCTTCCGCTTGCTTCCTGTCCCATTCCCTTTCAGCGTCGGCTATTGCTTCCCGATATTCGTAATCGTCAAATGCTGCCTGCGCAATTTCGCGCGCGGCGACCAGATCGCCCAGCCTTTTGTCCAGCTCCATTTTCGCGTCATCTACCGCGCTTTGGTAGCCATGCAGGCCATCCATGCCCGTACCCAAGGCGTGTAGTTTCTCCCCGATAGTCGCTTTGTTCAATGCGAGGGCTTCCAATTGGTTGTTAATCCGCTCAACACCTAATTCCGCTTCAATAATGCCTGCGTTCGTTATTGCGCCCACCCCTGCCCCAGCACCGTCGGTTTCGCCCCTGTATGCGGCGACAATCGTATCCGGGGTTATGACGTCCCCTTTCCCTATGAATATTTCATCTAACTGCCCGCTCGAAGGCGCGTATATATCAAAGGTATCCATATGCGATATAATACCGTAAGCCTCAAGTTCCTTTGTCAGGCTTCCGCTCTGGGGCATGGCGATGGTTATTTTTGGCAGCGAAATATTATAGATTGTCCTTGAAAAGAATATGATCACAGCCATGACCGTTATGTAAACATAAAGAGCCTTGCGAAGTTTTCTTTTTCCAGAATTACTAGAATTGCCAAAATTAATGGAAA
>WRLR01000144.1 GCA_009777515.1 Oscillospiraceae bacterium | reverse complement strand
ATATTAACGCATACGACAAGATTAAAATAGAGGCCCCGTACCACGAGCTGTCGAACGCCGGCCACATCACCTATGTGGAGCTGGACGGGGACGCGACGCAGAACCTGGAGGCGTTCGAGCGCATAATACGCGCCATGTTTGACGCGGGCATCGGCTACGGCTCCATCAACCACCCCATCGACCGCGACCCCGTATGCGGGTACACAGGCGTCATCGGCGACGAGTGCCCCCTCTGCGGGCGGCGCGAGGACGATGAGGTGCAGATGGACACGGACGGCGCCTACGTCATGCCGGTGATGGCGGGTAGAGCGGGTCAAGCAGGCGAAGCGCGCCATGTGCATGAAACGCGTTTTTTGCGCGAGACGCATCTTTTGAATGAAGAGGGGGCGGGCGCTGCGCAAGCGGGCAGCGGGCCCGCAGATGTATCGGCGGCGGTCCGCGTAGTCATGGCCGAAGGGTTCGAGTGCGGCGGCGACTTGCCATACATGAACACGGGGAGCAGCTATTACACCGACGACGACGGCGCGCATGCGGACGTGGCGGAAATAATCGGCGCCGACGTCGTCCCGTTTGAGCGCATACGCCGGGTGACGGGGTACCTGGTGGGGACGCTGGACAAATTTAACGACGCCAAGCGCGCCGAAGAGCGCGATCGCGTCAAGCACGGACACTGACGCGCACATGCGGCTTCGAATATCGGGCATAATTAAGGAGAGCATCGTGGACGGCCCCGGAATCCGCCTCGTCGTTTTTGCACAGGGCTGCGATCGGGCTTGCCCCGGCTGCCACAACCCGGGCACGCACCCGCGCGATGGCGGCTACGAGGTCGGCATATCTGAAATCCTGGAGATGGCGGCCCAAAACCCACTGCTCCGGGGGCTGACGTTCAGCGGCGGCGAGCCTTTTTTGCAAGCGGCTGTGTTTGCCCGCCTCGCCAGGCTCGCGCACGATGCCGGGCTGGACATTGTCACATACACCGGCTACACGCTGGAAGAGATTTTGGAACACGGCGAGGGCGCGGCGGACGGCTTTCGCGATCTGCTCGCCCAGACTGATATATTGGTCGACGGGCCTTTTATCGAGTCGTTGCGCACGCTGGACGCGCCGCACAGGGGCTCCGCCAACCAACGCGTCATAGACGTAGCCGCGACGCTAGCAGCCCTACGCGACGGCGGCGCCCAACCTTGAATCAAGTTCAGGGCAGGCGCCGCCGCCCCTTCCCGTCATTGCGGCCGCGCAACGCGCTTCGACCTGCCGTCATTACGGTCGTGCAACGCGCTTCGACCCGCAATCTCGCTCAATCCCGTTCTAAGTTTATACGGCTTCCTGTGCTGCTGGGGGTTCATCGCCTTCCGGCGCCGGGCCGACCGCCCCATTGCAAATAGCCTCGAATGCGGCTAAATCATAATTTTTCGTAATTGTGAACCTCGGGATCTCCAAGGTGTCCATCCTGCGCTTAGCGTAATCCGCCACCGTCGTGAACCCCATCCGGTACCCGGCGTCGCTCATAGCCCTCTTCACGGCCCTGTTCGACTGCCCATACGGGTAGGCGACATAGCTCGTCGACAGCAGGGCCTTCGAAATCAGCAGGTCCTCCGCGATGGAGGACGAGTTGGCGGCGGCGAACGCGCTCCTGCCGTCCCTCAGCAGCCTGTGGAGGTCGTGGCTGTGGCTGTGGTAGCTAAATACATCGCCGCACTTCTTCAGATCGTCCCAAGTGGCGTGCTCTATCACGTTTTCCCTGACGCTAATCAGCCCCGTTATCAAAAAAATGGAAGCTTTAAAGTCGTACTGCTTCAATATGGGGTACGCATACCGGGTGTTGCTCCTGTAGCCATCGTCAAATGTTATCACGACCGTGCGCTCGGGCAGGATCATTTTGCCGCCGATATACAGCTCCAGCTCATAAAGGCTCGCCGTGTAGTATTTATTGTCATGTAAAAATTTCATCTGCTCGGAAAACTGCTCCACCGTCATGACGCTGTCGTTCTGTTCCTGCGCGGATGTCAGCTCCTCCGACCTCACCAGGTGGTGGTAGAGCAGGACGGGGACTTTCTCGGCGCGCCCGACGTTTAATTCAATGATTTTTTCCAGCGACGCGATATGGCTTTTCAATGCATCGATCCCGTCGCCAGTGGCGTCATATATGCCAGGGACCAACAGGGCGTCCGGATCGGCCGCCGTGACCGTAGCCGCGCTGGGGGCGGCGGCAGGAATCAAGGCAAACGCCATGATGGCCGCTATGAGATACGAGAGGACCTTCGTTGTTCTTTTGCGTGCGATTTTCATTTGTGTCTCCTTATAATTTTAATAGCTAAAAATTGGCTTATGTTTTAAAGTATGTAATAACAATCATCTATCCATTTTAATGGATTTTCGTCTATATACTGCCATATACGTTGGTATTCGTCCTCGTCGCGGATTATATGGTCGTGAAAGCGTGTTTGCCATATGGAATAACCGATTTGTTTAGTGACGTATTCTTTGCATTGTTTGATTATACGCGATATTGTAGGGACGCACAGTGTGCGTCCGCTATTATCAATTCGAACAATCATATGTACATGATTAGGCATTATGGTATAGCAATCAATAAAAACACCGTTATATATTACAAATATGTTTTCGATATCAGTTTTTACAATGATTCCTGTTTTTGATAACGGACGCACACTGTGCGTCCCTACATCGGGCTGCCATAAAATCGTACGACCGTCTTTTACGCATATTGTTATAAAATATGCGCCATTTGATGAATAATCATAGCCATGCAATCGTATGTTTTTTCTTACAGGAGATTCATTCACGTTATAATTTCCTTTTGCGGCGTCCGTCAATCCAGGTGGACGTATTCGCCGGGGTATGCCTCGGGAGGGGCCTGCGCGCCGGACGGCGGGCCCCACTGCGCGTTGACATATTTATCCATGGTGAAATCGCGGAGCGCGCCGATCCAGGCCTCGCACCCGGCGGCGTTCATATGTACATAGTTGTCGCTCGCGTATTCGCCCTTGAGCGCGTTATTGGCGTCCTTCATCGGCGTGCTCACGTCCACGTAATCGATGCCGCGCTCCGCGCACATCTCCACAATCGCGGCGTTGAATTTGTCCGTATTGGCGTTGTTGAGCCTCGTGGCTTCCCGCTCCGTCGTGATCGGCGTGCAAAATTGTATGTACACAACGGTTTCGGGGTTCTTCGCGGCAACTTTGTCCAGTATGGCGCCGTATTTTATGATGCTGTCAGGCAGCGTCGCGCCCGCCCAGTCGTTCATCCCCAGCATCAAATACACCTCTTTGGCCTCCATTTTCGAGATGCAGTCCTCCATGGACATGCTGACGCCTTGGTAGCTTAAGTTCACGCCGTCCGGGTTGAAGGGGGCCGCCGCCTGGTTGAGTCCGTAGCTCCCGGCGCACAGGAACCTCGCCTCGCCGAGTAGCCCATTGCCGCGCGACCTTTCGCTGAGCACGTAGTTCCTCAGCCCCATGGTGATGGAGTCACCGATAAAAACGGCGCCGTTAAAATAGGCGTCGTAAAAGCCGCTGTCGAGCTCCGGCGCGTATATCTCTGGTACGACGGGGTCGGGGAACTGCATGTGGCCGCCAAGCGCCCGCACAATCAGCGCGCTGGCCTCCCTGCGCGTGACAGGATCGACTAGTTTCAGCCTTTTTTCATCGTCGCCGAGCAGCACCGATCTTTCCACAGCGGCGGCGATATACGGCCTCCACTCCCTTGTGATGTCCGCGTTGTCGGCAAAGCTTTCCAACACACCATACCCGGAGGGCCTCGACTGCGCACCGATCAGGCGCATGAGGGCGGATACGAGGTCGCCCCGGCACATGGGATCGTCAGGGTGGAAATACACAGCGCCGTCCCCTGTTTCGGAGTGTCCCGTTATGTAGGCTTTTGCGGCCTCCACGTAATCGAACGACCAACGGTCCTGCGGCACGTCGGCAAATGTCTGGGGCGCTGTAGGCTGGGCTGTGCGCGCCGAGGTTGCCGGGAGAGCAGGGAGGGACGGGAGGGACGGGAGGGACGGGAGCGCCGCCGCTTGCCGGGAGCTGCGGCTTGGGGCTGCGTCAGGAATGGCGTCGGCAAGGCGTGCGATGATTACCGCACACTCTTCGCGACTCAATGTGTCGCCGGGCCTGAACGACGGCCTTGCCTGTATTTCATGGGGCGGGGCAGGGCGGTTGCCTTCAGGATGATCCGGCTTGTCGCCGCTGATTATCGATGCCTCCGCCAGCTTGCGTATGTCCTTGTATGCCCAATCCGATTGTTTCACATCCGCGAATGTCACTATGTCAGCTGCGCCTGCCTGCCCGACTGCAGCACTTGTGGCCCCGTTCGCAGCGTTTGTTGGACTGTTCGCGGCACTTGAGACCCCGTTCACGGCGTTTGATGGACTGTTCGCGGCGCGCACCGTCTGCACTGGGGATATAGTTATTACAGCCGATATGACGATAGTGTAGAGCAATAGTTTGTGCAGCGACAATGTCTTTATCCCCTTTTTTATTCATTATTATATAATATTTTCGCATAATATGTCAGCTATTATATAAGCCAAGCGTGAATGTAAGTGCGAATGTCCGCACGATTGTAAGCGCGAATGTAAACGCGAATGGAGGCACGATTGTAAGCGCGAATGTAAGCACTAAGCGCTTAGCCATCCTTTTAACCGTCCCAAAAGGGTAAAAAAAGCGCCATCCACTTTTCTTGCTGTGGATGGCGCCTCTTCGGCCGGGGGTTTAATTATGATTTTCGTTTATCTTCGTTAATCTTCGCTTTTCTCATCTTCGCTACAGCACTCGCCTTTATCATGCTCGTCGCAGCATTCGCCGCTGTCCGCGCTGTCATCGCTGTCATCGCTGTCCTCTTCGTCGGAAGCGGGGCTTATGTCGTGCTGCTTCGCGCCGCATTTTGCGCAATATATGTCGTTTAGCTCCAACTTCGCGCCGCAGTCCGAACAGAATTTGAACGGCTTTGAGTCGGCGATAGTCTTCTCCATCGTCCTAATCGTTTCTTCTATGGCCGCGATTGCCGCAAGATCGTCGACTATATGCTCCGGTACCGCCCCGCCATCTTTGAAGATTTTGTAAAACTTTTCGCCTATTTTATTTTGGATTTTCGTGATTTTGTCTCTCTCCATGCTGATGTTGTACGACATCTTCGTGTTTTCCAGTATCTCTCCCGACTTCCTGGCGGCTGCATGCAGCACATCCGCGACTTTTTTCATTGCGCTCTCGAAATCCGTCATGTCCGTCCATTCCTCTCCGGCATACATGCCCATAATTTTTATTTGCCTATGCACATAGATTCTACAGGATATATTAATAAAAGTTAATGGGGTTTTTATTAAAAGTTTCTGAACGTTAGGTTAATGTGCTATGAACACCGATGTAGGTATTTTAACACTTATTAAACAAGCGAAGTCATTGATTTTAAAAGAACCTGTTAGTATAATCCATCGTGAACGTCCAATGTATTGACGTTTTGCGCTGGTGATAATGACTTACACGTTTATCTGCTAGTTTTTATCAGCGCTGTATAATTTAAGTCATTATCGACCTCCCATGAAACGTTTAATCGGGCGCGTACTGTGGATTACAGCGTCTTGTGATTAGGCGCGGCGGGGAGGTTTTTTTATGGATTGTTTGACGTGCAGGCCTGTTTGCGGGACATGCGGGCCAAAAAACGACGCCGACGGCATCGCGGATATATACGGATCGCCCGGTTCGCCGGTTTTCACGCAGCCCCGCCGCGAGGGAGCGGGCGCAGGGGACGCCCCCCTCGCCAATGGGTTCACTTATGTAAAATGTAAATTTTGCGGATCGATAATTGTGCACAGGGTATATGCGGTTAGCCAGGAGGATGAAGACGAATACTTCATTCGCATTGATTCCGATGATCCGCCTGGGATTAGGCCTGCGCCGCAATATGGCGGGCAGCCGGATGGCAGCGGGGAAGTATGCGAGGCGCAGGGCGGAGCGGTGGGATGCGGAGCGGCGCAGAGCGGAGAAGCGTTGAGCAGCAATGCGCGGGGCGGAGAAGCGTTGAGCAGCGATGCGCTGGGCGGAAAAACGCTGAGCAGCAATGCGCTGAGTAGCGATGCGCTTGGCGGCGAAGCCCAGATCGGCGGGGCGCCGCACGGCGCACAGGCGAGCGGGCCGAGGCTGTGCGATAGGGAATGCGACGGTATATGCATCCAGTACGACACAGGTTCTTGCGGCGGGAGCCGATGCAAAACCTGCGAGGTGCACGCTGCGGGGCTGTGTTGCAAGCGTTATTTGCTCCATACCAAAAACTCAAATATGCTAGAACGCGACGGCGGGGACTACAGGAACCTGATGGGCGGGTTCATTAAAAGGCGCAAGGACGAGGGCGGTATTGACGAGGCGATCAAACTCAGGCTCGACGAGGAAGCGTCAAGATCGAACGCCTACCGCGACAGGGTACGCGCAAATATAGTGGGCGCAGCCGACGCGAACCTCATATTTGAATGGCGGGAATATACGCTGGACGATTTGATAGTCATGTTCCCGCATGTCGTCAGGCGGCCGGTCAGGATTGAGATCCAATTGTTGATCTATCTTTTCCATAACTATCGTTTCCCCATAGACTTAGAGCACGCCGAATCGAGGTTCCGACTGCCCAAGTTCGCGATAAACCGCTATCTGCGCGCATATTACGGCTATACATACTCAAGCCTGCTGGCGAAGATACGCAACGAGCACTCGAAGTTCCTCCTGCGGATACCGCTGTTGAGGATCAGTGAAGTAGGCGCGCTGGTCGGTTACAAGTCTCTCTATCATTATTCATTAAATTTTAAACGCTACGAAGGCATCTCGCCAAAAGAATACCGCCAGTCGGTAATAGGAATAAAAAACATGGATATATAAATCAGGGCGGTTACATGAACCGCCCCTTCGACGCGTTTTATACCAGGCTTATCTCCCGGCCCTGCTTCGCCGATTCATATATGCTGGTCAGTATCTTCACCATATTTACGCCCTGCATAGGAACGAAGGTCGGCGCCTTGCCGCCAATCAACACGTCGTTGATAAAATGTGCTAGGTTTTTTTCATGGCCGGATTTTCTGTCATTGAAAATTGGCTTGTAGTCGCCATCCTCCGTATAAATCGTGAGGGCGCCGTGCCTCCAATTCAACCCCGCCTTGCTGCCGCGCAACTCCACGAATATATCCTCTTTCTCAATATTGGACGCCCAACTAAACTCAATTTGTAAAATGGCGCCGTTGTCGAAGCGGATCATACCCATCGCTAAATCCTCAACGTCAAATGACCCACCCATTTGCGAATCTCCGAACTGCGCGTGAACCGAGTCCGCAACCGCGCTGTCATCTGCGAATTTGTTAAAAATGGCGCCACTGACAGCCACGGGCGCAGGGTTTCCCATCAACCATACAGCAAGATCGATCATATGGACACCCAGGTCAATCAACGGCCCGCCGCCCGATTGCGCTTTTGTCGTGAACCATCCGCCTTTGCCTGGGATGCCTCGCCTCCTGATCCACCCGCACCTGCCCGCGTATATATCGCCGCATTTGCCATCTTCGATGTATTGTTTGGCATATTTGGAAGACTCCGCGAACCTGTTGTTGCGCATGACCATAAGATGATTGCCGGACTGTTCTGCCGCCGCTTTCATGGCCGTAACATTTTCGACGCTGATCGCATCTGGCTTTTCGCAAAAAACATGTTTACCCGACTTCAGCGCATCGATGGCTATTACAGAGTGCAGATAGTTGGGCGTGCAAATGTCGACCATGTCGATGTCTGGCATTGCCAGCAGTTCTTTGTAGTCCGTAAACACATATTTTGCATCCAATTGTTTTGCGATGTTTTGGGCGCGCTCTTTTATGACGTCGCATGTGGCGACGATTTCGGCGTTTTCAATGTTTTGAAACGCCGGCGCGTGCAACACCCTGACAATGCCGCCGCAGCCAATAATGCCAATTTTAATTTTCGCCATTTTGTCCTCCGCTCAATTTATATGATAATTTTGCGGTGCATGAAGATTCCCGGGGCCGGCCAATATGCCATGTGGCCTGCTCCGGGAAAAATCACATTATATACGAATATATCCGATATTATCCGTATGTCAAAAACCGGAAACCTGTAACTTGAAACCGTAGCGGATATTAATTAAACAGCTCCTGAGCCGCAAGCTCGTTGTACCTGGCGGATATGTAGGCATTATACGCCTCGACCCCAGCCCTTTCGGCTTGCTCCATCATTTCTTGGTATATACTCTCGAACTCTTCTTCGGAGTTCGCTGTGCCCAGCATGGAGAAATAATCCGTCCTGATGCTGTCCAAGTTCGTTCTTATGACCTGCTCGTCCGTGCCGGGCATCGGCGCGCAGAAAGGCAGGATATTATTAAAATCGATCTTCTTTTGCATTTCTGTTTGTATTTCTTTTGTGCGGTCGGTGGCGCTGTTCCAGAAGTTCCTGTTCATGTAAATATAGTCCACGACGCTGAGTTGCATGTTCATCGTCCTGTAGATGTCGCCCAGGGTCGCGCCTTCGTCGATATAGCCCTGCCTGCGCGCGCCCCAAACTGGGAACGCGTCCCTGTCGCCGTCCGGATAGTACCAGTCCAGATCCTCGCCTTCGACGCCGTACATGATCAAGAACGGGTTGTCGTACGCGTACCTTTTTAGTTTGATGGCCCTTTCGGGATCCTTGCAATTCTTGGTGATGAACATGGAGTAGTTGCCACCCACCGCCTGCGTGTTCACATAATTTTCCAACGGAAACACCTGGATGAAGAATGCATCGGGGATCACCTGGCTAATCAAGCGCGTGGAGTTGACGTCGTCATTGCCTGCAAAGTGGCCGTACATGAATATCTTTCCGTTGTGCGCGGGGTCGAACATCTCTGAGTCTTGCGTCATCGCGAAGTTCTCGGCAACGATATAGCCGGCTTTGTACAACTCAAAGAGCGACTTCATGAACTCCTTGTACAACGGGTCGCTCAGGGTGTGCGAATAGCCACCGTTCGCGTCTTTGGGGAAATTGCCGTCGAACCCGACCAACTGGTACAGGCCGCCGTAATTCCTCATATTAAACCACAGCGGGATCATGTCCGGGTAGTTTTCCTGAATGGTGCCCAGCAGCGTAAAAAAGTCGTCCTTGCTGTGGATTTCGGGCGAGCCCAGCGCTTCGTAAATGTCGCCGCGCATGCAAAGCTGCCCCTGGTTGACCAGTATGCGGTGCTGTGAGTTCCTGATCTCGTCCGCTGTGTTGAAGTTGTCGCGCAGTGTATATGCCTTGCCGTCCTCGCTGAACATCCTGCCTAATGCCAACTGCGTCTGAGGAATAACCCAGTCCGGGCAGTACTCTTCGATGAGCTCTTCAATCGAATACGCGTATTGGCTTGATGACATGTCGAAGACCGACGGGCGGTTGTCGCCGGATATGGTGAACAGTTCCGGCAGATCGCCCGATGCTATCATAAGCGGCACTTGTTGGACATCGGTTCCTTTTGTGAAGTCCACCCACACGCCTGTCTGCTTTTGGATCTCCAGTGGGATGATCCCGCCTTCAAATGTGTCCTGCGCTAACCATGTGATGTCGGCGAACAAAGAAAATGTGATTGGATCGTTCGGATCGCCGTACATGTACGATTCCGCGTCCGTTGCCGCTGTCGCTGCGGCTGTAGTGGCCGCTGCTGCCGTTGTCGCCGCCGCAGCTGCTGTCGTCGCGCCCGCTGCGGCTGATGTGGTAGCCGCTTCTGTGGCCGCTGCCGTTGTCGCCGCCGCTGCTGCCGTTGTCGCGGCAGCGGCTGTCGTCTCCGCCCCCGGCGTCCCGCCGTCTCTTTA
>WRLR01000143.1 GCA_009777515.1 Oscillospiraceae bacterium | reverse complement strand
GAAATGGGTTTCATCGTGATGGACGAGGCGTTCGACGAATGGGAGGGCTGTAAAAACAAATGGGTGCGCGGCCACAATGTCTATCCCCCGGCGCACCAAGGCTACTACGAGGACTTCCCCGAATGGCACGAACACGACCTTGCCGCCATGGTCATCCGGGGCCGGAACCACCCGTCGATCCTCATGTGGAGCGTCGGGAACGAAATCGACTACCCGAACGATCCGTACGCACACCCGCTATTCAAAAACATCAGCCGTGGCAACAACGACGCCAACAAACCTGCGCAGGAAATGATGTACTCGCCGGACAAGCCCTGCTCCGACAGGCTGACCACGGTCGCGAAGCGTCTGGTGGAGATAGTGAAGAAGCACGACGCCACCCGGCCCGTGACCACGGCGGTGTCATTCCCCGAGCTGTCCGCCGACATCGGTTTTTACGAGCCATTCGACATCATTGGCTACAATTATAAAGAGCACCTCTACGAAAAGGACCACAAGCGCTACCCCAAACTCCCCTTCCTCGGCAGCGAGAACCGCCATACCGAAGAGGCGTGGCAAGCCGTCGCCGACAACGACTATATCAGCGGGCAGTTCCTCTGGACGGGCATCGACTATCTCGGCGAAGCGCGCGGCTGGCCCTATAGGGGCTCGCGCAGCGGGCTCCTCGACACGGCTGGCTACGAAAAGCCGCAGTATTACGCACGCAAGTCCATGTGGACCGGGGAAGCGGCGGCGGAACCGTGCGGCGCGTATGCCAACGCAGCTAAAATCATCCTGTCCGCGTGGCCGATCTCCACGGTCGAGGGGAGATACAAGTTATGCCAGATCGAAGTTGGCATTTTGGACGGCGGCGGGAACCTGTGCCGTGACAATGCGGCGATGCTCAATTATAATGTCATAAACGGGAAACTGCTCGGCGTCGAGAACGGCGACCAGTCGGACCTGACCGAATATTCGGCGGCGTACAGGCGCGTATACCGGGGGCGAGCGATCGCATATGTGCTTGTAAGGGCCAACGCGGTAAACGCGAGCCTGACAGTATCCGGCGAAGGCTTCGCGGACGAGACAATCGATCTATAGCAATGCCATATTCAGTTTGTTGCTAAATGCAGCTATAAAGTTATATTATTACCATGAAGCATTTTTCTACAGGGTTTGCATATCGACAACATAGTCGGCTTTTCGGCAACAGGCGGCGCGATGCCGCCTGTTGCCTATAAATCATATGCGCATCCATTTATAGGCGATTGTAAAAACCGGTTTTTTTACGGGCGAACACTGTTCGCCCCTACAACATTTTGTATATATGCAAAATTGGCTGCCAATATGTAGGGACGCACATTGTGCGTCCGCGACTTTTACAATCGCCTAGCATCCAATAATTTAAGGAGAATCCATTCTATCAATGAAAATCGCAGTGGCTGGCAAAGGCGGCGTAGGTAAAACATTCATTGCGGCTAATCTTGCAAAGCTGTTCGCCGGACAAAAACAATCCGAACCGCCCGTAGGGACGGTCGCCCTCGACCGTCCGCCTGCCCTCGACCGTCCGCCCGCAACGGCCACGCCCCCTGTAGGGACGGTCGCCCTCGACCGTCCGCCCAGCCCCGTGTATGCTGAGCATACAATCCAGGTTGGACAGGTGTATGCTGAGCATACAATCCAAGTCGGTCAGGTGTATGCTTTGGATGCAGACCCCATCGGGGGGCTTGGCGCGGCTCTGGGCCTCACGCAGGCCGAAATCGACGGCGTCAAGCCCATTGTCGACATGCGCGAATTCATCGAACCGGGCAAGGACGACGGCGATCTCTACCTCTCCGCCCCCGATGTCGACAATGTCGGCGGACGCTACAGCACCCTTGCCGACGGCATCAATTTCCTCCGGATGGCATATATCAAGCAAGCGGGCGCCGAATGCTACTGCCATGAACACGGGTTCTTGCAAGCGCTGATCAAGTCCATGCTGCTCGCCGACAACGACATCCTGATCCTCGACATGAGCGCTGGCATCGAGCATCTTACGCGCGGCGCCATAAAAGGCGCCGACGTCTTGCTCATCGTATCGGAAGCCACCCGCGCCTGCATCGAGGCGACGAAAATAATCCGTACGCTGGGCGCCGACTTGGGCGTACCGCGCATTTATGTTGTCGCGAACAAAATCCGCAGCGAAAAAGAAGAACTGCTCATACGAGCTAGTTTCCGCAGGGGCGAGCTGATAGGCCTTGTCCGCATGTCGGAGGCGGTTTCCGATATGGCGATAGGCGTCGGGGCCAGTCGGAGGCAAAAAACATATAAGCCAAGCGCCGATATCGAGGAACTGTTTAATCAATTAATATCCATATCGTATCTTCCATATAAAAAATATTGATTTGTGGCGCGATGCGCGGCGCGATATACGGCGCGATGAAGACATCGCGCCCTACGGCAATGTGGACATCACGCCCTATGGGTGCGAAACTGCGTGGTACGCAGCGCGGCGCGGCGCACGGGGTGTGGCGCACGGGACGCGGCGAATGGCGCGGTATGGCGGCGGCGCCGCGCCGGCTAAATTGACATCGCGGCTGACCCGGTGATATGATTTAGGCGTACTAACGGCGTTTTTTCGCGCCGCGTATAATATGATATGGGAGGTTGCGCTAATGAGAAACCCAATTTTCAAAGGGGCCGCCACGGCTATTGTGACTCCTTTTGACAAGGATGGCGTCAATTTTGAGAAGCTCGCCGAGTTGTTGGAGTTCCAGGTCAAAGAAGGCATTGACGCGATAGTCATCTGCGGCACGACGGGCGAAGCATCCACGATGCCCGACGAAGAACATGTAGCTACAGTTAAGTTTACAGTGGAAAAGATCAATAAGCGCGTTCCCGTTATCGCCGGCGCGGGTAGCAACGACACGCACCACGCGGTGGAGCTCTCCAAAAAACTGGAGGCGGTCGGCGCCGACGCGCTGCTGACCGTTTCGCCATACTACAACAAAACGACGCAGCGCGGGCTGGTCGCCCATTTCAACGCCTGCGCCAACGCCGTCAAATTGCCGTTCATTTTGTACAACGTACCGTCGCGCACCGCGCTGAACATCGCGCCGAGCACTTTGGGCGAACTGTCCAAGACCGAAAACATCGTAGGCGTAAAAGAGTGCAATCTGGAGCAGGTCCCGGAAGTCGTGAACAGCAGCGAAAAGGATTTCGCCATCTACGCGGGCGACGACGGGATTGTCCTGCCTTTGATGGGCTGGGGCGGGCTCGGCGTCATCTCGGTCATGTCGAACATCATCCCGCACGACACGCGCGAGCTGTGCGCGAAATACTTCGCGGGCGACATCGCAGGCGCGAGGGCCATCGCGCTCGACACATACGGGCTGTTCCGCTCGCTCTTCTGCGAGGTCAACCCCATCCCGGTAAAAGAGGCGATGAATCTAATGGGCATGGCAGTCGGCGGGTGCAGGTTGCCTTTGGTCGAAATTTCAGAGGCCAACAGGAACTTAGTAAAGGGCGCCCTCGTGGCTTACGGGTTGATAAAATGAAAATAAAAATATTGCTCAATGGCTGCAATGGCCGCATGGGGCGCATGTTCACGCGCGTCGCGGCCAATTACGGTGATATGGAAGTTGTGGCGGGCATGGACATCGCTGAATTGAAACCCGGCGACATGGCTGTACCGCCCGCATACCCGGTGTTTTTGACTAGCGGCGGTGGATCGGGCGGCGGCGCCGATGGCGATGCCGATGGTGGCGATGCCAGCCCTGGCGCCGCGCTGGAAAAAATCAAGGATATCGCCATCGACGCCATCGTCGATTTTTCGCATCCGTCCGCGCTCAGTTTCGTCCTGGAGCTTGCCAAGGCTCGCTCCATACCAGCAGTACTAGCGACGACGGGCTATACCGACGCGCAGATGACGCAAATTACGGACGCGTCCGCAAAAATCCCGGTTTTCCAAACGCCCAACATGTCCATTGGCATTAACTTGATGGCAGAGCTCATCAAAACGGCCGCAACGGCGCTCGCCGACGGTTTTGACATCGAACTGGTCGAAGCCCACCACAACCAAAAAATCGACGCGCCGAGCGGCACCGCGTTGATGCTCGCCAACGTCATGAACGAGGCGCTATCGGGCGATCGCGAATATGTATACGACCGCCACGACATACGGGCGAAGCGAGGCAAAAAAGAAATAGGTATCCACGCCATTCGGGGCGGTACGATTGTTGGCGAGCACAGCGTCATATTCGCCGGCAACGACGAGGTGATAGAGGTCAAGCATACTGCTACGTCGCGCGAAGTGTTCGCGGAGGGCGCGGTACGTGCGGTGCGCTTCATCACCGAAGCTGGGCGCAAGCCGGGCCGCTACAACATGCGCGACGTAATAATGCAATAATTAATGATGTCAACGTAATAATGCAATAATTATTTATGATTTCTTTATGCAATAATTATTTCTATTTATGCATAATATTGTCTTTACATGTAAAAATAATGACTTTGGGGGGATGAAATAAATGGAATATGCGCAAGTCAAGGACATGAAGCTCTCGCGCCTCGGCATGGGCAACATGCGCCTACCCACCACAGCTGAGCGTGGGCCCATCGACTATGAAAAGGCCCGGGAAATCGTGCACTACGCATACGAGCACGGCGTCAACTATTACGACACAGCCTACCGCTACCACCAGGGCGAGTCGGAGCCGTTTATCGGCAAGGCGATGAAGGAATTCCCACGCTCGTCGTGGTACCTGGCGTCAAAAATGCCCGGCCACATGATGTCTTACAAGGACGGAAAAATCGTCGGGATCGGCTACCTAACAGGGTTTGAGCTGCAGTCAGTCGAATGGATATTCGAAAAGCAGCTGGAAAATTGCCAGGTGGACTACTTCGACTTTTATTTATTGCACAACCTGAGCGAGAGCTCATTCGACTTCTATACAAATGAGGAAGTCGGCCTTTTCAACTATCTGGTGAAACAAAAGGAAGCCGGGCGTATCCGACACCTGGGCATTTCATCGCACGGACGAGCGGACACGATTGAGAAGTTTTTAAAGTGGGCCGGCGGACAGGTCGAAATCGCACAGATACAGTTAAACTATCTGGACTGGGCACTGCAGGACGCCAAAGCAAAATACGATGTGCTCACGCGCTACGGCGTCCCAGTGGTGGCTATGGAGCCGGTGCGCGGCGGCAGGCTCGCGGCGCTGGGCGAAGCCGCCGACGCTATGCTGAAGGCTGCGCGCCCCAACGACTCAATCGCGTCCTGGGCGTTCCGCTATCTCCAGTCCCTGCCCAACGTCGCCGTCGCGCTCAGCGGCATGTCGACGATGGCGCAGGTGAGGGAGAACGTGGAGCTGTATTCGACGCGCTATGAGCCTATGCCCGACGCAGAAAAAGAGCTGCTCCAAAAGGCTGTGGATACCGTAGCGGACATGATCCCATGCACCGAGTGCCGTTACTGCACGGAGGACTGCCCGCAGCAGTTGGATATACCAAAGCTAATATCCATGTTCAATGAAGCGAATTTCGGGAATGCCCGGATACTGGCAAGGGCGAACGAAACTCTGGGCGAGGCCGAGCGGCCTTCCGCGTGCGTCTCATGCGGCGTCTGCGCACAGCTCTGCCCACAGGGGATCGACATCCCCGGCGTGCTGGGGCAGTTCGCCGAAGCCATAAAAAACGCATAAATAACTCATGGTAATAATGGATGCAAAATCGGCATTTGCGGGCGCATATACTGTACCACTCCGTAGGGGCGAACAGTGTTCGCCCGCATTGTCATATTCGCTTGTTATCATATAAAAGGAGCGGCGCGACATGTTTGTTGATCTGAAAACGGAAAAACTATACAACGAGCGGCTGAACCGGTATGTGACAGCCATGCGCAACGGCACGCCGGACAGGATCCCTGTGCGGTTTTTTTATCAAGAAGCAGCGGCGCGCTATTGCGGCGCGACGAACCAACTGGTCGGCTGCGACTACAACGCCGCGTTCGACGTGACGCGCAAAATGGCCGCCGACATGGGCAACGACGCCGTGATGCTGAACGCGATATGGAGCAACTACGGCGTCGCGAAAGCGGCAAGCTGGCGCTACCTCGCCGTCCCGGGCGTCGATATCAACATCGAAAGCGTCAACCAGTTTTCCGAGCCGGACAACGAAGGCGACGCTTTCCTGCGCTTTGATGAATACGATGAATTCACGGCGGACCCGACGGCCTTCCTGTTCAACAAATGGCTGTCCAGGGCCACGACGCGCGTCCGCCCAATCGGCGGTGCGGTGGATTTCGACCACAACCTCGCGCTGATTGCCGGGGCGATGGCATACGCCGACTACATGCACGCGTTCGGGCCGGCGGCGCACAAGCTAAAATACGAGGCGGGCGTCGTCAGCGCGAACTCCGGCATGATCAAAGCGCCGCTGGACATCCTCGCCGACAAATTCAGGGGTTTTGTAAATGTGTGCGTCGAGGCGACGGAAAACCCCGGCAAGGTACGCGCCGCATGCGAGGCGCTGATGCCGCACATCGTGGCGAATGCGCTGGCGGCGGCGGACCCAGACAAAAACGTGCCGATAACCATCTGGGCGCACCGGGGCTGCGTCCCATTCATATCCCCAAAAATATTTGACGACATTTTTTGGCCGACGCTAAAACCCGTTTTTGAGGAAATCGTGCGCCAAGGCCACCAAATCTTGTTTTACGGCGAGGGCAACTGGGAGCGCCACTATGACAGCCTTCTGGAGCTACCGGAGGGCAGCATCATCTACCACCTCGACAAAGGCGATCAAGCGTTGGCGGCAAAAAAGCTAAAGCCTAAGTTCGCTTTGAGCGGCGGCGTATCCTACGACGTACTGGCTCGCGGCGCCCCAGGCGACGTGCGCCAGCACTTGAAAGAGCTGTTCGCAGCGGTAAAGGGCGACGGCGGCTATATTTTGGACGCGACTGCGCTGATGCTCTCTGACATAAAGCCTGAAAATATAAGGGCGGCGGTCGATTACACGCTGGAGCACGGCGCGTACAGCCAGTCCTCCCCGGCACCTGCCAACGCGCCAGTGCCTGCGCCCGCACCCGCGCCCGCGCCAATCGCCACCGGCGCCAGGCCGCCGCATGTCTGCCGCCCATGGGACGTGGAGAGCGCGTCATACAAGCACCTGTCCGGCGACGTCGGGCTTGTCCGCGCCCAATGGGAGCAGGCTGACGCTGCTGCGTACAATTATTTATGGACTACAGTCCTGTGGTAGCCATCTGTATTACGCTCCCATGGGAGCGCGCTGACGCGGCGGCGTACAACTATTTATGGACAACAGTCCTCTGGTAAAATTAGCATTATGAAAAAATACGATATATTCCTGTTCGACGCCGACAATACGCTGTACGATTTCGACAAGGCGGAGGCCCACGCTTTTGAGATCAGTTTTAGAAACTACGGATTCCATTACACGGACGCCATACGGGAAAAATACAGGGAAATAAACAGGCAAGAATGGGACAAGCTGGAAAAAGGCGAAATTTCCAAAGACGACCTGCAAACGTCGCGCTTTAAACGCCTGTTCGACCACATCGGCGTCGAATGCGACGCAAAACAATTCAACGATAATTACCTGTTTGAGCTCGGCAAAGGCGCCTTTTTGATCGACGGGGCGCGGGAAATATGCGAGCTTATAGTGTCGCGGGGCAAAAAAATATACATCGTGACCAACGGCATATTAGCCACGCAAACGTCCAGGATACAGCATTCGTCAATCAAAGACTATATATCAGATTTCTTTGTGTCGGAGTTCGTGGGACATCAAAAGCCGCATCCTGCATATTTTGCATATGTCCTTTCGCACATCGGGCAAATCGCCAAAGACAAAATCCTGATCATCGGCGATTCGCTCGCGTCAGACATTCAAGGCGGGATCAATGCAGGCATCGACAGTTGCTGGTTCAATGCGAAAAACGCCGATAATCATACCGGCATCGCCCCGACATACGAAATCCACAAATTAAATGAAGTAGCACAATTCATATAATCGCCTGTGTACGTTATCCAAAATTATGAGAGGGGCAACGCTTGGCGCGGCATGACGATAACAATCCAAAAATAAGCTTTTCCGAAACGCGCAAGAACGTGGCTTTCCTCTTTAGCGATATTTGGCGGGAGGATAAAATACTGATCCTGCTGCTGGCTCTGGACACGGTCGGCGGAGTGGCGCTGCCCTTTTTCGGCATTTATTTGCCCAGATTGGTCGTGAGCCTATTAACCAACCAGGTAAGCCCTTCTGACGTGTGGTTGCAACTGGGCGGGTTTACCCTAGCGATGGCAGCGGCATATTTTATATGCAAGTTCGCAGGCGGGCAGTTGTATTTTCATATAAACGACTTTCGCTCCCCTTTCTACGACACGAAAATTTTCTTACGGACGCTGGACTGTGAGTACAGCGAGCTGGAAAGCCCCGAGGGGAGAAAACGCAAGGAAAAGGCATCAAATAGCGTCTATTTCGGGGACTGGAGCGCCACTACGCGCCTGGTCAACGGGATAAAAGGGCTGGCGTCGGCGGCTCTGGGCTTTATTTTGTATGCCGGGATTTTGGCTCAACTACACCCCCTGATCGTGCTGGCATTGATACTCACATCCCTGGCCACGTTTTCAGTTATGCGATGGGCGGTGAACTACCAGCGTACCAAGCGGGCGGAGGACGCCGAAATCAACGGAAAGCTTGGCTACATCGCCGAAAAGTTTTCCGGCTTCGAATACGGCAAGGACGTTCGCCTGTATAATGCGGACGGGCTGTACAGCAGCCACCGCGAAAACCTGGTTGATCGATACCTTGCAATGAATCGCAAGATTCACAACCGCCTCTATATGACAAACGTGACTAACGCCGCCGTGATACTGCTGCGGGACGGGCTGGCCTATGCGTACCTGATCTGGCAGGTGCTGCACGGGCGCATGGCATTGGATTACTTTGTCTTCTATTTCGCCGCGATCGCCGGTTTTTCCGGCTGGTTAACTGGCCTTTTGAGCCAAATCGCAGATGTGACCGGCACACAGCCGCAGATGAGCGATCTTAGGGAATATCTAAATAACGAAACTCCCATCGGCGCAAAGCAAAAACGTACCGAGCGTTTAAATGTCACCGACGCGCCGAACATTGTTTTCGACAATGTGAGCTTCGCCTATGAACCGGGGAGGCCGGTGCTGGACCGCTTCAATCTTGACATCGCCGCCGGGGAAAAAATCGCTTTGGTGGGCGTCAACGGCGCCGGCAAAACCACTCTGGTCAAACTGCTCTGCGGATTTTACGAACCCGACGCGGGAAGGATCCTCATAAATGGCACAGATATTTCCACGGTGATCCGCGAGGATCTGTACGCCGTGTTCTCCGCCGTCTTTCAGGATGTTTACCAGGTTAACCTGTCGATGCGCGAAAACGTGTCCCTGCGGCGCTCGGAGGAAGTGGACGATGCCAGGATGCGCGAAAGCTTGGAAAAAGCAGGGCTATGGGAAGACATTTTAAAAATGCCGCACGGGCTGGACACAGAGTTGATGAGGGACTTTGACGACGAGGGCGTCATGCTCTCCGGGGGGCAGCAGCAAAAGCTGCTGTTGGCCCGGGCGCTGTACAAGGACGCGCCGGTGCTGATCCTGGACGAACCAACCGCAGCCCTTGATCCCATCGCGGAAGATAGCCTATATCAACAATATAACCATTTGGCTGCAAACAAAACTTCCATTTACATCAGCCACAGGCTGGCCAGCACGCGCTTCTGCGACCGGGTCGTCTTTCTGGACCAGGCAACAGCCAGGGAAATCGGTACCCACGATGAACTCATGCAAAACGGCGGGGGCTATGCCCGCATGTTCGAAATACAGAGTCATTATTATAAAAGCGAGAACCCGGACGAAATAGCGGAGGCGGCGTTGTGAAAAAGAATGCGAAAGCGATATGGGCCGCCGTCAAAACAGCCCACAGCT
>WRLR01000142.1 GCA_009777515.1 Oscillospiraceae bacterium | reverse complement strand
CTAGTAGGGGCGATTGTTAATCGCCCGTGTCAGCGCCCCTGGGGAGCGGTAGGGGACGGGCGGGCGGGACGCCCGCGCACCCAGTGGGCCCCGTAGGGGCGGATTCCATATCCGCCCGCGTACCATATCAGTCGTCGCTGCGGTACACGCACTGGACGCGCCAATAGTCGGCAATGAGCCACCAACTGTCTTTGAACCGGAACACGTTCAGCCCCTCATACTAATTCCGTTGACCAGGACCATGTCGCATTCGTAAGTAGAGCCGCCTAAGTGCGGCGACAGCACGACGTTTTCCGCGCTCGTAAGGTAATCGGGTTGCGGCGCCCCCTCATTCCAAAAGACGTCGAGCGCGGCGGCGCCGACAGTCCCGTCGGTGAGGGCTGTGCGAAAGGCGCCCTCGTCGATGATGCCCGCCCTGGCTGTGTTGACAAGTACGCAGCCCCTTTTCATGGTAGCGAACTCTTCCGCACCCATCAACCCTGTTGTTTCGTCGTTCAGCGGGAGTAGCACACAAAGGTAGTCCGACTGCGCTAGCATGTCGAGCAGCGGTGCGTATGTGGCGCCCATGCTCGCCTCCCATTCATCGGGGCGCCTGGCGATGTCGTTGTATAGAATGCACATGCGGAACCCGCGCAGCATGTCGCACAGCTCCGCTCCAATCTTCCCCATGCCCCATATGCCGACGGTTTTACCTTGAAAGTCCAGCCCCGAGAAGCGCACTTTAAGGTCGTGGTGGTTGCGCCATTGCCCGCAGCGGATAGCTTCGTCGGCGCGCGCGATATTACGGGTGGCCGCCATCATCAGCGCTAGCGTGTGTTCGGCAACGGTGCGCCACAGGCTTTTCGCCAGTATCAGCACGAAGCCGCAATCGTAAATCCATCGCCGGGAACCAGGCTCAGTCGCATGACAGCCTATGAAATGTAGACCCTGGGCGGCTTTGTCGCTCACCCAGCGCTCCGGCACGGTGTAGACGAGCGCGGCGGAGGCGCGGCCAAGCTCCGCCTCGTCTTCGATGATGTCAAAACGAGCGGCAAGGGCTTCGCGGGCGCGCGGGTGTAGCGACATACCGACATAACACACTGGTTTTAATTTACTCATTGGCACTCCTTTTGTTTTGTTATTAAATTTGAATAGTTGTATAAAAACAATTATACCAAAGCAGGCAGGCGTATAGGCATATGGACGGGCGGCTCGAAGCCGCCACAACGGGCGTTTATATATTCATTGGGCGCGGCGGGCTTGTGTTATTGGGTGGAGTATGTGTAAAATTAGATCAGTAATGGCTTTGTGAAGGAAGGTGGCTTTTTGGATATAAAGGAGTTTATCATTAAGATGAACGCTGTGCCCCATGTGTCGGGATATGAGGGCGCGCTGATAGAAGTGATTTCGGAAGCGTTCTCGCCGTATGCGGATGTGTCGGTGGATAAGTTCGGCAATTTGATTGCCCGATCGGCGACCCGTAGATACGGGAGCGACGGAGGCGAAGGCCGCGCTGGCCGCGCAGGTGGTAGCGGGGGTGACGGAGGTGGAAGCCATGCAAGCCGCGTAGGCCGCGCAGGCGGTAGCGGGGGCGACGTTGCGGGCCCGGCACTCAAGGTTATGCTGTGCGCGCATATGGACGAGATCGGCATGATGGTTTCGGCCATTTGCGAGAACGGTTTTGTAAAGTTCACGCAGGTGGGTGGGATTGATGCGCGCAACATACTGGCCCAGGAGGTGACTATCCATGGGCGCGAGAAAGTCTACGGCGTCATCGGCATAAAGCCGCCGCACGTCACGAGTCCGGCGGAAGCGAATAAGGCCGCAGCGCTGCACGATCTGTCCATCGACACCGGCTATGGGGAAGAAAAGCTGCGAACGCTGATAAAAGTCGGCGATATCATAACCATCAACCAAGACGTCGCGGAGCTGCAGAATAGCCGCATTGCGGGCAAGGCGCTGGACGATTCGGCGGGAGTCGCGGTTTTGTACCAGGTCATGAAAAACCTGGAGTTCTTTGACAGTTGCGCCGACATTTATTATGTCGCGTCCGCCCAGGAGGAAGTGGGCCTGCGCGGCGCGACCACCGCCGCGTATACCATCAAGCCCGACATCGGCATCGCGATTGACGTGGAGTTTGGGCGCGGCGGCGGCGGCGGAAGCAGCGGCAGCGACTATGAAACCATCGAGTTAGGGAAGGGCCCCGGGTTGACGGTGGGCCCCAATATCAACCGCAAACTGTTTGAGGTACTAAAACGGGCGGCTGTCGACAACAATACCCCGTATCAGGTCATCGTGTCCCCGCAGGGGACGGGAACCGATGCGACGGCCATCCAGATTTCCGGCGCCGGCGTCGCAACGGGGCTGGTGTCCGTCCCGTTGAAATACATGCACTCGACGGTGGAGATGCTCGTGTTGGGCGACATAAAAAACTGCGGCAAGCTCATTTCCGATTACATCGCGACGCTAAATGACCGCGATAGCAACGGTGGCGGCGACTGCGGCTGCGGTGGCGGCTGCGGCGGAGACGGAAGGGGGGACGCGTTATGACATTATTAAAGAGGCTTACGGAAGCCGACGGCCTGCCCGGTTTCGAGGACGACGTGCGTAAAATTATACAAGACGAGTTGGGCGGCGTCGCTTCGATACAAATGCGGACCGACCGGATGGGCAACCTGATCGCAGAAAAGAATAAGGGCGCCAAGGGAGCGGCCTCCTCCGGAGGCCCGCACATTGCCCTCAGCGCGCACATGGACGAGGTTGGCCTGTGCGTCCGGGGGATCGACAGCAGCGGCGGTATCCAGTTCGCGTCATGGGGGGTCGACGCGCGGCTGCTGCCCTCCACGCACGTCAGGGTCGGCCCGAACAAGCTGCCGGGGGTGATTGGCACGAAGCCTATACACCTGCAAAGCGCGGCGGAGAGAAAGTCCGTGGTCGGCATTGACAAGTTGTTTATCGATATAGGGTGCGGCACAAAAGCGGAATGCGAAAAACTGGTGGCTTTGGGCGATTTCGTCGCCTTCGACAGCCGATATGTGGAGTTCGGCGAGGGCAAAGTGAAGGCAAAGGCGCTGGACGACAGGGCGGGGTGCGCCGCCATAATTGAGATATTGAAGCAGGACAAGCCATATAGGCTCACCGGCGTATTTTGCGCCCAGGAGGAAGTGGGGCTGCGGGGATCGGCGGTGGCTGCCAATGGGCTGGACGCGGATCTGGTCATAAACATCGAGGGGACGGTGGGCGCGGACATGGAGGGCGTGGATGAAAACGACCATGTCACCACCCAGGGCGCAGGCCCGGCGCTGTCTTTAGTGGACAGGACGTCCGTTTATTCACGAAAATATATCGATGCAATCGTCAAATTGGCGGACGAATGCGGCATACCGTACCAGTTCCGCCGCACGGGCGCGGGCGGCACCGACGCGGGCAACTTCCACACGGCAAGGGGAGGCACTCCGTGCATAGGTATCGCCGTGCCGTGCCGATATATCCATTCCCCTGTGTCGGTCATGGACAAGGGCGACTACGAGAATTTGGTCAGGTTGGTCGGCTGCTTCATAAAAAAAATGAACGGTGGTGCAATAATAAAATGAATATCGAATTGTTGAAAAGCATGTGCGCCGCAAACGGGATATCCGGCGACGAGGGCGCCATTAAGTCGCTGATCCTGGGCGAGATAGAAAATTACATCGACGATCATAGCGTTGACGCGCTCGGTAGCCTTATCGCCCACAAAAAAGGCCCGGGGAAAAAGATGATGCTGGCCGGGCATATGGACCAAATTGGCCTTATAGTTACATATATCAGCAAGGAAGGTTTCATATACTTTGGTAGGATTGGCGGCATGCGCCCTGCATACAGCCTGGGGCAGCGGTTCGTCTTCCCGAACGGAACCGTCGGGGTCGTCGCGTGCGAGCGGTTGGACGACCCGAGGGACATGCCCTTTGAAAAAATGTATCTGGACATCGGCGCAAGGGACGGGGAAGAGGCAGGCAGGCAGATCAAGATCGGCGACGTGTGCGTCTACAGCGCCGCGCCGGTCGTTAACGGCGGGGCCATCATATCCCCGGCGCTGGACGACCGCGTCGGCTGCTTTATAATGGTAGAGGCGCTAAAGAAGATCAAGGCGCCGGCGTTCGACTTGTATTTTGTGTTCACATCGCAAGAAGAAGTGGGTCTGCGCGGCGCGAGGACTTCCGCGTACGCAGTCGAGCCCGACTACGGTCTGGCGTTCGACGTCACCATTTCCGCCGACACGCCCAAGGCGCATAAGTTCCCCTCCAAAATGCATGGCGGCGCAGCCATTAAAATAAAGGACTCGTCCGTGCTCTGCCATCCGATTATTGTCAAGCACCTTGAAGACTGCGCCAAGAAAGCGGGCATACGCTACCAGTATGAGATACTGGAGGCGGGCGGGACCGATTCGGGCGCGATACACCTTACTAAAGGCGGCGTGCCGTCCGGGGTCATATCGGTGGCGACAAGGTACGTGCACAGCGCCAACGAGATGTGCGCACTGTCGGACATAGAGGACAGCATCGAGCTGACCGTTAATGCGCTGGAAACACCAATTGCGTAGTTTTCTTTTTTCACCGCCGAAAATAGAAACAAAAAAGGCGCCGGGGATTTCGATTCCCCCGGACCCCAAAATTCCGTATTATACATAATTAGCATAAATCATTAATATGAATGATGTTTGAGGGTGCGTTAGGATTGGATTTGGATAAAATCGTTTTTATCGACGTCGAAGTCGATATGGACGAAAAGATTATTATGGATATCGGCGCCGTCACAGGCGGCGGCAGGGAGTTCCACTCCGGTTCGGCGTCGGATTTTGCAAGCTTTTTGAGTGACGCCGGAGCCGAATATGTGTGCGGCCACAATATCATAAAACACGACTTGGTTTACCTCGGCGAGGCGTTGCCGGGCTTCGCCCAGGGCTTAGCCAATGGCGAAGACAAGGGCTTAGCATATAGCAAAGACCAGGGCTTCGCTAAAGGCGAAGACCTTATGCTTTGCGTCGACACGCTGTACCTGTCCCCTTTGCTTTTCCCGAAAAAGCCGTACCACCATTTACTAAAAGACGACAAGCTGATGTCCGGCGAACTTAACAATCCGCTGAACGACGCGAAGAAGGCCAGGGATTTGTTCTTTGACGAAGACGCGGCCTACAGGGGACTGGACGAGCGGATGCGCCGGATATACAGGGGCCTTCTTGGCGGGCTTTTGGAATTCGAAGGTTTTTTCCATTGCATAGATGAAATCCATGGCGATTCACCCGGCGTGGAAGGTCAAGCTACCGGAAACGGTTTAATCGCCGGAAGCGACAAAACCGAAGGAAGTAGCCAAGCAACCGGAAGCAGCCAAGCAACCGGAAGCAGCCAAACCGCCAGAGGCGGCATGGCCGCTTTAATCCGCGAGGCATACAGGGGCAGCATTTGCGACAACGCGCCCATCGAAAAGATGGCGGCTGACTGGCCGGCAGAGCTGGCTTACGCACTCGCGCAGATAGGCGTGATAAACCACGACTCGCTGACACCCCCGTGGGTGCTCAGGAACTACCCCCGCGCCCAAAACGTCATCCATCTGCTGCGCAGCACTCGCTGCCCGGGCTGCGCGTATTGCGACGAGTCCATGGACGAGACCCGGGCGCTAAAGCGTTTCTTTCACTTCGACAGTTTTAGGAGCTACGACGGGATACCATTACAACAGACTGCCGTCAAGGCGGCAGTGGACGGCAAATCCATCCTCGCCGTGTTCCCGACCGGCGGCGGCAAGTCCTTAACATTCCAGTTGCCCGCGCTCATGGCGGGCGCCAATGAAAAAGCGCTGACAGTGGTCATATCGCCGCTGCAATCGTTAATGAAAGACCAGATTGACAGCCTCGAGCTCCAATACAACATCACCGATGCCGTCACCATCAACGGCGCGCTGGACCCTGTTGAGCGCGCCAAGGCGTTCGACAGGGTAGAGGACGGCGCCGCGAGCATTTTGTACATATCGCCGGAATCGCTGCGATCCAAATCCATAGAGCGGCTGCTTACCAAAAGGAACATCGAGCGCTTCGTGATAGACGAGGCGCATTGTTTTTCCGCCTGGGGGCAGGATTTTCGGGTCGACTACCAATACATTGGCGACTTTATCAAAAACCTCAGCGAGCTAAAGGGCCTGTCTAGCCACATCCCCGTATCGTGCTTCACGGCGACGGCGAAGCAGCAGGTCATATCGGACATAGCGGACTATTTCCGGGACAAGCTGTCGATAGAGTTGCAAGTTTATAAAGCGAGCGCCGCCCGCCCGAACCTTTCCTACCATGTATTCATCGAGGAGGGCGACGCCGCGAAAAAGCAGACGCTGCGCCGCCTGCTGGCAGACAACGACTGCCCGGCGATAATTTACGTTGCACATGTTATACCCGCAATGAAGCTGGCGGCGGATCTGACCGAAAGCGGGTTCCCGGCCTTATATTACCATGGGCGGATGAACAGGAGGCGCCGGGCGGAGGCGCAGGACGCGTTCATGCTCGGCGAGGTGCGGATCATCGTAGCGACGACGGCGTTTGGCATGGGCGTCGACAAAAAAGACGTCGGCATGGTGATTCATTACGACGTATCCGGCTCGCTCGAAGACTATGTCCAGGAAGCCGGCCGCGCGGGGCGCGACGAAGCGGTGGAAGCGGACTGCTACATACTGTTTTGCGAGGAGGATCTGGACAAGCGCTTCATCATGCTAAACCAATCGCGCCTTTCGCCCAAGGAGATACAGCAGGTCTGGAAGGCGATCAAGGGGATGACCCAGACGAGGGCCGAGGTTTCGCAGTCCGCGCTTGAGATCGCCCGGTTGGCCGGTTGGGACGATTCCGTCTCGGAAATCGAGACGCGGGTCAGGACCGCGATCAGCGCGCTCGAACATGCGGGCTTTGTACGGCGCGGGCAAAATATGCCGAGGATATATGCCGACAGTATCCTTGTAAAGAATATGGAAGAGGCGCGCGCGATAATCGACGCCTCGCCGCGCTTCGACGATCCCTCGCGGCAGCAGGCCATCCGCATAATCGGCAACCTGATATCCGCCAGGAGCAAAGCCAGGGGGCAGGGCGAAGAAGGGGAGACCCGCGTCGACTATATATCCGACAGGCTCGGTATCGTCAAAGCGGACGTCATCCGGGCCATCGGGCTTTTGCGCGAGGAGAAAATTCTGGCGGATGCGAAAGACCTGGTGGCATATATCAGGAAGGGCGGCAGGGAAAATTATCCCAAAGGCGTGCTTTCGCACAACGGTAAAATCGAGGATTTCCTGTGCGGCTATCTTGACCCATCGCAGCGCACGTACAATATAAAAGAAATGAACGAGGCGCTGCAGGCGGCGGCGCCGGAAGCGGCCATCAACCATCTGCACACGATGCTCAATTATTTCGACATCAAAAACTACATTAAAAGGAAGCGCGAGCCCAACAAAAATTTCATTACGCTAAGGCCGTGTTTTTCGATGGACGAAGTGCGGGCGAAAAGCGAAAAACGGCGCGACATCGCAGGCAAGATCATCGAGTATCTGTATACGGGCGCCGCAAGCCCGGCCTGCGCTCGGGACGGCCCGGACGTGGTCGTCGGCTTCTCTGTGCTGGAATTAAAGGAGGTCTACAACTACAACCTGTTGGGGGATCGCGCCGACACAGACGAGATCGAAGACGCGCTGTACTATCTGCTCAAAATAGGCGCGATGAAGCTGGACGGCGGCTTTCTGGTGGTATACAACGCCATGCGCATCGAGCGCCTCAAAAAAGGCGCGAAGGCACAGTACAGAAAAGAGCACCACGCGCGGCTAGACGGGTACTACAAGAACAAGACGCGGCAGATACATATCGTGGGCGAATATGTCAGGCGGCTGGGCAGCAGCTACAGCGAAGCCATGGAGTTCGTCGACGACTATTTTACCATGGAGCAGGATCTGTTCATGTACAAGTACTTCAACAACCGGCGCGAGGAAATCGGAAGGAACATCACAAGCAAAAAATACCGGCAGATATTCGGCGAGTTGTCTCGCGACCAGCTTCGGATCGTCAACGACCACAAGTCTATGCATATCGTCGTGGCGGCGGGCCCCGGGAGCGGCAAGACCAAGTTGCTCACGCACAAGCTGGCGTCCGTCTATATGCTCGAGGACGTCAAGCACGAGCAGATGCTCATGCTCACGTTTTCGCGGGCGGCAGCGACGGAGTTCAAGAGGCGTTTAAAGACGCTGATCGGCAACGCGGCGAACTTCATGCAAATCATGACGTTCCATTCGTTTTGCTTCGATTTGCTCGGAAAGGTCGGCGACTTGGACAAATCGGACATAATCATCATGCAGGCGGTGGAAAAAATCAGCGCGGGCGAGGTGGATCTGTCGCGCCTGACAAAGTCCGTACTGGTCATCGACGAGGCGCAGGACATGAGCGCGGCGGAGTTTTCGCTCGTGCGGGCGCTGATGGAAAGCAACGAGGGGCTGCGGATAATCGCCGTCGGGGACGACGACCAGAATATTTATGGGTTCCGTGGCGCGGACTCTGCCCATTTTGAGGCGCTGCTTAACGAGCCGGACGCGAGGAAATACGAGCTGGTGGACAATTATCGCAGCAACGCGGCCCTGGTGGATTTTGCCAACAGCTTCGCGCAGGGCATCGCCCACAGGTTCAAGTCGCAGCCTATCAAGCCCAAAGCTAAAGGGCGCGGGCGGATTTCCGTTTGCTCGCTCTCTTCGGACAATGTCGCCGTCCCGGTCGTGAGCGCGTTCCTCGATATAAAACCGAAAGGTACGACCTGCATCGTCACGAGGACGAACGAAGAGGCGCTAAACATCGTCGGTTTGCTGCAGTACAAGGGCATAGCGGCCAGGCAGATACAGGCCGGCAGGGACTTTAGTCTGTGCAACCTGGCGGAAGCGCGCTATTTTGCGGACGCAATCGAGGAGGCTTCCGGCGGCGGCTACACACTGGGGGATCAGGCGTGGGCGGACGCGGTTGAGGGCTTAAAGGAGAGGTTCGCGGGCAGCGGCGACCTGCCGGGCATGTTAAAGCTGATTAAGGATTTCACCGATACCAGCGGCTACACAAAATATAAGAGCGATTTTGCGCAGTTTATCAGGGAGTCGAACCTGGAGGATTTTGTGCCGAAGTCCGAGAGGGCGGTGCTGGTCTCCACCATTCACCAGACAAAGGGGAGGGAGTTCGACAACGTGTTCCTCGCCTTCAGCCGCTTCCCATCAATGGGCGACGAAACAAAGAGGGCCATATACGTAGCCATAACGCGGGCCAGGAACAACCTATTCATATACAGCAGCGACGAATGCTTCAGGCGCATGCGCCCCGGGTTGGCGCAGGGTTCGCAGAGCCGCGCCGATTATGTGCAGGGATCGACGGGTGGCGCCGGTGAATCGCAGGGTACACTGGGCGGCGCCGATATAGCGCAGTGGTCTTCGGATGGCGCCGATTACGCGCCACCGGATTTTATCAGCGTGCAGCTAACCCATGCCGACGTGGTCCTGAGTTATTTCCGCTACCGCAGGCGCGAGATTGACGCCGTCGTCAGCGGGCAGGTGTTGGAACTAAACGACGTCGGCTGCGCCCTGGGCGGCGCACAAGTTCTGAAATTCTCCGCCAAATTTACACAGAGGCTGGCAAAACTGAAGGAGAGGGGCTATGCCCCGCACAGGGCTAGCGTCAAGCATGTCGTGTATTGGAAAGAGTCCGACAGGAACAGCGATATCAAAATTGACGCAAGCAGGGACGCAGCCAGTTTGATGGACGCTGGCGACATCGGCGGTACAGGCGGCATCGGCGGTACAGGCGACATCTGCGGTACAGGCGGCATCGGCAGCACCGGCGACTACGCGCCGACGTCATATCATAATCAAAGACGCGCCGAAAACAGCCTCGCCGAATCGAAAATACTATTGCCCATCATCGAACTATCCAGAAGTAAATAATAAATTTTACGGTTGCCATCTGGAAAGGAGCAAATCAATGACAATTATGCAAAACCATGTTATCGAATTGTCTTTTGATTCAAAACACGTCTATGCGGACGCATTTAACGAGGCCA
>WRLR01000141.1 GCA_009777515.1 Oscillospiraceae bacterium | reverse complement strand
AACCGTCGCTGAGCGGCGCCGTCGTCACCATGTTGCACCCCAGCACTGCGGCGGCGTCCATTGAAAATTTCAACATTTCCACCGCTTCCTTGCGCGACTTCGCGTCCGGACTGGAAAACGAGCCGTACCTGAAAATATCGTCGCTTTTTATGTTCAGGTTGACCGTGGACACGGACAGCCCATATTGATCCAGCAGCCCTTTAACCTTGACCGGATCGGTAAAGTTTTGCGGGTAGACGACCTCCAGGCCGGAGCAGCCCTTAATCCGCGAGGCCATTTCAACCATTTCTTCCATTTCGCGGACCGGCTGGTAGTCTATAAAACGATCCTTAACCTTGCCCATAAATCCGGTAATAACAGAATATTTTCGACTCAATGTTATTTCCCCCTATCATACGCAGGGCCGCGCCGTAATAGCACGACCCCAAATAAAAATAACTTTTAGCATCAAAATATAACCATGCATATGTCGTTCATGTATATATTACACACAATGCAAAACAAACAAACCATTGGTAAAATCTATCACATTTTTAAGAATTTATCTATGGGATAATTTGACAAAACATAATTTATTTTAAGTATCAAATTTAATTTTGTTGATTGATCATATGGATTCTTCAAATAGCAAAAAGAATCAGTAAGAAAAACGGAGAAGACCTGGCAAAGGGTGCCGGACGGGAATGGCAAAGATTAGCAAAGGACGCGGAGCTGGGATGGAAAAGCATTAACGGTCTATGATAGAATTAATTATTATATACTGTCCTTAATTTTTATGGCTTCACGTATTTTTGACGCCAATGTGTCGCAGACTTCATGGTGGTTGGTGAGCATGAACATATGCCCGCCCGTATCGAAAATGACCATCTCTTTATGTTGGGCTTGCAGGCGCTCGAACACCTTTTGTGAATATTCCTGTACAAACAGCGTGTCCTGCCTGTTCGTCACAAGATATAAAGGGCAGCGGATGCTGCCGTCGGTTAAGCCGGGAAAGCGCGTGTTCAAAAGACTTGACAAAAAATACAGCGGATAATTCTTCAAACACAGGGGGTCATCAAACAGCGATTGCAATTCCTTGCTACCCAGGTTGATGCGGGCGGCCCCAAGATATCGGTTAATGGTGTACGGCATGTCGGGCTGCAGGCGCGCGGCCAGTTTAACGTACTGCAGCCATGGCTTGTAAACGCGACGCAGCCACTTGGGCATCCGCGTGATGTGGATGGTATCCGGCATATCCGACAACATGATATTATTAGAAAATACCGCCATGAGCCTGTCGTCCTCGGCGGCCAGCGCGGCGACGGCGGTTCCGCCCTGGCTAGTGCCCATGGCCAATATGGGCGCCTGGTAACGCTCTGCCGCAAAGGACACCGCGTCCCGCGCGTTTTGGACGATGTCGGTCAAAGAATAGCGGCGTACGTCGCGCGGGCTTTTGCCATGCCCGACCGGATGCAAGCCCACAACTGCGAAGCCTTTCTCGGCAAATCCCCGCAAAAGCGGCTCATAGCAAAGCGGGTGGAGCATTGAAGCCGGAACGAACACTATAACGGCCTCCGGTTCGGCGGGTTCCCATATAGAGAGTACAATTTTGGTCTTGCCGGAAACTATGCTGTGTTCCGAATATGCCACCATGGTGTGCCACTTGCCCCCTGTATTGCGTATATTAAATAAATTGTATACTCTAACTATGGCATAAAAAATATAAAAGTATTAAACTTCATTCATTATTTTCTTTATTATTGGTTATATTTAAGCGGGCGTTAGATAGGTAAATAAAGCTGAGCCAACAAGGGTATATACAGAAAACAAACGCATACAGCGCACACGGGGGGATGCCGCCGGCGATGCTGACACCGGCGGAGCGAGGAAACCATATGCTGTCCGCTATACGGAAACACATATTCAAAGGCTCGAAAAAAAACGAATCCGCGCCTCAGATTCTTATTATATTGTGCGTGTACACAGTCATTACCTCCCTATATACATGGATGTATTTCAGCACAGGGGCTATGATCATCCGCTTTGGCCTCTCAATCTTTGTGGTGCTTTCCTACGTGCTGATTGAGCGAAGCCCGCTCGGCGCGACATCCACAGCGTTCCTCTCCCCTTTTATGATCATAAGCGTTCTAACCATCGGCGCCATATATTTCCGAGGCGACTTTTTGCTTTTTACGTACAGCATCGGCATAGCCATGATATCGCTCACATATTTGAAGCCGAACGCCTTGGCGGCATATGTCATATCGTCGAGTACAATGTTCGCCGTCATCTTGTTCGTAGCCAGGATCAATGTGCTGGGCCAGGTTTTCACGCCGATCTACAATATTTTGTATTACACCGTCTCCGTCGCGTTAAATCTGCTGATATACATTTTTTGCAAATCCTATGTCAATGCGCTGGGCGCCCTGACAGAGGCAAAAAACGAAGCCAGCCAAGCTGCGCAAGCAAAGGGCAATTTCCTGGCCAACATGAGCCATGAAATACGTACCCCGCTCAACGCCATCGTAGGCCTCACGGAAGCCGAGCTGCGCCGGGAACTGCCGCATGCGGACGTTGAAAACCTCCGCAAGATACACGCTTCCGGCAACCTGCTGATGGGGATTATCAACGACATACTCGACATGTCCAAGATAGAGTCCGGGAAGTTCGAACTGTCGCCGACCGCGTACAATCTCGTGGACATGCTATACGATGTCGTGACGCTCAATGTCGTACACAAAAAATCCAAGCCCGTCGATTTCATAGTGTCCGTCGACGAGGGCGCGCCGCGCGGCCTGATGGGCGACGAGCTCCGCATAAAGCAGTTGCTGGGCAATCTATTGAGCAACGCATTTAAATATACGCTTGAAGGGAGCGTGGCATTGCGCATCACGTGGCAGCCCGCGCCCGCAGGAGCGACCGAAGATACGGTTGCAAACGCTGCGCCGGGGGCGGTTGCAAGAACGGTAGTGGGCGCGGCGCCGGGAGCGGTTACAAGTCCGATGGATGGCGCGGCGCATGGTGCGGATGCTAGTACGGTTGCAGGCGCGGCGCAGGGAGCGCCACACCCTGTAGGCAGGGCGCGGCTCACATTTGAGATTGCGGACACGGGGATAGGCATCCGCGAAGACGATTTGAAAAAGCTCTTCACCGAATACGCGCAGGTCAACCAGCAGAGCACGCGCGGCGTCGAGGGGACGGGCCTGGGCCTTGCGATATGCAAGGGGCTGGTCGAGCTCATGGACGGGGAGATTGCGACATGGAGCGAATACGGCAAAGGCAGCGTATTTACGGTCCATGTGCACCAGGACATTGTAGACGGCGCGCCCGTCGGCGCCGAAACCGCAGGGGCGCTGGCCGATTTCACCTATGTCCCGGAGTACCGGGGGCTCCGCGTCGAGTACACGCCCATGCCGTATGTCCGGGCGCTGGTCGTCGACGATGTTTATATAAACCTGGAGGTCGCCGCTGCGTGCCTCGAGCCCTATGAAATAAAGGTCGACTGCATCGACAACGGCGGCGAAGCGGTGCGCCTGATAATGGACGGCGAGCCACACTATAATATGATATTCATGGATCATATGATGCCGGGTATGGACGGAATAGAAGCGACGCGGGCCATCCGCGATATCGGGACGCCATACGCCGCTTCCATCCCCATTATCGCCCTGACGGCCAACGCGCTGGCGGGCAACGAGAAAACGTTCATAGAAAACGGTTTCCAGGGGTTCCTGTCAAAGCCCATCGATTTGGTAAAACTGGATGCAGTGCTGCGCGCCTGGGCGTAGGGCGCACGCATATGATCGCAACGCCAGTGATGCGAACGAGTCAACCGGGTCAGTCGATATTTACGTTCCCGGAACTTGTGCGTATGCTGAGCGTCGCCGCCCCGCCGTCGCCGACCGTGCCGAAGGCATTTTTGCCCTGCCTGTCCGTATAAAATATCTCATGGCGCGAAGCCCTTATGGTACCCGACGACACGGTTATCTTCAACTCGAAATTCTGTTCGGGCGCGAGGGCCAGCCGCACAGTCCCGGATGTAGTGGCGACCGCCACGTCGCCCTTGACGTCCAGCGCGCCGCATGTGAGCGAGCCGGACGAGCTGTCCACGCTGCCCGCGCCCGACAGCCCGCCATAGCGGAGCGTGCCGGAAGTGCTTTCTATTTCGTATGAGACGGCGCTGACAGCGCCTATATTATGGTTGCCGGATGATGATTTTATCGAAACACTGCCTGTGGCGTCGATTTTTTCAGATTTTATCGTGCCGGAAGTGCTTTGAACCTTAAGGCCCGAGGCCTCAATGACCCCGCTGTTTATTGTCCCGGACGCCGATTTTAAAAATACGTCGCCCGATGCCCGCAGCCCCGACAGCCGCTGCGAACCAGATGTACTGATGATGCTGATGGACTGGGCGCCCACATCGCCCATGCTAACCGTACCGGAATTCGTAGAGACGCTAAATGCCCCGCAATCGATGCCCCCGCTCGCGCGGACGGCGCCCGATGTGCTGGAGAGGGCAACCGCGCCCCAGCCCGCGCGCCCGCCTATGTCAATATCCCCGGAGCTGCTCGCAAGCTTCACCGAGCCGATATAGCCGGCCGGTAGATCGATCTCCAGCCGGGGGTTGGACATATTGATGGACACAAAAGACCTTTCCGGTATATATACTTTAAGCGAGCCGCCCGACGCCTCCGAGGCAAACGGCCTCTCAGGATCGATATCGTAGTGCCTGACAGCCATTTCCGCGCCATCGACGATCGCGATTTTAATGCTCTGGTATCTCGTGCCCACGTCCAGTTCATCGATGCCCGACATATCGAACGCTTCTTCTTTGATAAGCAGCGTATTTGAATCTAATAATCCGCTCATTCCGCCGGCCGATCCCGCCGCGCCGGATTGGGACCACCCCCTCATCCAATTGGGGAGGTTGTTCGACAAACTCGCCCCGGAGAGCGACATGACGAGCAGTGCGAGCGCAGAGAGCGCTATCAGCACCCAAATGAGCGCCCCTATGAGAAAGAAGGATTTTTTCATTTTTCATCCCTCCAGAACATAAACAATTTGACCGCCTGCTGGGCGGCGACGGCTATGGGGAAGATGAGCCATGTGATGTGCCAGGAAAACGTCCCAAACGATATCGCGAAATAAATCGTGACCACCAGGCACCAAAAAGCGCCGATTATATATTTCATTTTATCCCTGGGCTGAAAATATACCATGACGACGTTCTGAAGCGCGCCGGCAAAGGGGAATACTATCCAGGTAATGTCCCATCTCCCACTCATAAAGCTGACTGCGAGATAGGCGGCGACTATCACAGCCCACAGAGTCGATGAAGCCAGGGACGCCATTTTATTGCCGGATTTTCCTGCGGTCATTTGTTCTTTCATCTCCTCCACAAGCGTATCGTCCGCTTTTTCGTATTTAAAAACCGTCGACATCCTGCCGTATATCAGCGCCATTGTGGACATCCCGGCGATGAATATGAACAGAATCAACCCCGTCTCTTGCCTGCCGCCGAACGCGAACAGCAGGAACGCCGCTACCGCGATAAAAAACCCGCATATGCCCATGGACGAAAAAACCGCCCTTTTCTTTCGCTTTTCCTCGGCTTGGATTGGATCGAACGCGGGCTTCCTTTCCACGTACCCCAAAAGCTCGTCCACGTCGCCTATACCGCCAATGACCTTTTCGTACGCTTCGCGCTCGTCCATCCCGCCCGACGTCAAGTCGGTATACTTGTCAAGGCACCCTGCGAGCAGCTCCTGATACATATCGGCGACTTGGCGTGTTTTCGGCGCGCTGTCGAACAGATCGTCAAGATGCGATTTAATTTTTTCAATCATTGTCCTCTCCCCCTTCAAAGTTCCCTTCGTTTTTCACTTTGGCAGCCACACCGTTTATCGCTCTATTATTCGCGTCAGTTTGCGTTTCGGCTTGCGTTTCGGCTTGCGTTTCAGCTTTCGTTTCAACTATGTCTATATTATTTTCTATGGCTTGCGTTTCGGCTTGCGCTTCGGCTACAGCTTCGGCTTTGGCTGTATCTTTCGCTTCGGCTTTCACTGCAGCTTTCCCTTTTTCGTTCTTTTCGTCCGCCGCTTTCGCGACTATCATCGACTCAATGAGCCCGCAGGCCCATCGCCAGTCGTCGAGCATGTCGCTATACGCCCTGCGGCCCATTTCCGTGATGCTGTAATAACGGCGCCTCGCTCCTGTTTGCTCGTCGCCCCAGTAAAAAGACACGAAACCGGCTTCCTCCAGCCGCCTGAACGCGCCGTACAGGGTCGCTTCCTTGAACTCGAACAGCCCGCCTGTCTTTTGCTGGATATTTTTATTGATCTCATATCCGTAGCTTTCCCTACGCATAAGCTGCGCCAATATGATCATATCGGTGTTCCCCCGTATGAGATCGGATGCGATTGACAAAAGCCCCACCTCCTTATGAGTTGTATATATAAAATATCATGAGTTACCTCGGCTGTCAAGGTATATTATTAAAAAATGTATAAATTTTTTTTATATACTATATAGCAATCTGCTACCTCAATTCCACTGTTATACATTATTGTATATGGGAACAATACCTATGTTACATCTGTTACAACTGTTCATTAACATCCGGCGCCGTTGAAACTGATTATGATTGAAATTGACCGGGTCACTAAAAAATATGGCGATTATATCGCTATAGATGGCATGTCCTGCCGTATTAGCAGCGGCGACGACAGCGGCGGCAGTGGTGGCGGCAGCGGCGGCGGCGATAGCGGCGGCGGCATCTGCGGGCTGGCGGGGCCGAATGGCGCGGGCAAGACCACGCTGCTAAAATGCGTCTGCGGCATACTTAAACCGGATCGGGGCAGCATAACCATAGACGGGCAGCCGGTATATGACAATGAATATGTGAAAAACAGGGTGTTTTTCGTCCCCGACGACCCATATATGCTGCCCCAGTCCAGCATGGCTGGAATGGCCAGGTTCTACAGGGGCCACTACTCCAATTGGGACAATACAATATTCGATAGGCTTACAGGTATATTCGGGTTGGACGCAAAGCAGAAACTCGGTAGCTTCTCCAGGGGGATGCGCAAGCAGGCGTTTTTGGCGTACGCGCTCAGCGTATGCGCAGACTATCTGCTACTGGACGAGGCACTGGACGGACTGGACCCGGAAAAACGGGGCTTGGCCTGGCAGTTACTGGCGCGGGCTGCCAAGGAGCGCGGTGCGTGCGTAGTCTTGGCCTCGCATGACCTTCGCGAGCTGGGCGCCATGTGCGATCAGACCATATTAATGAAATGAAAAATAACTTCCTACGTACTTTCTTGTCTGCATTTGAATTAAACACGATTGCGTTGAACGCGGCCGCTGCCCTAATCATATGGTACATAAGCGAACCGGGCATCAGGTCGCTGACAGACACAAACACCCTATCGCCGGATTTGCTGTACGCCATCATACCGCAGGGCGCCATGCCCGCCGCCATCGTGATAGCGTTTATTCAAACGTTCGCCACTGCGGCGCTTATGTTTGTGTTCACATCCAGCCAACGCGCGTCGACGGCATATTTTAGCCTACCGATAAGCCGCGCCAAATTGTATTGGTCGCGGTATCTGGCAGGGCTCGTCATGGTGCTGGGGCCGCACGCCGCCCTGCTGGCCGTCAGGCTCGTCCGCAACGTCAACGTGTTTGGGGCCACAGGCGCTGTCTTGCACGGTTTCGCCATATACTGGGCATGCTCATTTGTCACGCTTTCATTTGTTTACGGTGCTGCGATGGTCGTCTGCCTGTGCGTCGGCACGATCCGCGAAAAATTGGTTTTCTCATGCATAACGGTGTTTGGCGCATATTACTTGCTGGGCGCACTCACGATTGTTTTTTCGCTGTTCCTGCACGGGAACGCGATGGGCGAGAGCTATGCCGGGCACAAGCTGTCCGGCGATCTGTTCGGCGCTGTCCTAAGATATGTCCCCCCATATGGCGCCGCATATGTATTCGAGCGATATGGCGCCGCATATGGCGGGGCGGCGGCTGGCGGCGGCAGCGGGGTGGCGCTCAGCGGAGCTGCGGTTGGCGGAGCCGCGCTTAGTGGCGGGGCGGCGGCCAATGGCGCAACCGGGGGCTTATATGTCCCGCTCTGGGGCGACGCCCATTCGGCCGGCTGGCTAGTGTTGGCGCTGTGGCTGGCGCTGTCCGCCGCCGCGGCCCTGTCTGCGCGCAGGGCATTTATGTCATATAAAGCGGAGCACGCAGGAATGCAAGGGGTGCGACCATGGCTCACCAATACATTGACCGTTATTGCCTCATTTGCGCTGCTGTATGAGGGCGACGGCCCCGGAAATGCCTTTCGGCCAAAAATCACGGTCATCCTCCTCTCGCTCGTTTGGCTGTTTACCACATATGCGATCAGCCGCGCGCTGATGACAAAAAGCATCCGAAAAATATTCAATTTAGACGGTTTACGCATATACGGGGCCGTCGCAGGCGTATACGCGCTGGCAGCCGCCTGCGGCCTGGCGGGCGGATTTGGGTACAGTTCGTATGTACCTGATGTGGGCGAAATAACCAGCGCTAAAATCACATACACAGGCGCCCCGGATTTTATCGCAGGCAGCGGCAATTACTACCCCGTCCCCGTCGACCCGCAGGCAAAGCCGATGCCCGCCTCAGAATCCTATATATGCATCCGCGACCATACCGACCTCGAATTCATATCCGACAGCGGCATAAACGCGGTGCAGGCGCTGCATAAAAAGCTGATTGACGCGGGGCCGGGACCGTTCACTGCGCCTAGACCTGCCACGGGCGACAAGGACAGGGATTGGCTGCGGCTGTGGGTGCATGTTCAATACAGTCTTAAGAACGGAAAAACGGTGGATCGGCTGTACCAAACCGTCCCGACGCGGCTGGCCGAGGACATGTTGCTGCTCGATGTAACGGACGAAGTAGCAGGGCGCATCGGGGAGACGTTGTCGCTTGCCGCCGAATTCGCCGAACAGGGCGCGCTGCCGCTTTTTGTCACAGACGGCCTGTTTGGCAATGGGCATGCTGTCATTGCGGCGGGGGATCAAATACGGCTGCTGTCCGCGCTCCAAAGCGACACAGAAAACCTACCGCTGGAAGAGAAATATTTCCCGGACAGCCCCGCTCTGGCGGTGGTCAGCTTACCAAGGTTCGCCAAAGCGGCGGACGGCGGCGCCCCTGGGCTGCCGGTGTATGCGTATGAGCACGAGCCGTCCCGCGCAGGCGGTATCGCGGTGCAGACCGGGGCTGACGCTAGCCCCGCGCTTATTAACAATTGGATTGTGGCAAACAATGATGCCAATTGGTATTGGCAGCACACCTCGGTCATCCGTATATACGTCACGAATTATTACACAAATACCATTGGTTTCTTACGTGAGAGCGGCATATGCGGCTTCATCGATGGCTACAGCGGGAGCGGCAATAACGCACATGATAGCGGTGGCGGCGAAATCGCATACGCGAGCGACGGCGGCGAAATAACAGTCGGAAGCGGGGGCAATAATATTTATGATACCGTCGATATACAGAGGATCAGCGCCCTGCGCTACAATGTTTTCCCCCGCTCCATATCGCAGTCGCTGTATTTTCGCTCGGCACAAACAAACGAACTGCTAATGTCCGCCGCCGCTATCACCATCCAGCCGGATCAATACGGCGACATCATGCAACGCGCGAGGACACACTACTATGTCAGCGGCGGCGGCTATTTGATATGGGTTATATTAAAAGACGAATCCGGCGAAGCGCCGGCGCGGACAGTCACTCTGTTCCTCCCGCAAGCGGACGCGCCCCTGTATTTGTTTTAACTGTTCTTTATCAAGCTGTTTTTAAGATAAAATTTAACAACGATAATCGCATTTATGCAAATGCTAAAAAAATATGCATTAAAAGCGATAGATTATGAATTATAATCTATTCATAGGCAATACAAAATCATCTGACCATGTAAAAAAAGGGTAGAGTAGGTGGGAGCCTCGCGACATCCCACCCCTCGACAGATCCCCGCAGGCGCAATTTACGCACGGGGCTCCTCACGGACGTGATCCATAAATACTCACGCCACG
>WRLR01000140.1 GCA_009777515.1 Oscillospiraceae bacterium | reverse complement strand
AATCGGCCCGATTGTGCTGCTGTACCCGTTTTTGCAGAGATACTTCGTAAAAGGCCTGGTAATGGGCTCCGTCAAAGGGTAATACAAAGGGGCTGTTATAAAATATATTGTAATACTATAAACGCATATACGCATATGTAGACAACAGTGTTCGTCCGCGATTATTACAATTACCTATACCAAATAAATTAAAAAGTTTAAGGAGGAGCAATTGAAATGAAGAAGCAAAGGATTTTAACGTTGGTTTTGTCGGCATTGTTTATTTTTGCGGTGCTTGTCGGTTGTGGCCAGGGTACCAACCAAGCGACGACAGAGGCCGCAACTACTGCCGCAGCGGCTACGACTGCGGCGGCTGCGGAGGCAGAGGCCGACGAGGCGGCTGAAGGTGAAGAAGAAGAACAAGCCACAACGGCAGCGGCTGCGGCTGCGACGACGGCGGCAGCGGTGGCCACAACAGCCGCGTCAACCGCTGGGGCAGCGGCGGACACTATGGATGTAAAACAGATGCGCTACCTTGTCCCAGGCAATTTGCAACCGGATACCGAAGTAGTGGCAAGAGCCGTCAGCGAAGCCATGCAGGCCGACGGGGTGCCGGTAGAGTTTGAACCGGTCTATATCGGATGGGACGTTTGGGAACAAAAGATCAACACGATGCTCAGCACAGGCGAGTCGTTTGAGATGTTCCACATCATGGACGACCTCATTCCTTTTGCGTCGTATGTAAACCGCGACGCGCTTTCGCCGATTGATGTATGGCTTAACGAATTTGGGCCCAATGTCATCAATATGATCCCCGATTGGGTGTGGGGCGACGCTATGGTAGGAGGGGAGACGTACATCATACCCGCCTACTGGGTATCGCTGACAGGCGGCACCCCAGGCGCCACGACCATCCGCAAGGATTTGAGGGAACAGACGTCATATGGCACCGTCTTTGATTCACTCGATGACTTTTTTGACTGCATGGTCGAAATGCAGAATTTATATGAGGGCGCCGAAAAGTTGAAATTTGCCGTACAGACCCCCTCATACACAAATACGTTTATCTATCACGCTGTAGCTACGCAGCCCTTTACCACATGGTATGACGATCTCTTTATGATCACCAATGACGGGGTGGTGCACTTTTTGATGGACACCCCGGAGTTTAAGGCCCATGCAGATTTTATGGCCCGCTGCGTGGAAGCCGGGCTTGTGCATGACGATTTGCTGTCGGCGACCGTCGAGCAGGCCACCAGCTACACATACGGCGGCACATCATTGTGGGGCAATAGCTACTTCGCGCTGGACGATGTAATTGCCGAGCGCACGGGCGGTGGTTCTTTGGAAACTGTCATTGTAGCGCCCAATGCTGTAAAGGTCCGCAACGCCACTGTCAAGAACTCCAACGGCATACCGTGGTGCGCCGAAAACCCGGAAGCGGCGATCCAGTTCCTAAACTGGATTTACGCCAACCAGGCGAATTTCGACCTGTTTATGTATGGCATAGAAGGCGTCCATTGGGAGGACGGCGGAGTGGTGACTGATGGCGCCGGGCGCACCGACCGAGGGCTGGTCCGTTCCACCAGGGACGAAAACGATAATGTGCTGTACGCTTTTGCCGATTGGCAGATAGGCAACCTCAACTATCAGCGGTATGGCGTCGACACCCACCCCGAAATTATCAGGACCCGCACCGACCCGGGCCTGGACGCGATAGACTCCGTCGCCCTGGGGTTCATCTTTGACAGTTCCCCTGTCCAAAACGAGTACCAGCAGTGCGTCGCGGAAGTGAACGCCACAATATGGCCGATCAAATGGGGCTATGTGGACTATGACGAGAATTACGACACATATCGTTCTAAAATGACGGCGGCCGGCATTGACAGGGTTATTGCAGAATACCAAAGGCAGCTGGACGAATTCCGCGCAACGAGCGATAGGTAAATTTAAGTAGGAGACGATTCACCCCAACATTTGCAAATGCCCTTGCAATGGCAGCCCCTCGAGGTTCTCTATCATGCGTGCTGCGATTAACAGCGCCTGCTCGCGAGTGGCGTTGGCATAGTTGGCTTCTTCCTCTGCGGGGGTTGTGTTGCGCGGGCCGAACAGGTTGTCGCCCATCCCCAAAATAATCCCCTTCGACGCCATGAAATACACGCTGTCTCGCGCCCAGTCGGAAATGTACGCGTCGTCGTCGAATGGCGCCTGATTGGCGTGATGGGTATAGGGAAACGGAAAGTCCGCGTCGGCGGCGAGCGTCCAGCCTACAAATGCCGACCGCTTATATGCGCGGGCCAGCATCACCGCCGCCTCTTCCCTATTCAGGAACAGATCCGGCTCAAACGTGGAGTCGCTTGTACCCGCCGTAATGCCGATGTTGTAGGCTTTAAGAACTTCCGGGTCGCTTGTGTCGGTGAACGGGTTCAACGCTTGGGCCGGGTCTTCCGGGGTCGATGCCGAAGAGGCGTCATGTATACCAATTCCTGGCCCAAAGTACTCATACACTTTTACGGAGACCGCCGCGAACTCGGCGCGGGTGATCGGCTGCGTCAGGTCTGCGTCACGGAGGGTTTCGGGTATAATCCCGAAGCCCTCGGCTTTCTGCAACTCGGGAATGGCCCATTTACTGGCATTGCCCCACGCGCTGTCCTGTGTGTCGCCTGCAGCGCCAGCCACACCCGCAGCTCCCGTCGATGAATATACGAACATCAAAATTGTGATTATCAATATTGTTATTGTTGGGTTCAATAATCTTTTCATTGGATAATATCCCCATTTATAATATTCCAATCCGTAATTACTTAAACATCTTCCGCATTACTATGCGTTCATTTTGCTTTGCCGCCTCCACAAATCCAAACTTTTTATATAGATGTGCAGGCCCGGTATGGTCCCAATATGCACCGGCGTATTTTGTGTTCACATACCCCTCGACCGCTACGAAATCATTGGTGACAGCATCGAAAATAACATGCTCTAATAGCGCGGATGCTACGCCTTTTCCACGATATTCTGGCGCGACAGCGAAGCAGATAATTGAAATGGTTTTATCACGGGCATTTTCACGGGCGAAATCGGGTATAGCTTGATGATGGCTGACGGGATAGCGTTTCATATCTCCGGCACTGCACCAGCCGATAGGGGTATCACTATCGAAAGCCAAGTAACCGAAAATCCTCTCCTCGGCAAGCTGTTTAACAGCATATCTGCGGAGTGTCCCCTTGCAATCATCACCGAACTCACTCACCATTTTGTCGAGTTCTTTTGAATTCATAATGGCGGCGTTGCAGTAACAGGGCTCCATAGGGTTATTATCAGAAAAAGCACGATTATCGAAGAAGTCAAGGTACGCAGACGTTAAGTCAGATGTAAGTGGTTTAATTGTTAAGTTCATTATTGATTCTCCTCGCTTCTTCCCATATATCCGGGAATTTTTCTTTCACAAATGGAGCCATATCCGCGTTCGCCTTATCAGAAATCAGAACCACTTCGGCAGACTTTTTCAATTCGGAATTTATCCTGATATTAAGTGTTGCGTTCTTTTCCATATCGTCAACTCCTTTTCTTAATTGTAACGCATTAAAAAGAAGGTCTTTACTCATGTTCCATTGTAATAAAAATCACGCTGCGGGGCGGCGCGTTAAAATATAGCGTGTCCGCTTCCATACGGGCTTCATGATTACGAAAAGCCAGGCGATCCGGGACGAGCGGCGTGTTTATATCGTCCATGCCTTTGCCTTGTTGAATTTCACATGTTACTAGATATATTTTCTCAAAATCCTCAAGCATGATTTGCGTTGAATATTCACGTACAGGGTCCCTGTTTACAAGAGCTATAGTAAAACGGCCATCTGCGCGTTTTACGAAGATCATATCTATAACCGGAACGTCCCGCGTCGGCGGCATGGCTGTGCAACCTTGTTCCACTTGATATACAGGACCTGCATATGTCACCGGATATACGGCGCCGCCGCCGAGTTCTGTATATCTTCTGATAACCTCCATCTGAGGATCTTCATAAATAAAATTCCCTGCTTTATTAATGCACCCGCCGTGATAAAGAGCGGTGGCGTTTGTTTCAAATATGCGTTCTTTCATGCGAATGCAGGCATTATAAAAACCGGCTGCAAAAACGCCGCCGCCGCTGTTATTTATCGATGGCAGGAAAGCTTCTCTTCCCAATATGCCCCATTCGGTGATTGCCGCTTGTATGCCTTTGCCTGGGTGTATGCTGTCGGCGTCGTCGAATAAATTTGGCAAATCTACGCTTTCCCATCGGTATGGCTGGGCTTGCAAAGCCAGCCACATTTCGTCCGCCGTTCTAAAATGCCGAGGATAATTTTCGTTGCCTGGCAGCGCGTGGAGTGCAATGCAGGAGAGGGTTTCGCCGCATTCTTCCAGTAATGTCTTATTCCAGTGCATGCCGACATTATAAAAATCAAACTCGGTTCCATTCGCTATGAGTTTTATAGTCGGGTCTACCTTTAACATGGCTTGGGCAGTTTCTTTATATCGTAACGCATATTCTTCATCGCCGCAGTTGCCGGTTTGCCACTCGCCGTAGAGTTCGTTTCCAAGTTCCCAAATTTTAACTTCCAGCGGTTGTGGATATCCGTCCTGCGCTCTTTTCGCGCCCCAATACGTTTCAGGCGCTCCGTTGACGTACTCCACCCATGCCGCTGCTTCTTCCGGCGTCCCGTCCCCTAAATTTATGGTTATATGCGGTTCGGAGCCTATCAACCGGCATAAACGTACAAATTCCAACGCACCGAAAAAGTTTGTTTCAATACCTGGCCACGCCGGGTTAATCATAGTCTGACGTCTGTCTGTATCTCCGATTCCGTGAACGAAATGGTATCCGCTGACAAAATTTCCGCCTGGGCCGCGCAATACGGGCGGTGCAAAATACTTGGTGCGTGCTAAAAATTCAGGATCGAAACCTTCAATATGATCTGACGGATACAGACACGCCCTATCGACATATATTACGCCGTTGCTATTAACGGCAATTTGAAAATCTACCGGTTCTCCTATATTTACACTGTTATCTGGAAGGGTAAGTGAAAACTCTAATTTTTCCCATTTATTTGCACGCAAGGATTGAATAGTTTCTGTCAATACCGCGCCATTGCGTTTTGCAAAACGAAAACAAATATTAGTCGGTTTTTCAGCGCTAACCCATATAAATCCTTCGTAATTTAATGTTCGGTGCTGTGGAAGAAAAACCCCCTGGCTAAGGATAACTTCGCAATCACATGGCGATAGCCGGACGGCGTTACCTACGCGACCTTTCGCACCGCCGGAGGCATATAGCATAGGCGTAGCTTTCCATGGGAAAGGGAGTCCTTCATCTCGAAAATCGTCCATAACTGCTTTAGAAAAACCTGTAGCTCCAGCCTGTGGCGTCCATTCATCGTAAATACTCGCGGCTTTTTCTTTACCTAGGCGAGCAATTTGTTCCAGCACCCTGCCATTACGTACTAGATTTTTACGGATGGATATAGTTAAATTATCGTCCATAGTCATAGCGGGATTATTAAGGATTTGTGCTAAAATACCTCCTTGCGTCGCATGACTCAGATGTTCAAAAAAATTACCAAATAGATATGCCGGGATTGCATCTTCCTGAGGCGCCGAGGCTTTAACCGTAAAACAAACGGTTCCGTTTTGTTTCGATTGAATACACATGCGGTTTTTACTATATTTGCCACTGTATTGCATATTCTGCGATCCCCCTAATTTATATTATTTTATACTTGGTGTGGCATCTCAGTGTTGTCTCATCTTTATTGTATCATGTCTCTGCCCGTTTTACTTTGACCTCACTGAATGGCTCAGACAATAAATAGCACATAGTTGTTGTTCACTCCTAGCCCTCAAACTTCGTCATTGCGGCCGCGCAGCGTCCAGCACGTCGCCGTAGGGCGCAGCGCTCCAGGCTACATACCCTTGTACGACGTAGCACCCAGCACGCCGCCGTTGGGCGCGACGCCCTCGGCACGCCGGTCTTTCCATTCTCAATTTTGCCAACATAAATTTTTTCAAATTTTACGTAATTACGTATTGACATAATTTAAAAACTATATTATAATGATTATACGCATATGCGTAATGTCATAATATTTGGAGGAAATATGGAAAGGGATTTTGGCAAGGAGATTGACGAGATCAAAAAGCAACTAGACGAAATGAGTGAAATATTTATGCCGGCGAACCATAGAACGCATAAAAGGGAGAGGGGCGACGCTAAGCCATTGAAAAATATCCACCCAATGCGAAATATGCATCCAGATGCGCGGCTCTCCGAAATGATGGAGGAACTGTGCGAAAAAGTCGACCAAGATGACAATACCGGCGCCATTACCTATCTGGGGGTTTATGCGTCCGGCGGTAGGCAGTCCAACTGGATACGCCATCAGGTGGACACCGACGCCCTTCTTGAACTCATCGAAAACAACTTAGCCGGCAAAGTGCTTGCATGCATTGGCAGCAGTGACAAGCTGAATATGCTGCTGGCATTGCTCCGCTCCCCAAAGACAGCGGCGCAGCTCGTGGAGCAGTGCGGATACAATACAACGGGCCAGGTCTACCACCATTTAAAAACACTGCTGGCAGCCGATTTAGTCAGGGAAGACGAAAACAATCGCGGCAGCTATACAATAATACCGCACCGCGTACAGGGAATCATAATGCTACTGGCCGGCATCAGCGACATGCTGGACCCGCAGTTCACGCAAGGCGAATGGGAACAGCCGCAAAGCTAGAAATAACAAAAAATTAGACCTTTTAATCATCATATGATATTCGTCATACGGGCGCTTGCACAAAAAAGCAGCATGACAATGAGCGCCGTAACGGCCACCAATATATTTGCGATATACCGCTGATACCCGCTCGCAAGAAAACCGCGCCAAGCCTGCCAAAGGTTATTGGCGTCCGCATTGGTACCTATATTGGCGCCCGCACTGGCGCCCGCATTGGCGTCAGCGACACTTAATGCCATATATCATCCAATCTGGTGATCCCTAAACCCCCTCCATGCGAACGGCAGCATAGCCGCGCCGGCGAGGATCGCGAAAACCGGGAGAGCAACATACGGCAGCACAATCAGCCCAAAAAGGTCAAACGGCACATGGGAAAACACTATCCATAAAGCCATCATGTTTGCGGGGAGTAGCGAAAAGAAATTATGCAGCCGCACCATTGTTTCAGGCACGTGAATCATCATCGGCGCAAATAAAAGTACGCTTACGATGATTATAACGCCAAACGGCGATTTGAATTTAGACGATATTAACACAGTTATCGCCGCGACTAGGAATGTGCCAAGAAAAGAACAAGCCGCAAAAATCAAAACGGCATCAAGTATCGTCAGAGGGTAAGCGAAAAAGGTCCCGATAAGTTGAAACGGCGCGCCCCAGCAGTCATATCCGTAAACTGACATACACATTACATATGCAATCGCTATCAGCAACATAAAAAATAATGCGAATATAGAAAATGCCGTGAATAGTTTTGCTGTTATCAATTTGTTTTTGCCAAATTTCGACGACAGGATTAACTGGTCTGCCCGTGTGCTGTATTCGCCAGCAAACATAGGCGCAAGGCATATCGCCAGGATAAAAGCGCATATTATCCCAATGGAGTATATGTTTGCGAATAGACTGTCAAACCCGCCTGTGAACGCATAAATAAAGGGCGTGTCAATTTCATTATCGAATTTTATCAGCATATCTTTTGCGGCGTAGCTGATAGCCCCCGCGCGTATACTTGACGCTACATTATCGTGGCGCGTCTGATAAAATGCACGGATGTCCTCTGCCGTCAGGTTTTTCACGCCTTCCAAGTCTAAACTGTAATCGTAAACACTATTCAGTATCCAGAACACACCGCTGTATGGCCTTGCGTATTCCTGAAATTCGGGCGATGTCCCGTATCTTTCAACTGATGGAACCATGGAATAGGCGTCCCTGGTTTCCGCAAGCAGCACTTCATCAATTGCCCGGCCGGATAAGGCATAAGCGTATCCCCGGTCTTTGACCATTGCGTCATAATGGTTTTCAAAAGGTTCGCCGTCGATATACGAGGTTCCAAAAATAATCATCAACGGATTGGCGATGGTTAAAATAATACCCACCACCAGGGCTATAATTGCGCCTTTGCGCTTGAATATCTTTTTATATTCAAATCCAACAAGCGTAAGAAAAGTACGCATATTACATCCCACTCCTTTCGATAGAGTGAATTTTCGCACCGCTAAAATGATATAGGTATAAATCCTCCAGCGCCGCTTGCACCGGCGCGGCTTCTTCACAAGGAGGCATATCGGCGACCAACCTTAAAAATGTCTTGTCGCCTTCCTGCCTGATATTTATTACCGGATAATCGTTTGACAAGCGCGCTGCGGCAACATTGTCAACGACACATTCAAATACCTTGCCCTGTATGGCAGCAAGAATTTCATTGGGCGTCCCGTTTTGGATAATCTGCCCGTCCTTCATCACCAAAACAACTCGGGCGATGCTCTCTATATCCGATACGATATGGGTGGACAGCAGTACGATTCTATCTTTGCCAAGCTGCGAGATTTGATTGCGGAAGCGGATGCGCTCTTTTGGGTCGAGCCCCGCAGTGGGTTCGTCGAGGATAAGGATTTTCGGGTTGTTCAGCAGGGACTGCGCGATTCCGAGCCGCTGTTTCATGCCGCCGGAAAAGGTTTTGATTTTCTTTTTCGCCGCATCGGCCAGCGAAACAAGCTCTATCAATTCGGCGGTCTTTTCTTTCGCACGCTGCTTGGTCATTCCTTTCAGGCTTGCCATATAGTGCATAAATTCCGTTGCCGTGAACTCGGGATAATAGCCGAAGTCCTGCGGCAAATAGCCGAGGCTGTCGCGGTAATCTTCCGTGCTCACGTCAATGCCGTTGAATTTTACCTCGCCCCCGGTCGGCTTTAACACGCCGCACAGCATGCGCATGAGCGTAGTTTTGCCCGCGCCGTTCGCCCCGAGTAGCCCATGCACGCCCTGTTTAATGGTAAGCGATACCCTGTCAACGGCTATTTTATTTTTGTATTGTTTTGTCAGTCGGTCAATGACAAGTTCCAATTCAATTCCTCCGTTCCACGAACAAGTTTGATTATTTCCCCTGCTGTGCATATCAGCAGCACCATTTGTTCGTGCAACGATAGCGGCGCCGGAAAGTCTCCCTCCACTATGTATAACGGATTTGCGAATAAAAATGTGCGGCTTTATTCAAAAAAGCGCATATTTTTTCAGCACAGTCATTTTCCTGCGTAATGTTCTTAATTTTATTCGGTGAGATATTCGGACATTTTAATTGGAATATAAGAGTGATGCGCTTGGGGCGTTAGGATTTTTGGGACCTAATGAACCGTCAGCCAACCCTGACTTCTTTGCCGCATTTTTGCGCGGCTGCCAACAGCGCCGCTTTCTTTTCGCTATCCTGGGGCCTTTGCCCCACGAAGGCATTTTCCATGTCCAGGGCTTGATATTTGCTTTCACCCAAGGGGTTAAACAAAAGCAGCTCGAAATATAGGACATTGTCGAGGTTTCTAACAATTTCCGCTATCCTGCCGATTTCCTCCGGCGAATCGTTGGCGCCGGGCACGACGGGAGTCCTGACGATGATCGGCAGGCGCTTGGATATTTGTTGGATGTTTTCCAGGATCTTTTCGTTGCCGACGCCGGTCCATTTTTTGCTTTCCCCGCTGTCGCTGAGCTTGATGTCGAGCATGACCAAATCCAGCACAGGGATGAACCGTTCGTATACCGCCCAATCGGCCAACATGTTGGTCTCGATGGCTGTATGGATCCCGGCTTGTTTACACGCTTCCAAAATGCCCAGGGCGAAATCCGGCTGCACTGTCGCCTCGCCGCCGCTCAGCGTCACCCCTCCCCCGGAATTCTTATAATAATTGGCATCCTGGAGGACTTCATCCATGACTTCGCCGACGGTCATTTCTTTGCCGGACATAACGAGGGCGCCGTAGTAGCATACGTCCGCACAGGCGCCGCAATCGACGCATTTATCGCGGTAATAAGCCAATCTGGCCCTGCGCCCGAAGCCTTCCGACACCGCTGCGCTATATTTGCAAGCGCGGACG
>WRLR01000139.1 GCA_009777515.1 Oscillospiraceae bacterium | reverse complement strand
CGTCCGTGTAAAAAATGCTAGCCGCACAATCGGACGACCGAGGGCGGTCGTCCCTACAATTATCCATGTCAATATAAACATGGTGTAAACTGTAACGCTGGCCGCCATGCAAGCCATCATGCAATCCATTGGTTGTTGACGTTTTAGCTACATTACATTATGCTTTATACGGGAAAGGGGGTGAAAGTATGGCGCAGGATTCATTTGCCAAGGTCAAGAAGATTATTATCGAGCAGCTCGGCTCGGAAGACGCGGATATCACGCTGGGGTCCTCATTCATAGAGGATTTGGGCGCGGACTCGCTGGACATTGTCGAACTGATTATGGCTCTCGAGGAGGAGTTCGATATCGAAATACCGGACAATGAGGCGGAAAAAATCACAAGTGTCGGCGACGCGGTAGAGTATATTAAAAACAATACCTGAAAAAAAGTCCCCGTAAGGGGATTTTTTCATATCTCTGTTATAGCTGGCTGTTAATGCGCATGCGGCAAGGTTGCATGGCGGCGAGGGAGGTCAAAATGAAAAGGGTCGTTATCACGGGCATGGGCGCCGTGACGCCGTTCGGCGTCGGCGCAGACGCCCTTTGGGAGAGCGTTAAGGCGGGCAGGAACGGCGTGGACGTCGTGACGCGCATCGATGTGTCGGACATGCCGACGAAAGTGGCGGCGGAAGTGAGGGATTTCAATCCGTCGGACTATATCGACAAAAAGGACGCCAAGCGCATGGACCGCTTCACGCAGTACGCGTTTGTCGCCGCCCTGCTCGCGTACAAGCAGTCGGGGCTGAGGCTCGAGGACGAGGACCTCACGAGGGCGGGGGTCATCATGGGCTCGGGCATCGGCGGGCTGGAGACGCTGGAGGAGCAGCACAAGCTGCTGCTGGGGCGGGGCCCGGGCAGGGTCAGCCCGTTCTTTATCCCCATGATGATCGCAAACATGGCTTCCGGGCAGTTGGCCATACAGTACGGATTCAAGGGCTTCAATGAGAGCGTCAACACCGCGTGCTCGTCCGGGACGAATGCGATTGGCGACGCGTTCCAGGTGATCCGCGAAGGGCGGGCCGACATCATGCTTGCGGGAGGCTCGGAAGCCGCCGTCACACCGATGGCGTTCGCGGGGTTTTGCGCGATGAAGGCCATGACGACCAACCCCGACCCCGAGACTGCGAAACGCCCCTTTGACGCGGGCCGGAACGGGTTCGTGCTGGGCGAGGGCGCCGGCGTCATCATGTTGGAGGAATACGAGAGGGCGAAGGCGAGGGGCGCCCCCATTTTAGGCGAAATCGCGGGCTACGGATGCACCGACGACGCGTTCCACATCGTCGCCCCGGCGGAGGGCGGCGAGGGCGCGGCGCGCTGCATGAAGCTCGCGCTGGACGACGCCGGCGTCGAGCCCGCATCCATCGGCTATATCAACGCGCACGGCACGTCCACCGACTACAACGACAAATATGAGTCCAGCGCGATAAGGCAGGTGTTCGGCAGCCATGCCGATGTGCTGTGCGTCAGCTCCACAAAATCGATGACGGGCCACCTGCTGGGCGCCACAGGCGCGGTGGAGGTCATCATCACGTGCTGCGCTCTGAGCGAGGGCTATCTGCCCCCCACGATCCACTACAGTACGCCGGACAAGGACTGCGATCTCGACTATATCCCCAACACCGGGCGGGTTGCGGACGGCATCGACTACGCTATCTCAAATACATTCGGGTTTGGCGGGCACAACGCGACGCTGGTGATGAAAAAAATAGGGAGCGACGCGTGAGCAAAGCAAGTGTAGCGGGCAAAGCGAACAAAGCGGCCAACGCGGCTAGCGCGGCTAAAGCGGCCAACGCGGTTAACGCGGCCAACACAGCCAACGTAAAATTAATCGCGTTCGAGCAAGAAATCGGGCATGTTTTTTCCGACATAGCGCTGCTGACGCAGGCGCTGACGCACAGCTCCTACGCTAACGAAATGAACGCTGTTAACGTCGTAGGGACGGTCGCCCCCGGCCGCCTGACTGCGAAATCCGCCAACACCGCCAACGCTGCTAACGCCAACAACGTCGCCAATACCGCAAACACCGTAGGGACGGTCGCCCCCGACCGTCCGCATGCGAACGTCGCACACAACGAAAAACTGGAATTTCTCGGCGACGCGATTCTGGGCTTCGTCGTGGCGGAGGAACTATATAAAAAAAGGCCGGGCGACAGCGAGGGCAACCTGTCGCGCAAAAGGGCCGCCGTCGTGTGCGAGCCGTCGCTCGCGCGCTGCGCGCGCGGGCTCGGCGTCGACAGGCTGATGAAATTCGGGGGCAATGTGAAAGGGGAGCCGGGCCGTAAAAGGGACTCCATGCTCTCGGACGCCATGGAGGCGGTCTTCGCCGCCGTGTACCTGGACGGGGGGATTGAAGCGGCGCGGGCGGTCATCGTGCGCTGCCTGGGCGCGTCCATCGGCGAGGCGCTGGACATAACGTTTGCGCTCGATCACAAAACGCGCCTGCAGGAATACTTTTTCGCCAGGGACAAGGACGTTAAAATCGTTTACTCCGTAACAGAGGAGAGCGGGCCCGCGCACAAACGCCGCTTTACATCACAGGTCAGCGTTAACGGCAGCGTCCTGGGCGTCGGCGCCGGCGGCACCAAAAAGGAATCGGAGCAAAACGCCGCAAAAGAAGCGCTGGACAGCATACCATAACATAACTTAATAATATACGACAAACAAGGGACGACACTAATTATATGTACTTGAAAAAAGTCGAAATACAGGGTTTTAAATCATTTGCGGATAAAATAGCGATTGAACTGGGCAAGGGCGTCACATCCATTGTCGGCCCCAACGGCAGCGGCAAGAGCAACATCGCCGACGCCGTGCGCTGGGTGCTGGGCGAACAGAGCGTGAAATCGCTGCGCGGCGCCAGGATGGACGACGTCATTTTTTCCGGCACCGAACACAGGAAGCCGTCCGGCTTCGCGGAGGTCACGCTGCTGATCGACAACGCCGACGGCGGCCTGCGCATCCCCTACAGCGAGGTGTCGGTCGCTCGCAGGATATACAGGTCGGGCGAGAGCGAATATCTAATCAACCGCAGCCAGTGCAGGCTAAAGGACGTCAACGAACTGTTCTTCGACACCGGTATCGGGCGGGAGGGCTACTCGATCATAGGCCAGGGCAAAGTCGACGAGATCCTCAACAACAAGCCGGAGGATCGCCGGGGGATATTTGAGGAGGCGGCTGGCATATCCAAGTACAAGGCGAAGCGCCACGAGGCGGAGCGCAAGCTCTTCGCGACGTCGCAGAACCTTGTGAGGATACGCGACATCATCGGCGAGCTGGAGGCCCAGTTGGCCGTCCTATCGGAGCAGGCGTCCGTGGCGCGCGAGTATCTTCGGTTGCGTGACGAGCTAAAGGAGATCGAGGTCGCCGGTTACGTGTCGAGCATCGGCAAGCACGAGAAGTCGCTTGCGAAGTGCGAGTCGGGGCTGGCTACCGCGAAGGAGGGGCAGGCCGCGCAGGAGGCGGCACTGGCTGCCGCCGAGGCGGCGGCGGAGCGCGCGCGGGAGCGGGTTGCGCTGATAGACTCGTCGCAGGCCGAATTGAACAGGGCGCTGTTGGACATAGAGGCGCGGTTGTCCGGCGCCGCCGGCCAAATCAATCTGAACGGCGAAAAAACCGAACGGGCAAAGGCCGACATCGAGCGCGTCAGGGGGGAAATCGCACGCGCAGGCGAGCGGAAGACGGGGCGCGGCGAGGAGCTGTCGGCCAATAAAAAGAAACTCGGGTACCTGTCGGGTGAGCTTTTACGCTACGATGGCCTTTTGGCAAAGGCAAGGGCCGAATACGACGCGGTGCTGTCCGCGCTCGGGGAGTCCGACAGGGCGATAGAGGCGCTCAAGCAGAGCGCCGGCGAGGCCCGGGATCAATATTACAACGACGGGAACAGGCTGTCGGCCATGCGCGCCGAAAGGGAGCATTTCGGCAGGGCGGCGGCTGCGATAGAGAGGAACGCAGCGGCCGCCGTCAGCGACATGGACGCGGGCGCCCTCGCGAAGGAGGGGCTCAACGACCGGCGCTTCGAGCTATCAAAGGAAATGGAGGCGCTCCACGCTGCGCTGAAGGCTGCCTCGGAGGAGCGCGCAAGCTTGGGCGCGGCCCTGGATGGAAAAAGGCGGTCCGCTGCGGACACGGCGATGGAGCTGAACGCGAAGCGGTCGCGGATGAAAATACTCGAAGGCATGGAAAGCAGTTATGAGGGGTTTTACGCCAGCGTCCGGCGCGTGCTGGCCGAATGCAGCAGGTCGCCGGAGTTCGGCGCGGGCATATGCGGGGCGGTCGCGTCGCTCATAAAGGCGCCCAAGGAGCTGGAGACCGCCATAGGGATGGCGCTCGGCTCGGCGCAGCAAAACATCGTGACTGACGACGAGGGCGCCGCACAGCGGGCGATTGCGTTCCTAAAGCGCTCGTCCGGCGGTCGCGCGACGTTTCTGCCCATCACGTCCATACGCGGCAGGGCCCTGGGCGCCCCGCTGCGCGCTCAGTTGGACGGACAGGCCGGGTTCGTGGGTGTCGCGTCCGAGTTGATCGGCTTTGACGAAAAATACGCTAACATCGTAAGCGAGCTGCTGGGGACGACGGTGGTGGCGGACAAGCTCGACAACGGGCTCGCCATAGCCTCGCGCTTTCGCCGCGCGTTTCGCGTGGTCACGCTGGACGGCGATGTTGTGTCGATCAGCGGGGCGATCACGGGGGGCAGCGTCGAGGCCAGGGACTCCGGCATACTCGGCCGGCGCAGGGAGATCGGCGAGCTGGCGTCCGTAATCGCCGCAGCCGAAAAGTCGGCCGGCGAGGCCGAGGGGGAGCTGGCCCGCATGGAGTCGGCGCTGTCCGCGCTGGCCGCCGGGGTTTCCGACAAGGAGCGGGCATATAACGAGCTGCGGATGGAAGGCGCCGCGCTGGAACAGCAGATTGGGCACATCGACGACAAGCTGAAGGCCGACGCGGGCAGGCGCGAGATGTACAAGGTCGAGCTTGCCGAGTCGGCGCGGGCCATCGGTGGGCTGGAGCAGTCGATTGCCGATCTGTCGAAGCATATGCAAAGCCAGTCGGACGCCATCGACGGCATGCAGGCGCAAATTGACGCCTATACGGAAAAGAACCGCGAGGGGCAGCAGAACCGGGACGAGCTGCTCTCCGATATATCCGCGTACAATGTGTCCGTCGCTTCTATCACGGAGGCACGCAGGGCTGTGGAGGAGAATATTGCGCGCCTGGATAACGAAATGGCCGAAAGCGATAGGGGCGTCGCCAGCCGCGAGGCCGCGATCGCCCGTTATGAGCGCGACATTGAGGCCTATGCCGAGGACATGGGCGCCTTACGCGCGGCGGTGGACAGGGCAGAGCAAGAAAAGCGCGGAGCCATGCTGAGGATAGAGAGCGCCGCGTCCGAAAAGGCCTCGCTGCACGACGAGGCGCGCGGGCTGGCGGAAGAGGCGGCTCGCGTCAATGGGTTGCTGACGGGCATCGCCCGGGAGATCAGCCGCTTCGAGACGCGCGCCGTCCGTATAAAAGCGGAGCTCGACCACTGCAGGAACAGGCTGTGGGAGGACTACGAGCTGACATACCATAACGCGCTGGCGTCGCTGACCGGCGCTGCGGTTGCTGGTGCGGATGTGGATGATGTAGATGCCGATGTGTCGGATGCAGATGATGTGGATGCCGATGCGTCAGATGCACCAGATTCCTTGGATGCCGATGCGTCGGAAGCAGATGATATAGATGCGGATGATATGGATGCGGATGCGGATGCAGACGCCGCCGCCGCTACGACGGGCGCCAGGCCTGCCGCGCCCCCGCCGCTGATGGGCGAAGCCGCTGCCAGGCGCTCCGCGAAAATCCGCGACGAAATGCGCGCGCTCGGGCCGGTCAACGTGTTAGCCATAGACGAGTACGCCGCCACGAAGGAGCGCCACGAGATAATGGAGGCACAAAGCCAGGACCTCATAGAGGCCAGCGGGAAGCTGCGGCGCGTCATTGCCGACATGTCCGAAATAATGAGGGAAAATTTCGTGGAGCAGTTCAATAAAATCAACCAAAATTTTGATATAGTATTCAAAGAGCTGTTTTCCGGCGGGAGGGCGCGGCTTATCCTGTCCGAAAATGCTGGCGACGTCCTGGACGCGGGCATTGAAATAGAGATCCAACTGCCGGGCAAGCGCATGCAGAACATGATGCTCTATTCCGGCGGCGAACGCGCGCTCACAGCCATCGCGCTGATTTTCGCGATGCTGATGCTGAAGCAGCCGCCGTTCTGCCTGCTGGACGAGATTGAGTCCGCGCTGGACGAGGCGAACATCGAGCGGTTTTCGCACTACATTAATAAATATAGCGGAGCCATTCAATTCATTTTAATCACGCACCGCAAGGGCACAATGGAGGGTTCGGACGTGCTGTACGGCGTCACCATGCAGGAGAGGGGGGTGTCGGGCGTCGTTTCGCTGCGCATATCCGACGCCTCATGACATTAATATCGGGGGGCATATGAGTTTTTTTGATCGTTTGAAAGAGGGCCTGAAAAAGACCCGCGACGGCATATCGCAGAAAGTGTCGGGCATCCTGGATTCCTTCGTACGCCTGGACGACGAGCTGTTCGACGAGCTGGAGGAGGCGCTTATCACGTCCGACATCGGGCCGGAGACGTCCATCGAGATAGTGGCCAGGATCAAGGAGAAAGCCAGGCAGCTACGCCTGTCCGACCCCGCCGGTATCCGGGGGCTGCTGCGCGACGAGATCAGCGGCATACTGGAGTCGGAGGCGGGCGCGCTGAACCTTGAGTCAAAGCCATCGGTCATTTTGGTGCTGGGCGTCAACGGGGTGGGCAAGACGACGTCTATCGGAAAGATTGCCAACGAGCTGCGGCTGTCCGGCAAAAAGGTGCTGATCGCCGCCGCAGACACATTCCGTGCTGCGGCCATCGACCAACTGGATGTATGGGCCAAGCGCGCAGGCGCCGAGATGATCCGGCACGCCGAGGGCTCCGACCCGGCGGCTGTCGTGTACGACGCGGTACACGCCGCGAAGAGCCGGGGCGCCGACGTCCTCATATGCGACACAGCGGGCAGGCTGCACACGAAGAAGAACCTGATGGAGGAGCTGAAAAAGCTCACGCGCGTCATCGAGCGCGAGCTGCCCGGCACGGTTGACGAGACACTGCTGGTGCTGGACTCCACCACCGGCCAGAACGCGGTGCGGCAGGCAAAGGAATTCAAGGAGGCGGCGAACATCACGGGCATCGTCCTGACCAAGCTTGACGGCACGGCCAAAGGCGGCGTCATAGTCTCGATCAAGAGCGAGCTGGGGATACCCGTTAAACTGGTCGGCGTCGGCGAGGGCATCGACGACCTGCAACCATTCGACCCCGTAGAATTCGCCCAAGCCCTATTCGACTAACACTGCGCTGCACGTGTACAACTGCCACTACTAGGCATTAGCACTTACGGCGTGAAGCGTCGCACATACTGTCGCACGTAAGTCGCCGTTATTATTTGAAGCATTAGCAACTGCGGCGCGACGCGCCGCACGCGCTTTCGCGCGTAAGGCGGCGTGGAGTTGAGCGCCGCGCGCAACCGCAGCTATGCTGCGGTGAGCGACACGTACAAGCTGCAGCATAGCTGCAGCGTACGTCGGACGAGCGAAACGGAACTAGTGTGAGTAACAAGCGGCGCTCGCGGCCTTGACGCGAGATGCCGCGCCGATTACGAACACGTAAGCCGCCATCAAATTGAAAGGGCAAGTATATGGATATCATCGATATAGACGAATTAAAGCGCGGCAAAGAGGCTAAGCGCAAGTTCCGCATATTTATAGTGCCGGCGGCGGTGATTTTGGCGCTGATAGTGCTGGCGGTCGTGTTCAAGAACTTTTATATGGAAATAATCCAGCTCGACGAAATTGGCGGGCTGTCGATTGTCTTCTGGACGAACATCGGCTGGAAGGCCGCCTCGTTCATCGCAGGCTGGATCGTCTCGGCGGTGGCGCTGTTCGCGACGGGGCTGTTCGCGCGGCGCGCGGTGCGGTCGTTCCGCCGCTCGCAAGGCCTTAGCCCCTCCACGGCGCCCGTCGTGCTGCCCGCCATCGGGCTGGGCTTTTTTGGCGGGCTGCTCGTCTCGCAAGAGTTCTACATAAAGGCGCTGACATTTTTGAACTCGACCCCGTTCGGCAAAACGGACCCCCTTTTCTCTCAGGACATAGGCTACTATGTCTTCGTCAGGCCGTTCTACATCGCCATCTACTCGTTCGTGTCGGGGCTTTCTGTCCTCGTGTTCTTCTACGCCCTGGCCTATTACCTCATAATCCTGCTGGGCAGGGACCAGTTTTTGCCCCTAAGCCTCATAAAACACCAGCCCATCCTGGCGCACAACGTGATCAACATCGCGCTGTTCATCGCGGTGCGCATCTTCTCGTACCGGTTCACACGCGAGGGGCTGTTGTATTCGAGCGTCATCAACAACACGGGAGCGAGCTACACGGACGTCAACGTCATGCTCCGCTACTACACCGTCGCGCCGTTCCTGCTGATAGCGGTGCTGGCCGCCGGGATATTCTTCTTCCTGCGCCGCGACATGAAAAAGGCGCTGCTCTCGTTCGCGGCGTACCCCGCCGTATACATCATCACGCTGCTGATAGCAGCCGCCGTGCAGTTCTTCATCGTGAACCCAAACGAGTATAGCCTCGAGCGGCCGTACATCGAGTACAACATGCAGTATACGCGCGAGGCGTTCGAGTTGGACAAGGCGCGCTCCTACAGCTTCCCGGAGATGACCATCCTGACCCCGGACGCCGTGGAGCGCAACAGGAACATCATAGATAATGTGCGGGTCGTCGACATCGGCTCCACTATCCGCAACAACATACAACTGCAGTCCAACACGAACTTCTACTCGTTCTCGGACGGGGACATCCTCAACTATCAGATCAACGGCAAGCAGACGCCCGTGTTCACGTCCGTCCGCGAGGTCGACCAGAACCGCATACCGGACAAGTCATACATCAACGTCACGTACAAGTACACGCACGGCTACGGGATTGTCATGAACAACATCAACAAAATCACGTCCCAGGGCCAGGTCGAGTACATCATGAGCGGGCTGCGAATGCGCATGGCGGACGAGTCACTCGTCGTCAACCAGCCGAGGGTGTACTACGGCGAGATGACCAACGGGCAGGTGATCGTGAACGCCAACGGGATCGACGAGATCGACTACGACGGCAACGAGTCCTACCGCTACACCGGGCGCGGCGGCATTCACATGAGCATGTTCCACCGGCTGCTGTTCGCCATCGAGAACAGCGACATAAACCTGATTACGTCAAACTACGTCAAAGACGCCACCCTGCTGCTCAACCGCAACGTAGGGGCGCGCGCCCAGCGGGCGTTCCCGTTCCTGCGCATCGATAGGGACGCCTACATCGTGCTGTCGGACGAGGGGAACCTTTATTGGGTGCTGGACGCGTTCACGTATTCCGACCAGTACCCCTACGCGCAGAAGTCGTCCGGCGTCAACTATATTCGAAATTCGGTGAAGGTCGTGATCGACGCGTACAACGGCGACACGACCTATTACATCATCGACCCCGAGGACCCCATCATCAACACATACGCGAGGATATACCCCGGGGTCTTCAAAAACGAGCCGCTACCGGAAAGCCTGCAAAAGCACAACCGCTTCCCGGAGCTTTTATTCAACATCCGCGCGGACGTGCTGCGGCGCTACCACCTGGAGGTCGAGGACTCTTCAGTCTTCTACAGTCAGCAGGACCTGTGGGCGGTGGCGAGGAAACAGTCCCAGCGCTCGGACGAGACGGAGAACATCGAGCCGTACTACAACCTTTTGATGCTGCCCGGCGGGCTGGGCGAGAGCGAGGAGCTGATATTGATGCTCCCGTACACCCCGTCCGGCGAGAACAAGAACAACATGGTCTCGTGGCTGGCCGTGAGGAACAGCTACGAGGACTACGGCGAGATGATCATCTTCGAGTTCCCGAAGAACACGAACGTCTTCGGTCCGAACCAGGTGGACGTGAAGATAAACCAGATCGACCGGGTCGCTTCGAACATGACGCTGTGGGGGCAGGCGGGTTCCGATGTGTATAAAGGGAACCTGCT
>WRLR01000138.1 GCA_009777515.1 Oscillospiraceae bacterium | reverse complement strand
GTAGACCCCGTCGTTCAGCCCGGCGGCCATCATGCTGTCGCTGATGAAGACCGGCCGATCCGGCCCCAGCAGCCGCATCGCGGTCCGGACGATCGCCGGGTGGAGGTGCAGACCGTCGCAGATGAGCTCCGCCGTTATATTGGGCAAGTCCAGCACGGCGCCGACGGCGTTCGGCGTCCTGTGCGTCTGCGGCTTCATGGCGTTGTACAGGTGCGTGGCGTGCGATGCGCCCAGTTCGAACGCGGCGACGCAATCCTCGTAGCTGGCGTTGGTATGCGCGAGCGATACGACGACCTCGCCCGCGACGGTGCTGATGAACTCAGAAGCGCCGTCCACTTCGGGCGACATGGCTATGACTTTCACAAGCCCCTTGGACGCTTCCACGAGCCTGCGGAACATGCCGACGTCCGGCGGGATCACATACGCGGGGTTTTGCGCCCCGGCCCTGCTGGGCGTGAAAAACGGCCCCTCCAGGTACACGCCCACAGGCGCGGCGCATGTCGCCTCCTGCCCGTCGCCGCCCGCCGCGCTACCTGCCTGGCCCATGCCACCCGCCTGACCTGCGCCGTCCGCTGCGCTGCCCACCGCGCCGCCTGCCGCGCCGCCATTGACGCGCTCCGCAATCGAAGCGGCGCTGGCGCAGGCGCACGTAAGTACGTCCTCCGGGAGGGTCAGCGTGGTCGGGCAGACGGCTGTCACGCCTCTGGACGCCAGATACTGAAGCATCTTAACCATCCCGTCCGGCGCCGCGTCGTAAAAATTGTAGCCTACGCACCCATGCAGATGTATGTCGATGAAACCGTGGACCGCATAGCGCCCGCCCGCATCGACAACTATAACCCTATCCGTATCGCCGCTCTTGCCGCCGCCTTCCTGGCCGCTGACCGCGCCACCGCCCTTACCGCCATCCGCGCCGCCGTCATACGCGACGCGCCCAAACAGCGAGCCGCATATCTCAACCGAACCAGGCGCAAACCCACCCTCGTTAAACACTTGTGCATTAATAATTTTAATCATTTAATCTCCTAAGTTCTGCTTTATCAGTGAAAATGCGCCATCGTCGCCTATTATCGTCACGTCGTTGTGGAACTGCAGGATCGAGGCGGGGACTTCCGGGGCGACCGCGCCGAAAAAGGCGCGCTCGACAATCTCCGCCTTGCGCTCCCCGGAGACGATAAGCAAAATTTTTCTGGCGCGCATGATGGTGCGTATGCCCATCGTGTACGCCTGGATAGGCACATCCTCGCGCCGCTCAAAAAAACGGCTGTTGGCCTCTATCGTGCTCTCCGTAAGGTCTGTCAAATGCGTGTCTTTACAAAACTCGCCCGCCGGCTCATTGAAGCCTATGTGCCCGTTCAGCCCGATCCCCAGCAACTGTATATCAATCCCGCCGCACCCCTCTATCGCGGCCTCGTAACGGGCGCATTCCGCCCGCGGGTCCGCCGCCAGCCCGTCCGGTATGAACCGGTTCTCCTGTTTTATGTTGATCTTTGAGAACAAGTTCCGCTCCATAAAATACCGATAGCTCTGGTCAGAATCCGGGCCCAGCCCCCTATATTCGTCCAGGTTGAAGGCAGACGCCCGCGAAAAGTCCAAGTCGCCGCCGCCATACCAATCCGCGAGCAGGCCATATGTCCCCAGCGGGCTGTCGCCGGTCGCCAGCCCGAACACGCAGCCCGGCTTCATGATAAGCGAGGCCGCCAAAATGCCTGCGGCCTTACGGCTCATGTCATTATAGTCCGCAGCCTTAATAAAACGCATATGCTCACCTCAATAAATAAATTGGCCCGTCTATGCTGAATTATGAAACATCATGCACCTACATATACCTGCATATACCTATATATCATTCCCATTTTTGGCGCAAGTATTTCATGAATGTATATTAACATTAATTCGTTGCATCGTACCCGCTTTTTGGGCAAAAAAATATCCGCCTGGTCGGCGGATATTTTTGTCTCTTGCACATTAAGCTTGATCAGTCTACCCTTTGCCAAATCGCATACAGGTGAAGCGTCCCGTTGAAGTTGCTGAACGACAGCCCCGCCGGCAATATGGCGCCGGTGCCGTCCGGGCTTGTGTTCCATTGCCTAAAGGAATACCGGGGGTACGTGAACATATTGCTCCTAATGGTAAACGACCCGTTGTTACCGTAGTCTATATAATCGGCGCCGTCGCCCCCGTTGGCATGGTACACAATGGACGACTCACGCCGCCACTGCGCATACAGGCTGACCGGGCCCGTCACGGTAATGGCCTGGAAATTCTGGTACGTGGTCCCCGAGCCGTCCGCAGCGGTGTTCCAGCCTACAAATTCGTACATCGGCCTGGTGTAGCCCTGGTCGAGGATCAGGTGGTTCGTGTTGGCGTTCGCGGGGAAGCTGTTGACGCTACCGGTGCCGCCGTTCGGGTAATACGTTACATTATATGTAACGACGTCCGGCTCGAACACCCTTGAATTGACCCACAGTGCCGGATATGCCAGCCCGTAGCCGTACGAGGCGCCGTTTGGCATTTGCAAGGTGTTGAATTCGTGCACATAGCCGTCCCACTGCAGCGCGCTGGCCGTCGAGGCGACCTGCCCCGGGGAGCGCAGCCACATGCCAAAGCGCCAGCCCGCCAATGTCGGTATGTTGAGCTGTCTGAAGTTGGCGGCCGCCTGCGAGGGGCTATAATAATCGGCGGTCGTTATGCCCTTCCACATGCGCGTGATGGACAGGTAGTTCGCCGCCTCGCTGTAGCTGAGCGCGAAGGCGATGTCCAGGCCCGCGCCGACCTGATACGACGTCGGATAGCTTATGCCATCGTACTGCGTGGTCGCGGTGTAGCGGGTGCCGAGGTTGCCGACAGCATTGTGTTGCATGGTGAAGTTACGCAAACGTGCGTTGGCCGGCAGAAAATCGGGCAGGATGTCGATGCCCACTTTTACAGGGTTCGGCGTGAGCGAGTTGAACCAGTTGTTGATGGCGTTGCGCGGGATGGAGTTCATATACGCGTTGGTCGAGCCGTAGTTAGGGGTCTGCCACTGTGGCTCGTTAAAGCGGTAAATCTGCTGGTTGATGTAGTTCGCACGCACGATCAGCGAATAATCGCCATAGCGGGCGATCTCGATCCAGTTGCTGGTGTCGCCGGACAGAGCCGTGGTAAGTACGCGGCCCGTCACCGGGGTGGGGTATCCGCCCGGCGCCGCCGCGACAGACATCATCGGCAGCGCCACTGACAATAGCAGGGCCACCGACATGAATATCGCTAAAAGTCTTTTTTTCATAGGTTTCGTTCGTGTTGTCATTTTTTAGCGTCTCCTTTGGATATTTGGTGGATAAAAAAATTCAAGTTCTTTTAAAACCATTTAATTATATCAAATAATTTTATATTTGTCCATAAAATTAATATATCAATGTGAAATTTATAGATATAATTGATAACTAATAATAATTAGTTTACGTATTGTGATTATTTAGTCAAATAAAAAAAGCGCCCGTAAGAGGCGTTGGTGGTGTGGGGAGATGCGGGATTGGCGAATGGGGGGCGGGGGGACGGGGGGCGGGGGAATGACGTGGGGGGATGGTGGGTGGGACAGCGGGCGGGTCGCCCGCACACCCAGGGGGGCGGGCGGGACAGCGAAGGACGGGAGGGACGGCGGGCGGGTCGCCCGCGTAAAAAAAAGGGGGCAACCGCAGGGGTTGCCCTTATAATGTGTCGTCCCTTAGGACGCCTATTACGAAGTAGCGCGCGTCGCTGAACTCATACGAGCATGTCGACAGCACTACCAGCTTTTCGCCCTCTTCGTAACCAACAGAACTTTTGAATGTGGAGTTGCTCTCCGCGAACTCCAGCAGCTCTTCGGTGTTCTCATCGTACATAAACGCCTGCTCGCTCCACTCGCGCGCGTCAATCACGCAGCCGTAGATTAAATCGAGCCGGTAGTTGGCGGCGTCCGTGTAGATGTACATATACGGGTTTTCGTCGTAGTAGGCTTGCTTTTTGTAGCCGACCAGCCCCCCGAACATCTTCCCTGACTTCATGTGGTGCCCATATATCACCGTCAGTGGCCCGCCGAAGCCCGGCTCGTTGTTGTAGTCTATAAATAGCGAACCATTTGCGTTCTTGGTGCCGTCGGGCAGGTGCCCCAGATAATAGTTGTAGTCTTCCGCCGCCATGACGGGGTAGTCGATCACGGTGCCGGGGCCGTACAGCCATGCCGCCGCGTCGCTGTTTATCTGCCTCAGCGCGTCGAAGTCGACCATGGGGACAAACTCACGCTCCGTAGCGCCCGCTTCTGTGCCCGCGCCCCCCGCGCGTCCGCCTGCACTAGTGCCTGCGCCCGTGCCGCCTGCACCCTGGGCACCGGACGCGGCGGCGGCCCCCTCGCTACCGCCGCCCGACGCGCCCGCCTCCGCTGCCGCAGCGCCGGCCCCCTCGCCGCGCCGCAAGCTGCCTGTCAGCGACTCGTAAGCCGCGTCGCCTTCCTGGTAGACGCGCTGGGTTTTGAGCAGTTCGGCGCCCGCGTACGCCATCGCGCCTATCCCCAGCAGCGCCCCCAAAATGGCCACCGTGTACTTAACTTTATTTTTACTTTTGCTTTTACGTTCATTATTCATTGTCGTTGCTTTCATTATTTTGACAGCTTCCTTTTCAGCTTCGCGAAGGCCGCTACGCCCGGTAATATCACTATTAGCGCGAAGAACATGAGCGCTTGGGCCGAGCGTGTGTCGTCGCTGAGGCCAGTTTGTATAACAGGCATGCGCAGGTTTGTGAACTGGAACGCCCTGTCTTCCGTGCCCACTTCCCGATACCCGGTCGAAACGGTGTCTGTTCCGGGATCGCCGTGCGAGTCCACATACGACGTCGAATAGTTGTTGTCGCTATCTTCTTCGATTTTGATGCTGTAGCTTACCGGCACGTCCTTGATTGTAACCGTTTGCCCATGGGACAGCTTGAACTCCGCTTTCCCGTTCGCGTCCGGCTCCAGGTTCCCGTTGGCCGGCGCTGTGTTAGCCTCGCTCGCGATGATCCCGCCTATGTAGGCAAACACTGTGCCTGCCGCAGGCGCGTCGCCGTTCTCGTCTTTAAAGTATACGGTAAACGTGAACTGCTTCTTTTTGTTGGCGAACTCGCCTGCCACCAGTTTGCCCACCGTTATATCCGAATGTTTTTTAACATACACTTCATCGTATACGAAATATATCGTGTGTATTTTATTAATGTTTTTGCTCGGTGTGTCCGTCAGGTAATCACTGGCGTTTGACGGTTTGCTGTCCCACTTATAACCTAGGTAGTCATAGCCCGAGATATTTTTCCCCGTTTTGCTGTACAAGTTTCCTATCGGTACAATTTCTAACGTTTCGCCGCTTATCTCCGCGCCGTTTATGTCCACGAACCGCTCATACACCGGGTAGCTGAGGGCGTACGTGCCGCCTGCTCCGTACATGACAGCCAGCGACCTGTAATAATTCTGGTAAAATGTATGATCTTCTTCATAATATTTATATGCGTAGTGAACGGAGTATATGTCGCCTGACTCGTCCGTCCTGCGGACAATCTGCCTCACGCCCAAAGATTCGGTGCCGGTATACACATGGAACACTTGCTCAAATTTTTCGCCCGTAGTAAAAGAGAATGTCCTGTATTTATGTGGTATTTCAACTATCCTCACCGGCACGTCCGGCTGGCTGGCCAACACAACTATCATCAGCCCGTCGGCGCCTCCGATTTCAATATCAAAGTTGGCGTTTACAAAATAACCATCGCCTTGGTTGTAATTAATTGGGTAGTTTTTGTCCCCTGTGTTGATGCCGGGGAAGTTTGTGCCTTGTGTCCCCTTGCCGAATGCCATTATATCGGCGCCTATGTCGATCGTAAGCATAGGCAGTGCATTATTGTTTTGGCCGCTGCCTACGGCATTGCCTCTATCATGTTGAATGTATATTGTTCCGCCTGTGATTGTTACATAGCCTTTGGTATCATAAGCAAAACCTGGGTTGGATGCCCCTTGATACGAACCATTGCCAATGCCTGCTCCTTGTAAAACATCTATAAATATGTTACCACCACTTATATTTACCTCTGCCTTTGTCACATATGTATCGGGGTTAGACATATTTGAGCTATTGGCGCCACCTCCGGACCCAATGCCCGCACCCGTGTGATTTGTTCTAACTCTTATATCGCCGCCGTAAATATCGACATACCCATCGCCGCGCATTCCGCCGCCGATGGCCGCACCGGTCCTGGCTGACGCGTTAATAGTGCCGCCAGTGATAGTCACATAACCATCGCCTACGCCTTGCACGTTTGAGCCATGGCCTCCACCTATGGCCGCGCCATTGGCGTCATTGCCAGTCCCAATGGACGCGTTTACCGTGCCTCCGTTTATCTTTACCTTGCCGATTTTTGCATTGAAGCCGCCACCTATAGCTGAGCCGGTGCCTGTATCGTGAGCATGTGCGTTGATGATGCCGCCATTTATAGTTATATCGCTGTTACCGGACTCGCCACCGCCTATGAGGGCGCCTTTATGCAATTGTTTGTCCTGCGACGGGGCTTTCTGCGACACGTTGAGCGTACCGCCGTTGATGACTATTGTACCGCCGTGATATACCGTGTTGTCAATTTTATAACCGCCTATTACAGCACGTGTTATTATATTGTGCGATATATTTAACACATGGTCTTCGTCTCGCCCCCCAACTTTGTCGATGGTGATGGACGCGGGCTGCAATGACTTTACCTGCGATTCGGGAGGGGTCGCCACCTGGATATAACTGTCAATCGTATTAACCCCATCGAGCACCAGGTTCAGGTGGGCGCCATAACCCACTTTTGTATCCTTGATCCTTGTTGTTGAGCTGATGATTACCGTTAGGCTCACGTTTTCAGGAATATTAATTAAGTAATTAGTTGTTGAAATGCCGTTTTGCGTTATTTTATATGTTTTACCTTCTGCGCTGGCTTTGAAATTAATATTTCGCCATGTGTTATCCTGTACTAACTCAAAGCCGAGTCCTTCGCTTTCGCTGACCAGTTTTGCGTCCGCGCCGATGGGTATCTCGATGGGGCCGCCGCGCAGCATGCGTATGGGCGCCGCCTGGCGCAGCCCGCCGTTTATGCCTTCGACTGTCTGCCCGCCTTCTACTTCGATGTCGCTTGTAAAGGCCAGATAGGAATGCGCGTTCCAGTCGAACACGAATTTGTTTTCCGTCGTCTCCGCCAGCGGCAGCAGGTATTCTGTGCCGTCGATGGTTTCCGAGATAAGCGCGAGCATGTAGCTGCCGGGCGCCAGTCCCTCAATTATATATACCCCGTCGTCGCCCGTGAGCGCCGACGCCAGGTATGTGGACGTGTCGCCTGCGGCATACAGATACACTGTGTAGCCTACCAGTGGCTGCTCGGCGCCGTTGAACAGCCCGTCCCAGCCGGTGGGCGGCGTGCCGTTGCCGTCATCCCACAGGAAGCCCTTTATGGCGCCGGTGTCGCTTTCCTCTGACTCAGGCGCGAGACCCAGCATATCTTCCAGTTCGTCCAGTTCGTCTTCCAGTTCTTCAAGCTCTTCGGGCTCATCCAAGTCTTCAGTCTCTTCCAACTCGCCCTCCGGGCCTTCCAGGCCTTCCGGGTTTTCCGAACCATCTAGTTCCGAAGTTTGTTCATTTCCGGACAATCCTGGCGGGCCTTGCCCCCCCATTGTGCTCGAGCCGCCCTGATGGCCCGTCTCTTCGGTCGTGCCCGGTGCGTTCGTCTCTCCTTCGACATCGATGTCTCCGGTCTCTTCCGGATTTGATATATCTTCTAAATTATCTGTGTCTTCCAAATCTTCTATTTCGTTCGCTTCAGCCGGCATGCCCTCGCCATGACCCTGGCCTTCGCCCTGGCCCTGGCTCTCTTCGCCAGACCCGCCATTGGCGCCGCCGCCGATGATTCCATCCGAGCCTTCGCCGTTGTTCGCGCCTTCGCTTTCGCCTTCGCCTTCGCCAGACGCGCTGCCAAGCTCTGCGCCACGCACTGTCGGCTCGCCTTCGCCTGCCGCCGCACCGGAAGCCTCGCTCTGCTCAACCGCCGAACCGCTTTGTGCCGCAGCCCCGGTTTCCTCTGTCGCTATCGGGCTCTCCGTCACTACCGAACTCTCCACCGCCACCAGGCTCTCCGCCGCTGAAGGGCTCTCTGTCGATACCGTACTCTCCGCCGCTACCGGGCTCTCCGCCACTTCCGAACTCTCCACTATAGCCAGGCCTTCTGCGTACGACCGCCCCGCTTTCCCGACATTCGCGCCGGGCATCAGCATCAACAGCATCATAACGGCGGCCAGTGCGCCAGATATCTTTCTTTTCAATGATTGCTTTTTGTTTGTGTTAATTTTTTTCACTTTAATCTACCTTTCTTTAATATCGTCATTCATTGGTTCGTCATTTATAATCGCTGTTGCTTTTTACTTTTTTTTATTTTTTACTATGTTGCTTCGTTGTTTGTTGCTTGCCGGTTCCATCAGATTTATCTATTTTTTGTCGGTGTCCTGTTTTTTGCGTTTGCCGGCGACCATCAGATATGCTAAGGCCCCTATCACCAGCGCCCCGCCTGTTGCCAACAACATGATGTACAGTGCCGCGTTGGCTTCGTCGCCCGTTTTCGGGCCGAATATGCCGGGTCTTCCATTGTTGCTTTGCGGGGCAGGTTCGTTCGGTTCTTCACCGCCGCCCTGTACGGGTTGGGGGTCGTCAGGCGGCCCGCCGCCTGGGTTGCCGATGGGGTTGCCGTCGTCGTCGAGGTCAAAGTCCGGGTCAAAGTCCAGGTCCGGCTCCGTCACCCGGATCGGCCTTTCGCGCTCCGTCCTGCCACCGCCCAGCAAGCCGAGGCTGTATTTGTTGTTGAACTCCAGCGCGGCCACGGGCTTTCTCATGTCGTTTGTCACGACGCGCGTCAAAACAAGGTAGCCGTTCTCCTCCGTGACGCTGTCCGTGATCGTATAGATCGCCGTGTCGTATGTGTAGCCTTTTTCGCCGGCGTTCACTTCGTGGACGGTGTAATAAAATGTACCGATCCGATCATAGCTCCAAGTGCCACACCAACCGCTGCCCGCCCCGTTGATTTTAACGGTCTTAGTCCCGCCGGAGCTGCCCGCCGGCATCGGGTTCGAAGCGTTCAGCGCGGTCAGCACGAACGAGAATTCGCTATCCCTCGCCGGGTTGCCCGTTACGGTCTTTAAGATGGGCGGATCCGGCATGTGGCCCGGATCGGTCGGGAAGACTGTGTAGCTGTTGTTGAACGCTATCCTGTCCGCCTTCTTGCCGTTGGCGCTGTACACAATGATTATGGCGTATAAATCCGAGTCCACGTTCGCTTCCACTGTGTATGTTCGCCTGTCGTAAGAATATCCCGGCCTTTCCGCATCAACGACTTGATACAGTTCATATTGATATTTACCTGCGCTTTCAAAGCGCGGCATGCCGATGCTGTGGGCGCCGTTCCCCGATATCTGGAATACGTACCCGCCTGCTCCTGTTGCGCCGACCGAGCCCCCGGCCGGCGTGGGGGCGTTCGCGCTGATCGGCTTGAGCGTATACGTAAATACGTCCGCCGCATATGCCGAAGAGGTTGTAAACCTTTGATCGACAACGATCATTATTGAACTTGCGCCGGGGCTCGCTGCCGCATGGGCCGGCCCTGCGACCGCATATCCAAAGATAAGCAGGAGCGACATAATGGTTAGGATTATTTTTGTCATATTATGTTCCTGTTGTAATTTATTCATTGTTTCCATCTCAATAAATCCATATGTTTCTTCGTTCCATTTAGTATTTCCCTGTGGCGCAAATGAGATTTACACCCTAATGGGTATTAATTAATGTGAAATTGTATTGAAATTTTTGAATTAACCGCCGTACGAGGGTGGTGTGCAAATGGTACGTGTAGAATGTTTTAACGTAGTGCCTAGGTGCGGCGCGATGAGGACATCGCGCCCTACGACGACAGCGCGGTTTACGAGGGCGGCGCGGTTTATGCGGTTTGCTTTGTTTTTTTGCGTTTGCGGTTGGAGGCGATCAGATATATCGTCGCGCCTACAACTACAAGCCCACCCGCCGCCATCAATACAATGTATAGCGCGGCGTTGGAGTCGTCGCCCGTTTTCGGGCCGGTAGTGCCGGGCCTGCTGCCCGTCGGGGTGTTGACCGACACCGGCACGCCCGCGCTGGGCGGCGGGGCCGGCTC
>WRLR01000137.1 GCA_009777515.1 Oscillospiraceae bacterium | reverse complement strand
CTAAAGCGTTTGAAATATTGAAAAAATACATAACGGATCAGGGGGACGGTTCTCTTGAACCGCAAAAATTTTAAAGCGGATCAAGAGTAACGTCCCACTGATCCGCACTTTTTTGAGAGGTTTAATCTTTGTATGTTGGATTTATCATATGACGAGAAAATCGAACTGATGGGTTTGCTCAATTGGGATACTCTCGATAAATGCGAAGATATGCTTGCTGTAATTGAAGGACATATCGCACGTTCTAAAGCATTTACTCGTGATAGATTATTTGTCCGTTCATTAGAGAGGCTCCCTTGGCATTATGTAACAGCCCTTTGGGGGGTTGAGGCGATTAAGGAGCTGTATACGCCGGAAAACGCAAACCGTATTTGGCCTAAAGAAAGGAGGCGCCATTTTGATTTTGCCCTCGCAGTATTACGAAGAGAACCTTTACCCCCTACAAGATGGGGTACTGAATATTTTAAGTCAGAGCGGCACAAATTTTTTTCTGACAGGGGGAACGGCTCTTAGCCGAGGATACTATAAACACCGTTACTCCGATGACCTTGATTTCTTTCTTGACCGGTCGCAAACATATGATGAACAATTAAACAATGTCTTGGCCATACTCGGGGTAGGATCACGGGGACGGAACTCTTGATCTGCCGTCACATTTGAAGCGTTAAAATTAAGGAGTGCAATTAATAATGGAACGAATAGAAACTAAACGGCTGATCCTGCGTCCCTTTGTGGAATCCGACGCGGCGGACGCCAGCTATAATAGCAAAACGCCTATTGTTTCGCATTTTATGTCGGATATGGTATTGGAGAGCGAAGCAGCGGCGCTCGGCTGGATACGATGGCTCAACAACGAGAAGTTCAGCACCGATATCCCCTGTGTCGTTTTAGCGATCGAGTTAAAACTTAACGGAAAATGCATCGGCTTAATCGGCGTCGCCCCGAAGCGGGAATTGGGCGGCGAAATCGAAATTCTTTTTTCAATCGCCGACGAGTACCACAGCAGCGGCTATGCCACCGAGGCAGGCAAGGCGATGATTTGGTGGGCGTTTGTAAAAGCCGGGCAGGAAGTATTGTCGGCCATCGTTAAGCCGGAGAACAAAGCGTCACGGCGCGTCATCGAAAAGCTTGGATTTGTCTTTGGGGATACGCGGATATTGCCGTATGACGGCCATGACTGCGAGTTTGACTATTTCCGCCTCTACTGCACCGATGATCTGCCAGGCCCCGAATGGGATATTCACAGCCTATATAGACCTGAACCAATGGGGGCTTTTTTTGACGCCCGCTCCGATATATATAATGACAAAATGCTGTCGGGAAGCGGGCTAGAGGACTATAAAAAACTCGGGGCGTGTTTTCCAAAAACAGATAGGGCATTGAACATACTCGACATCGGGTGCGGAACGGGCATAGAGCTCGACTATATATGGGAGCAAGCCCCGAACGCGCACATTGCCTGTGTCGATGTATCGCGCGGGATGCTTGATCTGTTGCTTGACGACCACCCGGGCAGCCACGACAAGATAACAATAATAGAGGCTTCATATATCGACTGGGCATATCCCCAAAGCGCTTATGACATTGTGGTTTCCAACATGACGATGCACCACTTGTGGCCGGATGAGAAAGTTGGGGTTTATCGCAAAATTCGCAATGCGATAAAGCCGGGCGGCTGTTATATGGAGGGCGACTTTATGGTGGATGCCCTTGCGGTCAAGCAGTACCGGCAAAGATATGAAATAATAACCGCAAATTTGCCGGACAAGGCGGCGCCGGGGGAATACCACATTGATATTCCTTGCAGCGTCGAAACACAAATGGAGCTTCTGCGAAATGCCGGATTTGGCTCCGTCGAAATTTTGTGTGAAGATATCAACCGCGGCAACGGCGCAATATTGCTTGCAAGAAAGTGAGAGAAGCATCATAGCGGCCCGCCAAGCCCTGCAGGCTTACAATGCAAAGTTCACATTGCGCAGGAGCTGCAGCATATAAGCCGCAATGGCGATTGTGGTATAATCATCTCGATAAAGTCCCAGGTATTAGTTTCATAAGGTGATTGAAATGAAAAACACATGGTATCTGCATATAGATACATGTGCCCTGCATAGACTTAAAGATACATATCGCAGTATGTTGCGCAGCAGGCCATATTCGGCTGTCGTGAAGCGATATATAGATATAATTTATATGGAAGATGGAATGCATGGATATACCGGCATATGATGCGGTGATCATTGGCGCTGGCGCGCTCGGGTGCGCGATTGCGTATAAGTTGTCGGAGTATGAGTTGCGTGTGTGCGTGTTGGAAAAGGAAGCGGACGTCGCTGCGGGCGCCAGCGGGCGAAACAGCGGCGTTTCGCATGCGGGGTTCAACAACCGGCCCGGCTCGTTGATGGCAAAATACTGCGTGCGTGGCAACAGGGGTATGGAGGCGCTGTGCGAGAGGTTTAACATACCGTATAAGAACACAGGCAAACTGGTCGTAGCGCTTGACAAGCAAGATATCGAAATCATAGACAAGTTGATTGCGGACGGCGAGAAGAACGGCACCGACGGGCTCTCGCTCATATCCGCAAAAGAGGCGCAAAAGCTGGCGCCCGGCATCCCCGCCGTTGCGGCGATGTATTCGGAAAATTCATCGATATTCGATCCTTTTTTATATACTATAGCATTGGCGGAAAACGCTGCGGTTAACGGCGTGGAATTTTACTTTGAGCATGAAGTATCCGCTATTAAAAAGGGCGACAGGGGCGATAGAGGCGACAGAGGAGACAGAGAAGACAGAGAAGACAGAGAAGACGGTGGTTTTCATATCACGGCCGGCGGGGACATTTTTCGGGCGTCGGCAATAGTCAACTGCGCGGGGCTGTACAGTGGTGAAATATCGCACATGGCTGGGGGAGCATATTATAAAATATACCCCTGCCGGGGCGAATACCATGTGCTAGACAAAGCGGGCCGGGTCAAACTGGATTTGCCAGTTTACCCGGTGCCAAGGCTCGGCATCGGCGGACTGGGGGTGCATCTGACCCCTGCTGTCGGCGGCAACATTATCATCGGCCCCAGCGCCGAATATATCGACAATCCGGAGGATTGCGCTTCCACAGGTCCTGCCATGGAGGAGCTTTTGAGGGAGGCCTCCATGCTTTGCCCGGGCATTGAGGCGCGGGACGTCATACGTAGTTTCAGCGGGATACGCGCGAAGCTGGTTCCGTCGGGCGGGTATGGCGACTTTATCATCGGAGAAGACGAAAAATCCAAAGGGCTGTTTAACCTTGTCGGGATAGAGTCGCCAGGGCTCACATCCTCGATGCCGATTGCGGAAGATGTGGCAGCGGAAGTCGCGGGCCGCTGCGGTACAAGCCGTCGCGGCGTAGGCTGTCGCAATACGGGTCGCTGCGGCGCGGTTCTCAAAAGCACTGTTGCATTGCGGCGGCTGGAAACGCCGTTCTATATGCTTTCCGAGGACGAAAAGCGCGAAAGGGTTAATGACAATCCACTATATGGCGAAATTATATGCCGTTGCGGGGGCATTACAAAAGCCGAGGTGATAAATGCCATCGAAAATCCTTTGGGCGTAAAAACATTGGCGGGCATCAAGTATAGGACGCGGGCGACCATGGGCAGGTGCCAGGGTGGTTATTGTTTGACAAAAATTACGGAAATCTTGATGAACGAATACGGATTGGGCGCCGATGAAATAACATACCGGGGGAAGGGGAGCGAATTGTTCTGCGGTATGGTGAAGTAGATATGGCTGATACCATAAAAACGGATGTGGCTATTATTGGCGGCGGCCCCGCCGGGCTGGCTGCGGCGACAGCGGCTGCGTCGGTATTGGCTTCGGCAGTTGCGGCGCCTGTGGGGACTGGAGCGGGGGCAACATTGGCGCCGTCATCGCCGACAGCCTGCGCCCGAAGCAAATATACCAGGGTTTTGTTGATAGAGCGCGACGCGCGTTTGGGCGGCATTCTCAATCAGTGCATACACAACGGGTTCGGGTTGGAAAACCTGAAACAGGACCTGACGGGGCCCGAATATGCTGATATTCAAATCAAAATTGCCGAGAGTAGCGGCGTGGATTTTGTCATGGGCGCTATGGCAGTGGATGTGGATATCGAATGTGAAGGCGTATTACGGATTACGATTTCCGGCGGTTTTGGCCGCTGCGTGGTGGAAGCGAAGTCCTTGGTGTTGGCGACGGGGTGCAGGGAGCGCGCGCTTGGTTCGATGGGCGTGCCGGGGACGCGCCCGGCGGGCATTTATACGGCTGGCGTAGTGCAGCATTTGATGAATGTCAGAAATGTACGAGTGGGCAAACGAGCCGTTATCCTGGGCTCGGGGGACATCGGGCTGATTATGGCGCGCAGGATGAGCCTCGAAGGCATGGAAGTCGCCGCTGTGGTCGAGAAAATGCCTTATCCCGGCGGCCTTGCGCGTAATGTTTCGCAATGCCTGGACGATTTTGGCATACCGCTGCTGCTGTCGCACACGGTGACGGAAATAATCGGGATGAAAAGGATAGAAGCTGTACGGCTGTCGCGCGTGGATGCTTCAAACGATAGTTTTATTGTTCCGTGCGATACGCTTGTGCTGTCCGTTGGGCTGATACCGGAAAATGAGCTGGCAAAACTGATTGGCGTCCGGTTGGATCCCAGAACGGGGGGCGCTGTGGTTGACGAAAATATGCATACAGTAATTGACGGCGTATTCGCGTGCGGGAATGCGCTGCATGTGCATGACATAGTGGATCATGTGACGGACGAAGGCGCTCGCGCGGGGGCGAACGCCGCCATGTATGCCATCGGCGCGCTCGGGCGGGCGGAGAGGTACTATAAAGTGACGTGTTCGGGCGGCGTGCGCTACGCGTTGCCGCAGATGGTTTCCGGCGATAAAGATTGCAATATTATGTTTCGATGCTCCGAGCCTGTTGACTGTTGCCGCGTGGCATTGAGCGCCGCCGGGCAAACATTGGCGACCCGCCAATATGTGCGGCTTTTGCCGTCAATAATGAACTCGATACCCGTCAAAGCCGGGTTTCACGGCGACCTGGAGGTGAGCCTACATCCAAAATGATATAGCAGATATAGCAGATATAGTAAAAGAAGTAAAAGAACTGGTCTGCATAATATGCCCGAATGGATGCAGGCTCAGTTGTGCGAAAAATATTATCGATGGCGGCATCAATATAACCGGGGCGCGCTGCGCGAAGGGCAAGGAATACGCCATCGCCGAATTAACAAATCCCATGCGGGTCCTGACATGCTCCGTCAAGATTGAAGGCGGCGTATACCCCCTCGTCAGCGCGCGGACAGACCGGATGATCCCAAAGGCTCTATTGCGCGAGGCGATGGCATGTGTAAACCGCATGAAACTTAAAGCCCCCGTCAGCGCCGGCGACATTATCATTAAAAATATAGCGGGCGCCGGAGCGAATATAATCGCCACGAAAAACATCCACAGCAGAACACATAGGGACTGCTGTTGAAAATACTTATAGAATAATTAGAGGCCATTTTTTATGAAGAAACTTTCGCCTTCCACTAGAATTATTGTTTTGATTGGGTGCTGCGGCGCGCTGGCAATATTTAGCTCAACAATATCTAAGTCCCTATTGTCGCTATTTTCCGAAAGCTTGGGCGCGACCGGCGTACAGGTCGGAATGATTGCTTCCGCGTCTACCGTACCCGGCATTTTGATTAGTTACATCGCAGGGGATTTGGCAGACAGATACGGCTACAAAAAAATATTGATTGGCTCTTTATTGATTTTCGCTACAGCCCCGTTTTTATATCTGGTCGTTCGTAATCCATTCCAGTTGGGAGCGGTCCGCTTTTACCACGGCTTTGCCACGGCGGCGTTCGGCCCGGTCGCAATGGCGACCGTCGCGGCGTTCAGCGGCAAGAACACGGGGCAGAACCTCTCGCTCTATTCATCGGCAACGCTAATTGGGCGCGCTGCGGCCCCCATCGTCGCGGGCGGGGCGTCCGATATTGGCGAGTACTACGAAATAAGCTGGCATATCCCCATTTATATAATAGCGGCAGTTGCGGGCATTTCTGCATTATTTATGGTGCTGTTTGTTCTGCGCAGGCATAAAAAGGATGAAGATAGGGAAGCCGCGAAGCTCAATGTCGGAACAGAAGAGAAAATTCCATTCTTTAAGAAACTTATAGGGTTGTTTCATTATAAGCCGCTTCTATATGTTGGCATTTTCTATGCTTTCGTTTATTTCGCGCATGGCGCTTTTGAAATGCTTTTTCCGCTTCATGCGGTCGACCTTGGCATGACGAGGGCGCAAATCGGGACTGCAATGAGCGTACAGTTGGTTGGCATTATTGTTTTGAAACCACTGTTCGGCAAAGCATCGGATAAATTGGGGCGCTTGCCTCTAATTGTAATAGGGCTCGGAATAAGCGCGGGCGTCTTCTTTTTTATGATGCTGACTAAATCGCTTGTGCTGCTGGCCGTGTTGATTGTCATATATGGCTTGGGGTTTGCAATAATTACAGCAAGCATGAGCGCGCTCGCGGCCGATGTCGCGCAAAAGGGGCAGCTTGGCGCGTCGTTGGGCGTGTTGTCCACTCTCATGGATGTGGGGCAGACCCTCGGGCCGCCCACCGTGGGCATTATAATCGGCTATTACAGCAATTCCTTTGGGATAGGTTTTTTAGGTTTCCTCCTTTTAGCCGCGATTGCATTCAGTTTGTTTGCATTCCGCAGGGCGCAGGGGGGCGGCGCGTAACCAATGACGGGGCTTTGGGCTTTGGGGGCTTTATGTGGTAACATTTGAACATATCTTGTATAATGTGTTCGTATGTTTCTAATTTCACGACGGAGGTAGCCGGACAATCGCTGAACATGGAAAAGGCGCCCCGGATAGAGCCGAACCGGGCGAGGCAGCCCTGCCACATTCGAACCGGCCGGCGGCGAACTACAGGCTGACGCTGCTCGCTTGCTATGTCGGTTATTTCGTGCAGGCAGTCAATGTCAACCTGCTCGCGATCATCTTCATACCGTTGCGCGAGCAGTTCGGGCTGACGTACGCGCAATTCGGCACCCTTGTTTTTGTCAATTTCATCACCCAGCTCCTGGTCAGCATTGTATTCAGCAAGGTCATAGATAAAATCGGCATGAAGCCGTTTATCATGCCGGCGCTGTTCGTCTGCATGGGCGGCTTGGTCTTGTTCGCGTTGACGCCGCTGCTGTTTGCGGCCAATGTTTACATGGGCTTCATGCTGTCGATATTCATCTACGCCGGGGGCGGCGGGCTTATGGAACTGTGCCTCTCGCCGATTGTCGACGCCATCCCGTCGGACGCCATCGATTCGTCGAAGGCGCTCTCGTTCCTGCACTCGTTTTACGCGTGGGGGCAGGCAGGGGTCGTGCTTGTCACCACAGGGCTTTTGTACTTCGGGCTGCCCTGGCGGGCCATCGTAATCATGTGGATAGTCGTCCCGGCGCTCGACGCCGTGATGTTCGCGCGGGCGCCTATCGCCGAGCGGGCGACTGGCGACAAGGCCATGCCTATCCGCTCGCTTTTCGGGATGAGGATATTCGTGCTCGCGCTTGTTGCCATAGCCTGCGGCGGCGCGGCGGAGACGGTCATCGCGCAATACGCCTCGTCGTTCCTCGAAAGGGGACTCGGCTTGTCGAAAATGACGGGCGACATACTCGGTTTGTGCGGGTTCGCCATTTTTTTGGGGATCGGGCGGTTGCTGTATGGCATACTCGGCGACAGGATGAACATCCACAATGTGTTGATCGGCGGTTCGGTGCTCGCGCTCGCGGCGTATTTCGTCATCGTGTTTACGCCTGTCGGCACGCCCGCGCCCTCCGTGGCGGCGATCGCACTGTGCGGCCTGTTTGTCAGTCTGATGTGGCCGGGCACGCTGGCTATCGCATCGAAGGGGCTGCCGTTGGCCGGCGTGTCCATGTTCGCGCTGCTGGCCGCGTCCGGGAGCTTTGGCTGCTCCATCGGGCCGTGGGTCGGCGGCGTTGTTACGGACTTTTCCATGCGCTTTTTGCCGCAAGGGATCGCGCTCAGCGCCGAGCAGTTCGGCCTGCGGGCCGGCCTGATGGCTGGGGCTGTGTTCCCGCTCGCCTCGCTCGTCACACAGTTCGCGCTGAAAAAGTCGGCTGCCGCCGTCGCGGCTATGCAATTACTTGTGAATAAATTTGAAGGAGAATAGATTATGGCTCTAATGCATGTACAATTCTTTTCGGAAAAACTGGGCATGTGCGTCGCTATGGACGCCATCATCCCGCAGGCCGTCAACGGCCAGATTGGCATATCCAACGTCGCAGACGGCGGCCCGTACAAAACCTTGTATCTTCTGCACGGCATGTCGGACGACCACACCATCTGGCAGCGGCGGACATCCATCGAAAGGTACGCGGCTGACTATGGGATCGCCGTCATCATGCCGTCGACGCAGTTGGGGTGGTATACTGACATGCACCACGGGCTCAAATGGTGGACATATATATCCGAAGAGCTGCCGTCGATATGCCGCAAGTTCTTCCCGCTGTCCGAAAAACGCGAGGACACGTTTGCGGCGGGGCTTTCCATGGGCGGCTACGGCGCCGCGAAGCTGGGGCTCGGCGCGGGCGAGACGTTCTCGAAAGTCGCTACGCTATCGGGCGGGTTGGACGTGTGCGCCATCATGCGGAACCCGGAACTCACGGCTGATCGCGGAAACTTTTGGTTCAATGTGTTCGGCCCCCTGGAGACGTTGGAGGGGAGCGACAATGATCTGCTGGCGCTCGCGACAAAGCGCAAAGCAGCGGGCATGATGCCGAAGGTATACCAGTGGTGCGGCACGGAAGATTTTCTATACAAACAGAACCTCACGTTCCGCGACCACTTGCAAAAGCTCGGCTACGACCTGACATACGAAGAGGGCTCCGGTGACCACCAATGGAAATACTGGGACGAAAAAATCCAGCGCGTACTCGAATGGCTTGAATTATAGGTATAAAAATATAAGAAAACAGGCGGACGACCAGAGGCCGCCTCTACTGACACATAGGCACCCGTAGGGACGAACAGTGTTCGTCCGTGTACAGCGTCCAACAAGTCATACGTTTTAAACATATTACACACGGGCGATAAGCAATCGCACCATACGGACACATAGGCACCCGTAGGGCGCGGCGCCCCATATAGGTCGAAAGGGGCGTTTTGCTTCATCGCACCGCGTGTCGGATGTCAATATAAAGGCATACTCATTTGGCGGGCGGGGCCGCAAGCGTATTTATTGCCCAGCGCACCGCCCGTGCGATTGTTGGATCGTCGCTGTTTTCGAGTGCTTTTATTTGTGGGAGCAGATCGCGCCTTCCATGATACGCCGCGCAATATACAGCCTGGCGCTGCAGGCGGTTTTTGTTGGCAAGGTATTTGCCGGTCTGCGCGGCAATTTCGTCGATGTCCGGCTCTGTTAACATGCTCTCCAACTTAAACGGTGCATATTGTTCCGGAGTCGGCGATATGTGCCGCAGCCCGCTGTTGCTGGGGCAGACCTTTTGGCAAACGTCGCAGCCCCAAAGGTTTTCACCCATTTTTGCCTGCATTTCGTCCGCCATAAACTCCGGCCAATTCATATGGTTGCGTAGGCACGCCAACGCGTCGATGCCGTCTTCGCCGATTGCCCCCGAAGGGCACGCTTCCGTGCAAGCCCCGCAGCGCGCGCACCCCGGCGACATATCGTTTTCCGGCCCTGGCGTCCCCTCGGGCGGCGCCATGTGCACCATGACCGTAGCCAACGTAACATATGTACCTTTTTGTGGCGTTATCAGCATGCCCGACTGGCCGTGGACGCCGAGCCCTGCCCGTATCGCAGCCGCCCTGTCCGGAATGATTTTATCGCTGACCGTTTCGAACCCCATGGACTCAATGGCGCCGACCCATGAAGCCAGGTTCGCTTCGGCCTTCCCCAGGAACATGTAATGGCTGGCGATCTCCCCATAGCCTTCCGGCCAGCCGTCAAACGGCGGGGTCTCCATCGCGGCGCACCAGAGCGTGATTTCATCGACCGGCCAGCCGCACTGCGCTTCCGGGCGGTGCTCAAAGTTCAAATGCTTCCCCTGCGGTATGCCGTCGAGCCGCTTGCGCCAAACATCAAACGGATGCCCCGTCGCCGGCGCCGCCACAAAATAGCCGCTCGACAAAGCCGCGTCTATAATAGGATGATTCATTCCAATGTCCCT
>WRLR01000136.1 GCA_009777515.1 Oscillospiraceae bacterium | reverse complement strand
AATAATATTAACGCAAGGACAAGGACACAAATAGCAATCATTGCCGGGTCAAAGTCGATGTCGCTTGCGGCATACGCCCAATTTATGCCTATGTCTTTATCATCAATTGTTAAACCCCGTTCATCAATCAATCGCCGGATTTTTCCTTCAATGTCATATGAATTGGAGAACCAAAACTCCGCGTTGATTGTTCCGGTATAGTTGTCCATAATAACCGCATCATTTAGCGCAGAATCCACATACCCCTTTGAGAGCCAGATAAACTGCGCAGGCATTGCCGCGTCGCCCTCCCAAAACCCCGAAAGTGTAAACGTATCTGAACGCGCCGTGCTGCCGACCATATATTCAAGGTATACCTCAGCGCCGATTTCATAAGGAACGCCCAGCGCGTCAAGTACGATAGCACTGCAAGCGATTTCATTAACCGACTGCGGCATATTTCCTGTTGTCGGTACCGAAAAACGCCACCGCGCATTATCATTTTCCCCATAGTAAATCTCATTATAAACTTTGTTCAAAGCATCATTTGTTGCCGCGCCAAATATTTGTGTATAAGAAATATCGCTAAGCAGCGGAGATTTTGTTAAATGTTCGTATTGCTCTACGGTTAAGTATTTCAAACCGCCGTGAGCGCGTGTGCCTACCTGCCGCATGGTATCGTTTTGAATTATAGACAGCATATTCGAACCGATTGTAAACACGCTCGTAAACATCACCGACGTTAATACGATGGCGGCAATGGCTACGATGTTCCGCGTCCTGCCCGCTTTGAGGAACCGCGATGTGAGCTTGCGGATAATGCTTTTATTGGCTATGTTCATTTTGCTGTACCCCCGACAATTCTCCCATCCTCAATACGGACAGTCCTATCCGCCATCTGCGCGACTTCCGGGTTATGGGTGATCAACACAATCGTCTGCCCGAACTTCTCTCCACTGACTTTGAGCAACCCCATAACGTCCATGCCGCTCTTGCTGTCGAGGTTGCCTGTGGGTTCGTCCGCGAGGACAATCGCGGGCTTGCTCGCGATGGCTCGGGCGATTGCCACACGCTGCTGCTGGCCGCCTGAGAGTTGGTTGGGCATAGCGTTGCGTTTGTCGGAAATACCGAGGGTTTCAATCACGCGGCCGATGAACGCCATATCAGGGGTGTTCCCGTCAAGCTGAATCGGGAGCAGTATGTTTTCCTCCACATTCAACACAGGCACAAGGTTATAGCTTTGGAACACGAAGCCGATGTTGCGCCGACGGAAAATCGTCAGTTCATCGTCCCTCATGGAATATATTAGCTTTCCGTTAATCTCGACCGTACCATCCGTAGGCCGGTCAAGTCCGCCGAGCAAATGCAGGAGCGTAGATTTACCGCTTCCCGAACTGCCGACGACCGACACAAACTCGCCCGAGTCCACCGCAAAATCCACGCCGTCAATCGCCTTGACTAATGCCTGCCCGTTCTGTGCATTCGGTGCATACTGTTTGTTCTTCCGTCGGGTGGCAGACACGGCGTTTGCGCCGTAATATTTTTTTAAATTGGTTGTTTTCAAAACACTCATGCCACTATCCTCCACAAGAAAAAATGACAGCCGACAAATCCGACTGCCACCAATATACCAGGCGTTTCTTTCGAGAATCTTACTAAATCCTTACACTTTTGAAAGGATTGAGCAGGATTTAATCGTCACACTTTTGACAGAAACATAGAAAACACAGAGCCTTTTCCAAAGACCGAAGCGACTTTTATATACCCGCCGCAAGCGGTTTTTGTTTGTTGTAACTATAACAAGATTTTCTTTATGACAGGGTTGCTGAGAATATATTTTTTATCCAACTGATGCCAATCTTGAAGCGTTTTTTCGTACAACAGCTCTATTCTGGACGCAAACTGCCCCGACGAATTTTGCTCGGCTATGCCGTGCGCGTTGGCTATCAGCGCATCGCGGAACGCCTTGTCGCCCTGGATTTTGCCGAGCATGGCAGGTATCTGTGCGTCGTCGTCAAACAAACAGCCCGAATGGCCCTCGATTACGATTTTCTCTACGCTGCGGTCCCTTTTCGCCAGCACCGGTATGCCCGCAGCCATGGCTTCAATGAATGTCAGGCCCTGCGCCTCGCTCTGCGACGCGCTGATGAACACGCTGCCCAGTTTGTAGTACAGCGCGATCTCCTCCCACGGGCGCTCGCCCGCGAATATTACCTTGTCTGAAATGCCCAGACTAGTCGCCAGCGCCTCAATGTCGGGCCTGTAGGGGCCGTCGCCGACGATGAGCATCTTTTCGTTTTTGTGCGTCTTGAAATACTCCGGCATTTGCTTGACAATGGCGCCGATATTTTTTTCTTTGGCGATCCGCCCGACGCTCAGTATCACCTTTTCGTTCGGCCCGATGCCAAGCTCCGTTTTTATGGATGCGATTTTGTCCGCGTCCCCGGGCAGGGGCCTGAACTTGTCGATATTGATGCCTGTGGGGATAACTTCTATCGGCCTTTCGACATTGTATTCGAGCAGCAGATCGCGCGTTTTTTCCGTCGGGGTGACTATCGTGCAGCAACTGTTGCAGAATATCCTGCTGTATGTCCGCGCCATTTCAGCGGAGAAATTGGGGAAGTGCCCCTTTGTCAAATAGTGGACATAGTCCTTATACAAGGTGTGGTATGTGTGGATGACGGGCTTGTTTAGTGAAGCTGCGACGAATTTGCCAAAGAATCCCAGCGAGAACTCGGTGTTTGTGTGTATGATGTCAAGGTTCAGCGAGCCGATTTTGTGCGCGACGCTTTTTTGGTATACGACGGCGAAGCGCCTGCTGGGCAAAAAGATAAATGGCGCGCTGGGCAGCCTGAACGTGTTTGGGATGTCGGGGAGGTATTTGAGCGCTGGGTTGGAACACGCAAAGACATAGACGGCGTGCCCCTTCTTTTCCAGCTCCCGTTTGAGCAGCATAACCGATGTGTTGACCCCGCTGATTTCCGGATAAAACGTGTCCGTGAAAATACCAACTATCATTTTGAAGATTCTCCGTATATTATCCACCGCTATTGACTATAATACACCGTCACTGACTATATTGATCCGTAATTGACTATATTGATCCGCAACTACCTATATTGATCCGCAACTGACTATAATGCACTATAATAACGATGATCCATTAAAATTAACTATAATTATTATTAAAAACGACCATTATTATCCTGTAATCATGGACAAAAATAGTATATCCCAAATGTGTATAATAAACAAGGCAGTAATTGCTCCGTAATAGCTCCGCAATAAAAAGACATATGTGCGTTGTAGGGCGTCGCGCCCTACAGGGCTTTTTATCGATGGCTGCGATGGCTGCGGTGGCTGCGGCTTTTCTATCTGTTCTTGTCACAGGCAATGGGTTGTTTTATAATTTATTAAAAGACTGGCTGAGCGCGGGGCTTGCCCCACATTGCTACCAGGAGAGCGGAGGTTGTTATATGGATATCCCGAGGTTTGACGATGGCTTGGATATTGAAAAGTTTTGGCGCGACGACGAGGCGGCGCACGCCAACAACTGCTTCAACGACGGCTCGAAGGTCGCGCTTGGCATCCGCATGAACGGCGAGTGCATTTTCGACGAGCTGGGTATACCCGTCAGCCACCCCTGGGACCCGCAGGACGCCGATTTGACGCGCCGCTGGACAATGCAGTACAACGACAGGGCGGAGCAGATAGTCGGCCGGCGGCTGCTCGACGAGGATATCCCTCCAAAAGACGCGGCGTTCCCCGAAATAAGGCGCATTGGCGAGGTGTTCGGGGGCGAATACGTATGGCGGTACCACACGGAGTGGCTCGAAAAGGGCGTCAACTCGTTTGGTGAGCTCGAAAAAATACTCGAACGCGCGGAGACGATGGACTACAGGGAGTTTATGCTGCCCGCATGCTGGGAGTCCGAAAAGAAGCGCATATGGGAGACATATGGGATAAGGCCCCAGCGGCTGCGCCATGTGCGCGGCCCCATCACGCTGGCTTGCTCTGTCATGGGGCCGGAGGAATTTATTTATCTGGTTCAGGACGAGCCAGATTTGGCGCGGCGGTTTTCCCGGGCCATGACACATGCGATTTTGGAAATGGCAAGGGTGATGGACGAAGAAGCGGGGGAAGCGCAGGGCGTCGGCCTCTACTCTACCTATGCCGCTGCCCCTGCATCTGCTCCCGCCACCGAATCCACTCCCGCGCGTGCCATAGATCCTGCTACCGCAACCGCCCATGCCGCTACATCCGCCCGCGCCACTTCCACCGCAGCCGCCCCTGCCGCCGTATCCGCACCCGCCACCGTCCCCGGTTTTTCGTTCGCGGACGACAACTGCTGCCTTATGAACCTTGAAATGTACGAACTGTTCGGCTACCCAGTCCTCCGCGACGTGTTCGCGCGCTACAGCCCCGCGCCTGGCGACCCGCGCTTCCAGCACTCCGACAGCGACATGGCGCACCTTTTGCCTGCGCTGGGCAAGCTGCGCCTGAACGGCGTAAACTTCGGCCCGAACGTGCTGGTCCCCGAAATAAGGGAGCATCTGCCCGACGCCCGCATCGACGGCTGCATCGCGCCCTTTGCATTCAGCCGCAACGACGAGCGCATGCTCACGGAGCAGACGCTGCGCGACACGCGGGACGGGCTCGCGCATGGCGGCGTAAATATTTCCACTGCGGGTTCCATTAATTATGGCAGCTCGCTGGCGAGCCTGCGCCTCATTATGGCAATAATACAACAACACGGGCGAAAATGATGTATAATTATGGTTAGCATCCATCTTTTAGGCATTTGATTCATGATATGGTTTTTTACGGCGATTGTTGCTAATGATGAAGTTTTAACGGCTATATGCGCCTTCTTTGCATGTGAGCCGTTAAAAGAGAGGAACGTTTTATGAGCGCGTATGTATTGGATCTGGCGGATATTGACGGGAAAATGCTGCCGCTGGTTGGGGGCAAAGCCGCAAGCCTGGGGGAATTGTCTAAAATCCCGGACATCCATGTGCCAAATGGATTTTGCGTCACAACCGAGGCGTACAAAGCCGTTATGCAAAACTGCGAAGAATTCAATTCGCTGCTGAGGTTGTTAAGGCCATACAACAGCGATTGGATTGGCGAGGTTTGCGAGAGGATCCGAAATTCCATCGAATCCGCAGCCATCCCCATGTCGGTCAGGGACGATATTATTAATTATCTGGGGCGGCACGAAGCCAAGGAAGCCGAGGCGCAAGAAGTAAAAATAGCCGGGGCGCACGAAGCCAGGGGAGCCGGAGCGAACGAAGCCCAAGATGTCGAAACGTACAAATCCAACGAAACCGGGTCGCACGAAACCTTAGATGGTAATGCGCATGAAACCCAGGGTGGCGATGCGCACGAAACCCTAGATAGCGATGCACACGAAGCCCAAGATGGCGATGCGCGCGAAGCCGACGAAACCCTTTCGCAAAACAGCAAACCCTTCATCTATGCCGTACGCTCCAGCGCCACGGCTGAGGATATGCCCACAGACTCGTTTGCCGGCCAGCACGACACATTCTTAAATATCTCCGGCGCGGACGCCGTCCTAAAACATATAAGCATGTGCTGGGCGTCGCTCTATACGGAGCGCGCCGTCGCATACCGCATTGAAAGGGGCATAGACCACAGCTCCGCGTCCATGGCGGTCGTCGTGCAAAAGATGGTGTTCCCCGAGGTGTCGGGCATTATGTTCACGGCCGACCCGGCCACATCAAACAGAAAAATAACATCAATAGACGCAGGATTTGGTATGGGCGAGGCCTATGTATCGGGCTATTTGGCTGCGGACAGCTATTCTGTGCGCGGCGGGGCGATAACCGGAAAAAGGCTGGCGCCAAAAGAGCGCGCATTATACGCCGCAGAGGGCGGCGCGATCGAGGAGAGGCCGGTGGACGCCAGCCGCAGGGACGCGCAGGCGCTGGACGACGCGCAGATATTGAATCTGGAAAAAACCGGCAGGGCCATAGAGGCGTACTATGGCAAGCCACAGGACATCGAATGGTGCTATAGCGAAGGCGGGCTCCACATAGTCCAAAGCCGCCCCATCACCACGCTGTACCCGCTCCCGGACAAACAGAACGACGAGGGGCATGTATATATATCGTTCGGCCACCAGTCGATGATGACCGACGCCATGAAGCCGCTGGGTATCTCGTTTTTCCAGATGGTGGAGCCCACCCTGGTCGAGGCCGGGGGGAGGCTGTTTATCGATCTGGCACACGACTTGGCTTCGCCCGTCGGGCGCGTGCTGATAAAAAAAGCCATCGGGAAAATTGACCCGCTCATGGCCCCCGCCGTCACAGGCGCTATGGAGCGGGCCGATTTTATGAAAACCCTGGAACGGGGCAAAAGGTTCCTGTCGATGGGTTCGGCGTTCTTTACGTGGGAACTGCCTTTGCAGGTTCTGAAAATTACCAGAAAGAACGATCCGGCGATAGTCAGGGATCTTATGGCGAGGGGCGACACGTTCCTACGCAGGTTCCAAGTCGAGGCGGAAGCACTGTCCGGCGCCGACTTGCTGGAATTCATAAAAACCGATCACAAGAGGATGCAAAAGGAGCTGTACAGCGCAAGGGGCATGGGCACAGTGTACGCGGGCGCGCTGGCGCTGGGCTGGATTAATAAAAAAATGGAAAAATGGCTCGGAGAAAAGTCGGTAGGCGATGTGCTGAGCCAGTCGGTCGACAACAACACCACGGGCAAGCTGGGGCTGGAGCTGCTGGACGTGGCCGACGTGGCGCGCGAATGCCCCGAGGTTGTGGAATACCTCCAAAGCGCCGGCGACGAAGCTTTTTTTGACGGTATGAAAAAATTGAATGGCGGCGGGGAGGCGGCCGCTGCCATTGAGGCGTATCTGGAAAAATACGGCATGCGCTGCGCCGGTGAAATCGATATCACCCGGTCCCGATGGGCCGAGTCGCCGTCCACGCTCGCCCCGATGATACTTGGAAACATTAAAAATTTCGGGCCGGGCGCATCGGCCGCAGTCTATGACAAGTGCCGAAAGGAAGCCGAACAGAAGACGCAGGACGTGTTGGAGCGGTTGTCGAAGCGCCCGCTCGGCAAGGGCAAGTCCAGGCGGGCTGGCAAAAAAATCAGCGTCCTGCGCAATTACATCGGTTACCGCGAGTACCCGAAGCATTTTATGATGCAATACTATTGGCTGATTAAGCAGGCCCTGTTGCGGGAGGCCGACAGGCTGGTGCAAAGCGGGGCCCTGCGCAACAGGGACGACATTTTCTATCTGCGCTTTGACGAACTGCATGGGGCAGTCCGGACGGGCAGCGCCGACTATGGCCTGATAGAGCGGCGGATGGGCGAGCATATCGTCAATGAAAAATTAACGCCGCCGCGCGTGATGACGTCCGAGGGCGAAGTTCTCCGGGGCGAATACAGCAACGGCAAGCTCCCGCCCGGCGCGCTGCCCGGCATAGCTGTCTCGCCCGGCGTCGCTGAGGGGCGCGCGCGCGTCGTCATGAAGCTGGAGGACGCCCGCTTGGAAGAGGGCGATATATTGGTGACGGCTTACACCGATCCGAGCTGGACGCCGCTGTTCGTGTCCGTCAGCGGCCTGGTGGCGGAGGTGGGCGGCGCGATGACACACGGCTCGGTCGTGGCGAGGGAGTATGGCCTACCGGCGGTGGCGGGCGTCGAGGGCGCCACTAAACTGATCCGCGACGGCCAGATGATCCGCGTAAACGGCACAGACGGGTACGTGGAGCTGATGCAATGACATCTGTGGCAGCCTAATATGCACCCATCCCTTTTATTATCTATAATGTTAACGTCACAAGTTGATTCGATAGACTTTCCACATTGTTGTATAGCCAATTCGCTAAACTATCAGTTAGGTTAGCTATTTTGTAATAATCATCCGGTCTAATAATATCAATACTAAAATTTTACTTTATCAAAGGGATTATATGGCCATACATATACAACACCGCCTATTATTTCTTAATAATAATTACTGGTGGGTGAAGAGTTTGATTAATAGAACATCGACAATAAAAAACGCTTTGATCCCACTACGACCTATTTTCCTGTGACCCAAGCTTTTCATTATAATTAATCATCATAATGACCAGCACATTGAGTAATGATAATTTGGTCGTTTTCTACCTTGTATACGATACGATTTACTTCATCAATACGCCGACTCCAATAGCCTTGTTTAACCCCTGTTAGCGGTTCGGGCTTGCCAATCCTAGAAAACGGCTGTCTGTTAATATCTTTCAAAAGAATATTTATACGCTTCATTGTTTTTTTATCTTGTGTTTGCCAATGTAGGTATTCGTTCCATGCGTCGGTCATAAACGACAACCGTCTATTCATCAGCCATCGCCTCAAGTTCTTCCATTGTTTTAACAACGAATGTAGCCTTGCCCGTTTCAACTTCTTCAATTCTACGGTTTAATTCTGTTTGGTTTTTAACGCTATAAAAGGGGTCGTAAATTTCAAATGGAATCTTGCCTTGCCGTAAGGATTGACGAGCAAATATGTTAAATGCAGTAGAAAGGTTCATACCAAAATCATTAAACATTCTTTCAGCCTGTTCCTTTATTTCTCTATCGAGCCTAATAGTTACATTGATTGTATCGGACATTCTTTACACCTCCAACTTTATATTTTTCATTATACCATAACATTTCGTGCGTTTCAAGTAATATGCACGAAAAATATGTTTGCACAAAAGTAAATAGTCCATTACAAACAGGTGCAGGTAAGAGGTGCTACTGTTTCTTTCTAACAGGAACAAACACTGATGCGCAATTAGCCTGCCTGAACCGGGCGATTACTTTTCGGCTATTATCAAACTCAAATGCGGGATTTTCCGTAAAATATAACTTATCCATGTGATTGAACGCTACATCATAAGGCATAGACGGATTATCGCCGTTGAACTCCTTTTGCGTAACATGAACATATAACCCACCGGGCAATGTGATTTTTTCTACGCTGTTTGGCAGCCCGTCAAAGGAACTGACCCGCGAGCCGAAGCAGCTCTTATAACTGTTTTCCCAATCAACCGGGAATCCATAAAAATCACCTTGATTGTACCGTGACAAACCGGTTTTATATACTTCTGTTGCAACATCGAAATACTTAAATATACACATATGTTCATCTTTTCCGTGTAGCTGGGTACAGCAGGCAATTTTCCACGGTGGCAACAGAACGGGCTTTACCTCGAAAGTATCGAAGCGGTCGTTTTCGTCAGCCGATTTTCGTATGGGTTCGTATTTTGTCAGTAAATCGCCGCTTGCGTCCCAAGTGTTCATCGGAAATCCTGCAATGTTAAAAATGTATTCAGTATCCTTACGGAAACCGCCAATAAAATATTCGTCCGCTTGCATCCGTTCACCATATCCGATACGTCCCTCGCGTTTTTGCTCGTTTATTTCCATTTTTGCGTAACGGCAAGCCGGGAGTTTAAGCGTTAGCGTGTGTTCCGGCAGAAAATCAGGCAGTTTATCAAGGCTGTCAATTGGGAACCCGACAATCACGTTGTAATTCCCATCGCCGTGAACATCGTAGCGTGCGCTGATAATTTCGGTTTCATTCAGGTTTATGCCAAACGTTTCTGCAAGGAAAGCGATTGTGCCGTCGGCGATATATTTCTTTGTGACAAAGTAATCGTTTAAGGTGTTGCTTTCAAAGCTGAGTTTGTTCGGATAGCCTTGGCTTTCAAAAGTAACAGGCACACCGATACCGACAAAGTTAAGTTCTGTTCTGTCCACGATAGAACAGAGGTCGTTTACTTTCTCCACAAATGTTTCAGTACGATTCATTTTTTTCACCATCCTTTAACTAGTGAGTGAAGAGTTTGACTAATTGAACATTGACATTAAAAACGCTTTGATCCCCCTACAACCTATGTTCCTGTGACCCAAGTCCCACCCGCCCACTAAAAGAAGCGGAGGCTGACTCATAAATAAATGCAACTCCCTTGCAAATATGGTAACCTTTGGATAGTTTTACGCCCAAGCAAAATATACAAAGGAAACCCGCAAGCGAGTTGTAAAAATACAATACCATAACGATGTACGGAATGCCATACAGCTGATTACAGCGTTATATTTTTTACGTAAAATAAGTTTCCTCATGTTTGACGAAAAATTGGAACAAGTTAGCGATCATTGATTTGTATATGTTGAATCTACCAAACGCTCTTTTAATGCCTCTTGCAATACGCCAGAAAAATTAATATGTTGCTGTTCAGCAGCGTTATTTAACCAGCGTGGAATCGACAACGTTTTCTTGACAAACCGGGTTTGACTTTTTATATTCTCCACATCTCCGACAATTA
>WRLR01000135.1 GCA_009777515.1 Oscillospiraceae bacterium | reverse complement strand
ATCTGCTGGCTTGTCGCCTGCGGACTCGTTTTCATCTGCTGGCTTGTCGCAGCCGCCAAATACGTGGCAGCCGCGCGGGCAGGCGGCGGCGCAGGCGCCGCACGCCACGCATAATTTATCGATATAGCTTAAAATAGGTTTTGAATCAAGGCTTTCGGGATTATGGCACCATAGACATGAAAGCGGGCAGCCCTTCATGAACAGTGTCGTGCGTATACCCGGCCCGTCATGCACGGCGAAGCGTTTAATATCGGAGATTGTGCCCGTCACGCGAAGCTCTGCGCACTGACTGTGCGGCGGTTGGGACGCACGCGAACCCGGCTCCTCCCTGCACATTAAGCGAAGCTCTGCACTGCCGTGTTGATGAACTGCTCCTGCGAAGCGGCGCTGAGCGTGATGAAATACACGTTCCAGCCGCATACCCTGACCTGGAGCGTCGCGTATTTTTGCGGGTTCTTTTGCGCGTCCCGCAGCGTGTTGACGTCAAACACGTTGAACTGGATGCCGAACCCGCCCCGCGCGAAGAACGTTTTGATAAGCCCGATAAGGGAGTTCAGCCCCTGCTCCCCCGCGACTGCGCTTGGGTGCAGGTAGATGTCCAGCGACGAGCCGTTGGGGATATTGGTAAAATCCAGCTTCGTAACGGATGCGATGTGCGCGGTGACGCCGGCCCTGTCCATCGCTGTTGTCGCACCTATATTTTTGGACAGGTACGTACCGGCGAGGCGTCCGTCCGGGAGCGCCCCGCAGAGCCTCCCCCACCTCAAATTGCTGTCCAGCGTAAACATGGACGCAACAAATATGCCGCCTCGGTTGTTGGGCTTCCCGTTCACCAAAGACCCATAAAAATCGGCGATGCGCACTGCTATGCCGTCCGCTTCGTCATCGTTGTTGCCCCATTTGGGCAGCCTATTTTGCGCATATGCCTGAAGCGACCCCTGCCCCTCCCAGTTGTCCCCCAATATATTTGTCAACTCAGACATCGTGAGCTTCTCTTCGTCATACACGAGCCTCTTTACCGCCGCCAGCGAATCGACGGCGCTCCCGAGGCAGCCGCCCATGCAGCCCGTGTTGTTGTATTTGGGCCCGCCGCCGGAAACATCGACGCCCGATTGCACGCAATCGATAAAAGTGGACGAGAGCAGCGGCGACGGGTTGATTTCCGGCCAATATGGTTCATATGCCTTGATGGCTTCTGTGACGAGTTCGACCTGGTGTCGCAATTGGGTTTTATACGCTTCGAAGAATTCGCTGTAATTATCGAAAGACTGTGGGTCCCCTGTGTCCACGCCGATAAATTCGCCGGAAACGGGATCGAAACCGTTGTTCAACACGAGCTCGATCGGCTTTGCGAGGTTTATTTTGATGGACATGTTGCATGCGATCTCCCTGCCCTCTATCGCAGGTTCGTAACAGCCGATGAGCAGATAGTCGAACGCGTCTTGCGGGTCTTTCCCATGTTTTATGACGGCCTCTCTCGCGGCGTCGTCGTTGATCAGCACCATGCTCGTGCGGCCGTCGCGTATGCAGCGCGCGACCTGGCGATATAGCGCGTCCGGCGAGTTTTTATGCAGCTTGATCGAAAATTTGGGATCGGTCTGTTCCAACTCGTAAAACACATCGAGCGCCAGGTGCGTAAGTTCGGACGTCGCGTCGGCGCCCTGCCTTTTAAGCCCGCCAAAATAAAAGTTTTTCCCGTTATCGGCGCCGCGCGTCTTGGCGAAAAACTTCATCCAAAAAAACCGGATAAGCTCCGCCGCGTCATCTTTCGTAATCCTGCCGCTCGCGATGTCGTCTTCATAGAAACGTGTAAAATTGCGGTCGAAGCTTCCCATGGAGCGCACAAGTTCGCCTTCGTATTCGATCAGTTGATGGAACAGGTACGCCAGTTGCAACGCCTCATACAATGTAGTGGGCGCGCCCTCCGACAGCCGCCGCAGGCAAGTGGAGAGCTTGTGCATCCTGTCGGCGTGGGCGGGGAACGCCGCCGCCATTTTGTCAGCCTGGCCCGCGAGGCGCAATGTATAAGCGATAAACGCAGCCAGCACCTTGTCTGCCGCGTCGTAAAAGTCCTCCTGCTCCGGCGACAGCCGCCCTCCAGCGGTTTCGGTCGACGCATCCCTATTGATGCGTAAATTCGTCCGCAAACCAGGCAACCCGCTTTCCAGTAAGTAGCGCCATCCGGGGGAGATGTGCCCGAGGTCCAACTCGGCGTCGAACGCGCCGGTGCGCGAAGCTTTTTGCAACACTTCCGCAGTGTCGGGGAGCTCCTCGTCGCTCACGCGCGAGCGCCATTTTTCGCGCGCGTCGCGCAGCAAATTGCGCCCCTCAAAGTGATCGGCGAACCAATCGACCGGATCGACGTCAATGCGGGTTTGCGCAAGGACCAATTCGAACAGCGCGGCCTTTTTCATCATACGCGACATGCCCGGCGCTTCAAAAATGGCGCTGAAGCGTTTGTCGACTTCCGTCGGGGCAAGCCCAGAAGCGTCGTCATACACAGGGCTTTTATATTGGTCCAGCAGTTTGTCTCTACAGGAGTAAAAGTCCGGGCCTTCCGATGTGAAAAATTTACCGTCCATATTGCTGCCGCCTTCTATAAATAATTGGTCTGTGTTGATTATCGTTGTAATAATAAATATTTACATATAGAAAATAATGGGATTGCGGGGCAAAGCGCGTTACGCGGCCCACAATGACGGGGCAGGCCGGCATTATTTCGTCATTGCGGCCCGCGAGCTGCAATTTTGTCTGCTTCAGATAGGACTGTAATGCAAGCCCGAAATGGCGGGGTAGGTTAATATGTTATCAACTCATTATTGTGCTATTTTATGAGTCCCAATGCAGGGTGTTATGGTACACTACCTCGCCGGGGGCGCTTTCGCCGCCCTCGCTGCTGCTGCCTTCGGGCGCGCCCGTGATGCGGCCTATCCGGTACGCTTCCGTCCCGATGTCCAACAGCGACTTTTCCACTTCGCCCGCCGCCGCGCCGTCCACTACCAATATCATGCCGACGCCATTGTTGAATGTCCTCAGCATATCGTCGTCCCCGGCGTTCGCATATTTCCTTATGACGCCAAAAACGCGGGGGATGCGCACCGCCGATAGGTCTATTTCCGCGCGGGCGCCGCCACGCAGTATCCGCGCGAGGTTGTCGCGCATGCCGCCGCCTGTTATATGCGCCATCCCGTGTATGTCGCCGGAGCGGTTTTCGACAAGGCTCTTAACCGAAACCGCATATGACGTATGCGGCGCCAGTATGGCGTCGATGAATTTTTCGCCGCCGATCGACTCGTCCATGATAGCGGGCTTTGTCTCCATTAGCTTTCGGACCAGGCTGTAACCGTTTGTATGCAAGCCGTTTGACGCCAGCGCGAGCAGGGCGTCGCCGTTTTTAATGCCCGCGCCGTCGATTATTTTGTCTTTATCCACGATGCCTAAAATGCTCGCCTGTAATATATAACGCCCGGCGGGCAGCACCCCCGGCTGCTCCGACGTCTCCCCGCCTACGAGGATGCAGCCGTTTTCCAGGCACGCCGCAGACATCGCCCTGACCAGCCGCAGCACCTTGTCGCCCTCCATTTTGCCGCATATGATCGTGTCGAGTACGGCGCACGGCGTCACGCCCATCACGATTATGTCGTTGACGAGGTGGTTTATCAAGTCGCGCGCGATCCATTCGATGCGGTCATTGTCGATGGAGAGCATCTGCTTTGAGCCGGGTTCTTCGGTTTTTAACACAAATATGGGATTTTTATATGATGATAGGTCGAGCGATACGAGCGAGGCGAACGCGCCCACCCTGTTAAGCGGCGCACAGTGAGCCAGCCCCCGCGAAGATACGTCGGCGCTCAACTGCTTTTTCATTGCGTCCGCCGCGTCGATATTGACGCCCGCCGCTTTGTATGTAATGTTGTCCATATCCCCCACGCCGGTGGCAATTGCTCATGTTGGTGAAAACGAATACGAGCCTGTTGTACGTGCCGGCCTATGTCCACCAGCTTTTGTCCAGAGTCCCTTGTCATGGTGCCACATTTTGCTATGTGCTTGTTGTACGTGCTGGTGGCGAAAGCCACCAGCTTTAGTCCAGAGTTCCTTTGTCTAAATGCTGGTGGCGCGGCCCGCCGGCTTGTGCAACTTTTGACTACGAGCCTATTTGTACATGCCGACGCGAAAGCCACCAACTTTAGTCCAGAGTTCCTTTGTCTTAAATGCTGGTGGCATGCCCGCCGGCTTGTGCAACTTTTAACTACGAGCCTTTTTATGCCGGCGCAATGGCCGCCGGCTTTTGTCCAAAGTCCCTTGTTCCTATGTCCTGTGTCCAGATGCCGGCGGCCGGACTCGAACCGGCACGGTGTCGCCACCGGTGGATTTTGAGTCCACTACGTCTGCCAATTTCATCACGCCGGCAAATATATATTCGCCAAGGAAGATTGTATCACCAGCCACTATTACCGTCAACATGGACTTTGCCGAATTGCCGATTTGCCGAGACTTTATTGTTAACGTTGTATCGCTGTTTTCGTTGTTTACGCTGTTTGTATATATTTATGCGTTATGTTATAATGTGGAAGATATTGCCATTTGATTGCATACATACGCTTGATACAAGCATACCATCGATGCCAAGATGCGATGAAAGAGAGATGTATTAATGTTAAGCAATATTAACCAAACACAATATGTAGAGAAGCAATATAGCGGCGATAAAAACCTTTCCGCAAGGCAAAGCCTTCATTCCAAGTACAGCACAAATAAACAAGGGTTTGGCAATTGGCTGTGGGAGCATTATGCGTTTTGTGAAGATTTTCAAATATTAGAGCTGGGCTGCGGGAACGGCGCACAATGGGAAAATAGAATCAACTCACTACCAATTGGCTGTATGGTAACATTGTCGGACTTGTCAAATGGCATGGTCGATATTGTAAGAAGCAAATTTGCCACGCAGACCGATCGGGCTACTTTTGCGTTCCGGCAAATCGATATACAAGATATTCCATTTCCAGACGAAACATTTGACGCAGTGATCGCGAACCACATGTTGTATCATGTCCCGGATTTATGTAAAGCCTTATCGGAAGTTAGTCGAGTGCTTAAAGAGGGCGGGAGGTTTTATTGCAGCACCAACGGTAATGGGGGTTTAATTGCATTTTTGCGCGAGGCAATTTTTAATGTTTACCAAAACACGGAGCTTTTTAAAGGCCAAATAACTTTCACTCTTCAAAATGGCTTAGAACTATTAAACGGCCATTTTTCCAATGTAATAAAATTTGACTATGAGGATTCGCTGGCTATAACAGACACGCAGGATTTGATCGATTATTTAGAATCATCTATATCAATGAGCGAACTCCGAGAGCGCGGCATTGACAGTTTATATAATTATTTTGAAAGCATAAGGAAAGCGCGCGGAACGATAAATATACCTAAAGAAGCGGGTTTATTCATATCATCAAAATAACAAAAAATTTAACTTATATAAATGCAAAATGTCATCTTGTAAAGGAGCCGGCATCATGAATTACAGGACGAACATTGTAAATGGGGACGAGCTTTCGGCATTGGGTTTTGGGTGCATGCGCTTTCCGAAGGACGAGGGCGAAACCGAGCGGCTTATTTTGCATGCCATAGATAACGGCGTCAATTATTTTGACACCGCGTATATATACCCCAACAGCGAAGCGACGCTCGGCCGCATATTGAGCAAACACAACAAGCGCGGCGACGTGAAAATCGCGACGAAAATCCCCCCATACTTCATTAAAAAATATGACGACCTGGAAAGCTTTTTTAACAAGCAATTGACACGGTTGCAAACCGATTACATCGACTATTACCTTGTGCATATGTTGACGGACGCCGGCGTATGGGAAAGGCTTTTGGGACTGGGGATTGAAAAATGGATCACGCAAAAAAAGGCGGAGAACAAAATCAAAAACATCGGCTTTTCGTATCATGGCGGCCAGGAGGAATTTATAAAAATCTGCGATGTGCGCCGCTGGGATTTTTGCTTGATACAATATAATTATTTAGATGAAAACAACCTGGCGGGCAGACACGGGCTAGCGCACGCGGCGCAGACAATGCCGGTGATGATCATGGAGCCGCTCAGGGGCGGCGTCCTCGCGAACAATCTGCCCAAAAGCGCGATGGAGGCATTGGGGCAGGCGGGCGCAGCCAGGACCCCTGCTGAATGGGCGTTGAGGTGGTTATGGGACCAGCCGGAGCCCACTTGCGTCCTGTCCGGCATGAACAGCATGGAGATGCTGAACGAAAACATCAAGACCGCCTCCGCGGCGAGCGCGGGTGATTTTGCTGAAAGTGATTATGCAGCCATCGCTAAGGCGAAAGCGGCGCTGGCCGAATCGATCAAAGTGCCGTGCACAGCATGCGGCTACTGCATGCCCTGCCCGCAGGGCGTCGACATACCGACATGCTTTTTTTGCTATAACGATACGGCGATCATGGGCAAAGCGAAGGCCCTCACAAATTATATGTCGCAGACTTCGTTCAAGTCCAAGCCGCAAATGGCTTCTTTATGCAATGGGTGCGGAATATGCGAAAAAAAGTGCCCCCAAAAGATTGAGATACGAAAGGAGTTACAAAACACGGTCAAGGCATTCGAGAAATTTTATTTCAAGCCCGCCATGTTTTTTGTAAGGCGAATGATGAGATTATAAAACAAATGTTAAATATTATTTGTTAGTTTGTGTAATATATAGATATAACTAATTGGAAAGATTACAGTGGCACGGCGCGATAACGGGATTTCGGAGATCGGGCGATCATAAGAATGGCGATGGAGGGGACTATGCTGGAGACGGTGAATTTGGACGCGCGCATGTCCAAGAGCGATTATAGCGACAGAATTAAAAAGTTGAGGAACCGCATTTCTAATCTTCAGCACGAGGTAAAAGACAGCGGGTTGCCCGTCATCATCATTTTTGAGGGCTGGAGCGCGGCGGGCAAGGGCAAAAAAACATCTGAAATTATAAGGACGCTCGATCCACGCTATTTCACGACCCATTGCATAAAGCCGCCGAGCGACGACGAGCTGCGAAAGCCGTTTTTGTGGCGGCACTGGCTCAGCGTCCCGCCAAAGGGGCGTTTCGCGATTTATGTACGCAGTTGGTACCCGGAGGCGAGCAACGACTACGCCGAAAAACGCATATCGGGGGCGGAAACCGCGCGTAGGCTCGATTCCATTAATAAATTCGAACGACATCTCGCCGAAGATGGCGCCCTCATCGTAAAATATTTTTTGCACATCAGCAGGGACGAGCAAAAAAAGAGGCTGGACGACCTCGCCGCCAACGCCGACACGGCATGGCGCGCCCCCCCGGCCGACTATGAGCGGAACCAAAACTATGCGGCGTTTTACGATGCGTACGACAATATGTTACAGAAAACGGATACGGCGCATGCGCCGTGGCATATAATAGCGGGGCATGACAGCAGGAGCGCCGTGACCGAAATCTACAAGACACTAGTCGGCGCCATTGAGTCCGCGCTGAAGTCGAAACATGGGAAATCCAAGCACATCGGCGCCGATGCTAATGCTGATGCGGCACTGAGCGGCGGCGCGCCGCTTGTTCCCATGCCAAAACTGAAAGACGTCGATCTGAGCCTTAAACTGGACGAAGACGCGTACAAGGCGCGCCTCTCGGATGTCCAGGCCCGCCTGTTCTCCCTACACAACACCATATACATGCGCAAAATACCGCTCGTCATTGCATACGAGGGCTGGGACGCGGCGGGCAAGGGCGGCAATATAAAACGCGTGACGTCGGCGCTCGATCCAAGGGGCTACGACGTGATCCCCATATCCGCGCCGAACCCGATGGAGCTTTCACGGCCATTCCTTTGGCGCTTCTGGCAGACCTTGCCCAAAGACGGCCACATCTCCATCTATGACCGGACATGGTACGGCCGCGTCCTGGTCGAGCGGATCGAGGGCTTCGCGCGCGAAGACGAGTGGCTTCGCGCGTATCGCGAAATCAACGAGTTCGAAATGGAGCTCGTCCATTGGGGCGCAGTGGTCGTCAAGTTCTGGCTCCACATAGACAAGCACGAACAGTTCAGGCGCTTTTCTGACCGGGCCGAAAACCCGGAAAAGCAATGGAAAATCACCGATGAGGACTGGCGCAACCGCGAAAAGTGGGACGCTTACGAATCAGCGGTGAACGATATGCTGCGCCTCACTAGCACGGAATACGCGCCCTGGTATATTATAGAGAGCCAAAATAAGCGCTACGCGCGCATCAAAGCCATCGAGACGTTGATAGCGGCGCTGGAGGAGCGCGTCAGGCGCCCGTAGCGCATCCGTAGCGCATCCGTTGCGACAGGCAGGCAGTGCACCCGTAGCGCGCCCGGTGCGCCAGGCAGGCAGTGCACCCGTAGCGCGCCCGGTACGCCAGACAGGCAGGGCAACATGGCGCTGCGCGAAGCATAAAAACTGTGCCCAGCTATCTTGCACCACCGCACATTTATCAGCCGCCTACCGCCGCATTCATCAGGCAAGTAAAAGCAGGGTTTGCCCCCTACAAATGGGACAACGGAGACAGAAGATAAAATGATCGACACACAACTAATAATGCTGGAGGGCTTGCCATCAACAGGCAAAACTACAAACGCAAGATTTATACATATTCAGCTTGAGCGCAATGAAATAAACGCGAAATGGATACATGAAGTGGCTATGCCACATCCGGTTCTGTTTTTCGATGAAGCCGGCTTTACGCATGATGAGTATGATAAATTTATAAAAGCATATCCGGCAGCGGCTGACATTCTTAATAATGCAGCCGTATTTAGGGAAAGTACCGTGGGTATTCATTTGCCGGAAATTGAATGGCATAGCATAGATGAAATAGGCGAAGAAGCTTATCAAGCGCTTTTGAAGTATGATGTATGGAATTTCCCTCTTGAAAAATATAAAATTTTCGCCTTGGAAAAGTGGGCGCAGTTTGCCGAAAAGGCTCTGAAAAAACGGGATGAAATCTATATCATTGACAGCGCGATATTCCAATTCCAGATTTTCACCTTTTTGTTTAAGAATAGGCCCTATGAAGAATTGCAAAAATTCATTGGCTGGATTATAGATATAATACTGCCGTTAAATCCATGCCTGATTTATTTATACAGAGATAGCGCCGAGGCAACGATTGACTATCTCGAAAAAGACCGAGGGGCTTCCTATCTGGATTATATTTGGAACAGGGACAAAGCCCAGCCATACTATATAGGCAAGGCGCCCGGAGCGAAGAGTTTTAAACAGTTCTTGCGGGACTACGCGAGCATGGCGGATATGCTGTTCGAGTCATTTGATGCGAATAAATTATCACTGGATATATCTGACGGAAACTGGATTTGCCATGAAGATGAAATGCTCTCTTTTTTGGATATAAATCGTATACCAAACCCCGACGCACTGCCCCAAGACGGCGTCTACGCAAATGAAGCACTGGGCTATGTGATAAAAGTCGACGGCCTGTCATTTATTGACCCGACCGGACAAACAAGAAAACTACACCCAAAATCACAAAACGAATTTTATGTGGACTGGCTGCCCACTGTCCTGCAATTCGAAGACGAAAAAATCATTATTTCCGGCTCGCAGATTAGTGAGCGTTGGACCACCACAGGAATGGTGTATAAAAAAATGATTACTATTCCTATACCCCAGTGATACATACATTTATGCGCCGCTCCTACAGCGCAGAATCAGCGGCGATTTATTGTCATGGATTTTCTTGAATTTTTCTTGTTTTTTACAATCGTCTTTGTAGACATCCACAGAAAATTTCTTCGAAAACGAGATACTGTTTAACCAAATGCCAGAATTTTTTTATCAGGGAAATCCCATGAATCCCCACAACATATGCCATAAACAAAATGAATCACTTTATAAGCAAAGAAACCTTTATCCAAATCCGTTTTAGAGAGCCAGACCTCTAAAATGGATTTATGCAACCATTCTGCATATAACCGCTCATTTTCATCAATTCGTTTGCTATATTCCTGCCATAATTTTTTGCTGACCTTTGGTTCTTCGTCTAAATTACCAAAAACAACCCTGAAAATCTCGTCCTTTTCCTCAATGGAGAACCTATTAAATATGCTATCAGTTTCAATACAATGACTTGGTTCTTTTTTAATCCTTATTGTACCGTCCATAGCGTAACTATCATGGCTGTATTTATATTCAATACAGCAATCGTCTTCATACGATTTTTCAAAAACGACCCAACCTAATCCCATATTCTACATAGTCCTCTTATGACAACCCAAGCCTTATACCATCTTCGGGTCAACAGCTCCATGTTGGCTCGAAGTCGTAGACCATAAAAAAGCGGGGAGCAGTCGGCGGTACGCCGCTTCTCCCCGCTTATGCCTTTGTTTATGTCGCCGCTTATGTACCTGTTTATGTTTTTATATATAGTTTTTTGTGGTAGTCGTCCAGCATCCTCGCAGCCGAAAATGCGTACTGCGACATTTCGATGCTTTTTACCATCATCCCTACCCACTTTATACGATCGTCATAAAAGGTCGGGATAATCT
>WRLR01000134.1 GCA_009777515.1 Oscillospiraceae bacterium | reverse complement strand
GCGCCGCGGGATCCGCGGCCCGCCCCCGCCTTGCCGCCGCCATGTGCAGCCAGCCGCTCCTCGGCCAGCGAGCCCCAGCTCCCGCAGGAGGGGCAGCGCCCAAGCCAGCCCGATGCGCTATACCCGCACTCCTGGCATACATAAGATGTTCTCTGCCGGGCCATCGTCCCTCCGTCAACCGATATGATGGCGCTATTATAATGCATTTTACATATAATGTAAACACGCAACAAAATAGCTACGCCACATATGCCGGGTGTATCATGCGTACAGGGTGTACCTTGCGTACCGGGTGTACCATGTGTACTGTGCGTACCTTGGGTAAATTGACTCAGGTTAATTTACTGGTTAATTTACTCACAACAATAATTTTTTCATCTTGCAATTTTAATAAATCTTGCGTTATAATGTTTTTAAATCATTTTGAAAGCGAGGTGGACGAGATGACAATTAAATATTTTCCGATAAAGTCGAATATCATCTTGTCCTCTTATTTGAGATAGTTCCTATCTTTTATAACGACGGTATTGATGTGCCTCCGATTTTGTCGGGGGCACTTTTATTTCCAAAAATTATGAAAGAGGGTACACACATGGGCGAACTCAGATTTATCCAAATCCAAAAGGACAATCCACATCACTGCGAAGCATTCAAGGAGTTAATGATTCCGTATAATAGGGAAATCGGCGCGAATATGCCCGACGGCACACCTATTAGTGATGAATTTCTTGTAAAATGGACACAGAGTTGTATTGATATGCAGGGGCCGCATGACAGACACATGGAACTTGCTTATATCGGTGACGAGCCGATAGGTTTTCTTTACGGCAAGGTAGACCACGAGGGGCATAAGGGGTTTATCAAGCCGGAATACGGCTATATCATGGAATTTTATGTTAGGCCTGAATACCGCCGTAAAGGTTATGGCAAAGTGATGTTCCGACGTTTGGAGCATCATTTTTACGCCCACGGAATAAAGCGGATGTATCTGACAACAGGAACGTCCGGGGAATCATTTTGGCGGTCATTAGGATTTGTCCCGACGGGAGAGGTATCACCCGAAAACAAAATGCAGATATACGAAAAAGATGTATCATTGCTTAACGTCAAACCGATGCAGAGTGAACATATTGATTTTGTTATCTCTGTTTTGACAAGCGAAAAGAACAAAGCAGCGCTGCACCCGGATAACAAGAGCATTTCAGAATGGCGCGAAGTATTTACGAAAAATCTTGCCGATTCAGACGAAGCTAATTTCATCATTGACGATGGCATTACTTCCGTGGCGTGGTTAAAGCTCAATGGTTTACAAAGTAAGACGAGTATGGCTTGGGTTTCCATGTTGGCGGTAGATGAAAAATACCAACGTCAAGGCATCGGTAGCTTTGCCGTCCGGTTTGCAGAAGATTTTGTGCGGTCAAAAGGATTCAACATGCTTGGAATCCACACCACCGTTGATAATATCACCGCGCAGAACTGTTACAAAAAACTTGGCTATCATGTTCACGAGGAAAGCGAATGTACCACCGGCGATGGTGTGAAACGGCGCGGTCTTTCACTTCACCGTGATAATTTAGATGCTGTCCGTATGAATATAAACGGAGTATCTTTTCATGTCGGAGAGCAGCACGATTTTTTGTTTATCAGTAAAATCGGCAGAGTGTTCCGCATATTCGACGCAATGGACTCAGGTAATATCTGTTTCGGCGTAGAGCGTGATGGTAAACGATACTTTGTAAAATACGCCGGGGCAAGAACACAAAATTATAATGGCGAAATTACGGATGCGATTACCCGTTTGAAAAATGTTGTCAAGCTGTATGTAGATTTACAGCACACCTATTTAATCCGATTGATTGAGCATTATTCTGTCGGTGACGGTTATGTCGCTGTTTTCGATTGGGTAAACGGCGAGGGTCTGCGCTCTTATTGGGATTATGTCGGTCAACCAATGTGGAGTTATCCGGGTTCGCCCAATTACCGCTTCAGAAAACTCCCCATCGAAAAACGCATTGCTGTAGTGGATAAAATCATGGGATTTCATCAGCACATTATCGAGCGTGGTTATATCCCGGTTGACTTTTATGATGGCTCCATGATATACGATTTTGATAGCGGGGACTTTCATATATGTGATATTGATTTTTACCGCAAAGCTCCCACGAAAAACGATATGGGTAAGATGTGGGGTTCAACACGTTTCATGTCGCCGGAAGAATATGAGCTTGGCGCGGATTTGGACGAAAAAACAGTCGTATATCTCATGGGCGCGGCGGCATTTGAACTTCTCAGCAACGACACGGACGAAGCCTATCAAGCATGGAAAAACGGTGAACTACACCGTTCATTTAATGCGTGGAGCGCCACAAAAGCCTTATTTAATGTGGCGATGAAAGCAGTTTCGATAGAACGCAGCGAGCGTTATCAAACGATAACAGAATTAATTGAAGCGTGGAACGCTGCGAAAACCGCTGACAATATTTAGTATCGGCAGTTGACCTTCGACGTTATTTCGCCGGATATGTTCAAATATCTCAATCGCTATCAACATGGGCAATCAGATATGGTTAAGTAGGCTGACATAAAACGTCGATTCAATTTCGCGCCAGTTTTTCTTTTTTCTGTTTTCCCCGAATGAGATATGACTGCCCTGCACCGCGTACCCTTTCTGTTCCTTCAACCATCCGGCAGGAAACTTATGTGTTCCGTTTACAGTTTTAAAACTGTCAAGATAGCCCAGCAAATCGGCAAACCATTTTGACTTCCGCGCGGGCGGGTATCTTGATATATGCTGTGCAAAATACAAAAGCTTCGGGGCGTTGACGTTCTCCATATATTCGGCGACGCCGAGCCAGCCGGGGTATTTCGGATCCCAACCCATCGAATGGTATTTATTGCCACCGGAATGCAATATGCCATAGCCGTCCGCTATAATATGGTGGAACACGTCAGTGGAAATGAATTCAATAACGGCGTCTATTTTTCTGTCTGTTTCCTCGTTTATCAGCCCATATAATTTATGCAGTCCCACTATATCGTATATCAATGGGAAGCAAAAGCCGAACGCGTCGACCAACTGCGGTTTTATGAATTTTTTGTCCTTCCAGATTACAGGCACTGCCTTCATTTTTTGCCGCACATCGTCATCCGCGTATATGTCGCAATCGCCTTTATTCACGAAATTTGCCAACACGTCCAGACTGCCCAGCATATAATCAGTAATACACGCATTTGTGAAGCCGGCAAGCATCAAAAAATTTGTAATAATTATAGAGATAAATCCAGTATTGGCGGTACCCAGCGAAAACAAGTCGTTGCTCCTGTACGTCATGTCGGGCGAAACCGCTTCCATTTTGGCGATATAGAACTGTACAGCGTCCGCCAATGGCGCCAGCCCGCCGTGTAGCCCAAGCTGTACCAGCTTCGGCAGGGCATTTTCCATGCAAAAATCGAAACTGCCATGTTCCATGGACCAATGTTGCGGGGGCGTTTCTGGCTTCAGGTTTTTTAGCCAATGCACAACTGCGGGATTGCCAAGCAGTTCCGCTTCCATGTTCCCTGCGGTCTTTTCGTCTTTCAAAAACTCGCGCAACACCCTATAGCGGATAGGGGCGTCAGCGTTCTCCATCAACCAGTCGCACGCGCTCGATAAATCCATATAAAAGGCCATGCACAGACTGTGCACAAATTGTCATGAATAAAGCATGACCCTCGCGCCACAGTTCTGCCCTTTCTATTATTTTTCACGCTTTGGCTCCTTATATTATGCTAGTCAGGCTCGCATAAATCCTCGATATCATATATTAACATAAAACGGTTCGGCAGATCAGAGGGACGGTTCTCTTGATCCACGTGTTGTCATTTACAATTAATGCGCATAATGCTATCATGATGAAAACAGGCGATAACGGGTGATAATTTGGAAGGGGTGCATTCGGATCCGGAGGGTACTCGGCATTATAAATATTATACTGGGCGCCACGATTTTGGTGGTGCTTGCGCTGGCACTTTTTTCCGGGCGGCTGGGCACATTCGGGTTCAACCGGAACCCCGTGGCGGGCGGCTCAGCCAGCGATGTCATTGGCAGCGGCGGGGCACAGGCGGCCAATGCGCAAGGGGCTGCACAGCCAAACCAGGGGCGCGGCGCTGCTTCCGAGACTACGGGCCGCCCACAGGGCGCGGCTGCGGCGCGCCAATCAGTGATGGCAAGCGGCGCGGATGGAGCGGATGGTTCAGAAGGCACAAGCGGCGCAAGCGGCGCGAATAGTGTAGAAAACACGCGTGGCGCAGGCGTCACAAATGGCGCGGGCGAGAAAGACACAGGCCAAGCTGCCCTTCAGGAACTTCCAGTAGAAAACAAGTATCTGGCGGCGCTGTCCACATTAAATAACACATCGGGCGCCGATGCAACTACCACATCATCTGCCTCGGCAAACACCTCGGCGGCATCTAATGAAGTTTCCACCGAGATTGCCGCAGCTACTGAGCCGACCACAACAACCGAAGCCGCCACAACCACTGCGGAAGCAACGACAACCACTGTTGCCACAACCACTACAACGACAACCACTGCGACGCCCACTACCACTGCGGAAGCTACGACAACAACCACAGCGGCGCCCACTACCGCCGCACCCACCACAACCGCCGCCACCGCTGCCGTGCTGAGTTCCGCCTCCCTGGCCGGCAAAACAATCTGCATCGACCCCGGCCACCAGAGGAAGCAGAACAGCGACCTCGAGCCGATCGCGCCCGGCAACAGCGTGAAGAAAGCCAAGGTGTCGTCTGGTACGGCGGGCATTGCCACGGGGGATACCGAGTACGCGCTGAACCTTGCGGTCGCGATGAAGCTAAAAGACATGCTGGAAGCCGCCGGGGCGACAGTCGTCATGACGCGTACGTCTAACGACGTGGACATAAGCAATGTGGAGCGGGCGGTTATAGGCAACGACGCGAACGCCGACCTCGCCATCAGGATACACGCGGACGGCTCTACAAACCGCGAAACAAAGGGCGCCTCAATGCTCGTCCCTTCGTCGAAGCATATCGGCGAGGAGCTGGCCCAAGAGAGCAAAAAGGCCGGGCAGATAGTCATGGACGAAATAATAGCGGCCACCGGCGCCAGGAACCGAGGGGTAGTGACCCGCGACGACCTGACGGGCTTCAACTGGTCGACCGTGCCGGTCATATTAATCGAAATGGGCTTCATGAGCAACGCCGACGAGGACCGTTTGCTGTCGACGGACGAGTACCGCACAAAGATGGCAACCGGGCTGTTTAACGGCTGCGCGGCATATTTCAAATAAAATGACATTCGAGGAGATGCCAATGAATTATGAGTTTGCAACCGTAGGCGAGATTCTGATAGATTTCACCCCAGCGGGGAAAAGCGAAACAGGCGCCGTTCTATATCAGCAAAACCTTGGCGGCGCGACAACCAACGTGGCATGTGCCATATCGAAGCTTGGCAGGCGCAGCGCGTTCATCGGCATGGCGGGCAACGACAATTTCGGCCAGTTCTGCCGCGACGCTATGCAGGCGTTGAATGTAGACACCAAAGGCCTCCGGATGTCCGTGACAAAGAACACCACCCTCGCGTTCGTGCACCTCTCCGATGCGGGCGACCGCTCCTTTTCGTTTTACAGGAAAAACTCTGCCGACATCAGCCTGGAAAAAGCCGATTTGGATATAGACATCGTGCGGAGTTCAAGAATTTTCCACTTCGGCGGCGTCTCGCTCTCCGACGAGCCATCGCGGTCAGCGACCATCCACGCGGTGCAAGAGGCGCAGCGGAGCGGCTCGATTATATCATTCGATCCGAACCTACGCATGAACCTGTGGGAGAGCGCTGCTGAGCTAAAAACAGTCATGCTGAGCGTTTTCCCGTACGCCGACATCATCAAGCTCTCCGACGAGGAGGTCACTTTTATCTTCGATACAATGGACTATGGCGCGGCCATCGAGCATATCAACAAGCGCTTCGGGGCCAAGCTGACCATTGTCACCTGCGGCCCGCGCGGGGCGATGACCGTTGCGGGCGGGCGCCTGTACAATAGTCATGCATACGACGTGAAGACCATCGACACGACAGGTTCGGGCGACTGCTTCTTCGCGGGCGCGCTCCACTGCCTACTTTCGTACCAAAAACCGGCGGACGAGCTTTCGCCCGATGAAATAGAGTATATGCTCGCATTCGCCAACGCTTCGGGCTCGCTTGCCAGCACAAAATTGGGGGCTGTTTCGGCGCTCCCTACCGTCGAAGAAATCGAGCAATGCATGAAAACGGAAAAGCCGCTGATACTGTAAGGCGCATGCAAAAAAAATACGGACGGCCAAAGGCCGCCCCTACGGACAGCAAATGTAAAATAAATTGAACGTATGCGAAAGTGGGCGGCGGGATAATTTCCGCCGCCCACCTGTTGCTATTATGGTTGTTTTTTGCGCGTCCTGCTTGTTTTCTTTGGGGCGGGGGCGCCGTTGTTGCCGTTGCTGCCGTTGCTGCCTTTGCCGCTGTTGCCGCCGTTATTTCCTTCGCCGCTATTATTGCCGTCGCTGCCGGGGTCCTGCGGGGCGCCGCCGTCGATGCGAGCCAGCGTGATTTCGCCGCCGACGCAGTCGACGTACACGCTGTCGCCCTCGCTCACCCGCCCGTTCAGCATCTCCTCCGCCAGCTTGTCCTCGATGACGTTCTGTATCGAGCGCCGCAGCGGCCTCGCGCCGAATATGGGATCGTAGCCGGCTTTCGCGAGCTCGTCCAGAGCGGCGTCCGAAAAACCGATATGTATCTTGTTCTGCAGCAGCCGCTCCCGCAGCACGTCCGTCAGGATGACCACTATGCCGCGCAGCTCTTCTTTCGTCAGCGGGCGGAACACTATAATGTCGTCCACCCTGTTCAGAAACTCGGGCCGGAACATCTTTTTCAGCTCGCCCATAACATTCTCTTTTATATCGCTGTAGGATATGTCTTCGCCCTCGTCGGAGGCCGCGACGAAACCCAGCCGCTTGCGCTCCGTAATGAGCCGAGCTCCAGCGTTGGACGTCATGATGACAACGGTGTTGCGGAAATCGACCACCTTACCGTGCGAGTCGGTCAGCCGCCCGTCTTCGAGTATCTGCAGTAATATGTTGAATATGTCCGGGTGCGCCTTTTCGATTTCGTCGAACAGCACCACGGAATACGGCTTGCGCCTCACCTTCTCCGTAAGCTGCCCGCCCTCGTCGTAGCCTACGTAGCCGGGCGGCGAGCCCACCAGGCGCGACACGTTGAACTTTTCCATGTATTCTGACATGTCGAAGCGGATCAGCGCGTCTTCGTCGCCGAACATGGCCTCGGCAAGGGATTTGCAAAGCTCAGTTTTCCCGACACCCGTCGGGCCAAGGAATATGAACGAGCCGACCGGACGCTTGGGGTCCTTAAGCCCGACCCTGCCGCGCCGTATCGCCTTCGACACGGCCTCGACTGCCTCGTCCTGCCCGACGACGCGCTTGTGGAGAATCTGCTCCAGGTTCGCAATGCGCGACGCCTCCTCGTTCTCCATCTTGCGCACCGGCACGCCGGTCCAGCTCGCCACCACGTCCGCTATGTCCTCTTCAACGACGGACTCCTCGCTGCGCGCGGTGTTCGTCTGCCACTCGCTGCGCAGGCGTTCCAGTTGCTCTTTTAGCGAGCGCTCCTCGTCGCGTAGCTGCGCGGCGCTCTCGAACTGCTGATCCCTGATCGCGTCCTCTTTCAACTGCGCCGTCTTGACAATCCTGTCCTCCATGTCTTTCATGTCGGGCGGCGCAGTGTACGAGCGCAGCCGGACTTTGGACGAAGCCTCGTCGATGAGGTCGATGGCCTTATCCGGCAGGAACCGGTCCGTTATGTACCTGTCGGAGTACCGGACCGCCGCCTCCAGCGCCGCGTCCGTGATCTTTACCCTGTGGTGCGCCTCATATTTGTCGCGGATGCCCTTTAGTATCTCCAGCGTCTCGTCCCTGCTGGGCTCGTCCACATTGATGGGCTGGAAGCGCCGCTCCAGCGCCGCGTCGCGCTCTACATATTTGCGGTATTCGTTGAGCGTCGTGGCGCCGATGACCTGTATCTCGCCGCGCGCGAGCGACGGCTTCAATATGTTCGCGGCGTCGATGGCGCCCTCTGCGGCGCCCGCCCCGATTATCGTGTGCATCTCGTCAATGAACAAGATGACGGTGCCGGCTCGGCGTATCTCCTCCAGCGCTTTTTTGAGCCGCTCCTCGAACTCGCCCCTGTACTTGGCGCCCGCGACCATCGCAGACAAATCAAGCGAAATGACGCGGCGATCCTTGAGCACCTCCGGCACCACGCCCTGCACGATCTTCTGCGCCAGCCCCTCGACGATGGCCGTTTTGCCGACGCCGGGCTCGCCGATCAGGCACGGGTTGTTTTTCGTCCTCCGGCTCAGTATCTGTATGACCCGCTCGATCTCCCTGTCCCGCCCGATGACCGGATCGAACTTGTCCTCGCGCGCCATGTCGGTAAAGTCGCGCCCGAATTGGTTCAAAACGGGCGTCCCGCCGCTCTGCATGCCCTTGCCGCCGCCGCCCTGGCCGGTGTAGGGGCGCTGCTGCGAGGCTTTCGGGTCCTGGCTGTATTCGGTCAGCAGCCTGACCATTTCGTTGACCATGCGCTGTGGGTCGACGTTCAGGTTCATCATGATCCTGACCGCCACCGACTCGCCGTCCTTCATGATCGCCAGCAGGATATGCTCCGTGCCGATATAGTTCTTCCCCATCTGGCGGGCCTCGCGGTAGCTGGCCTCCAGTATGCTCTTTGTACGCGGCGTGAAGCCGCTGATTTTATCGGGCTTCTTGTCGCCGCGCCCGAGCAGCATATCTATTTCATATATAATCTTGTCTTCCGTCACGCCCTGGTTGGTCAGGGCCCTCGACGCGATGCCCGTGCCCTCGCGGACCAGCCCCAGCAACAGATGCTCCGAGCCGACGTTCTCGTGCCCCAGCATCAGTGCCACTTCTTGCGCCTGTTGAATCGCGATTATCGCGCGTTCCGTATATCGTTCGTTCATTCTGCTGTATCCCCCTCTCCGTTTTGTTCGCCTTGTTGATCCCCGTACTTCTCGCTAAGCATTTCCCTCACCAAACTCGCCCGCTGGATGTCCCTTTCGCCGGAGTTCAACATCCGCCCGAACATCTTTTGGATATATGCGGGCTGTATCAATGTCAGCATGTGGTCCAGCGTACCGATGTCCACGTCCCCGATGACGCCCGTGTCCACGCCCAGGCGGACGTCTGACCAAAGGCGCATGTACTCCTCGGACGAGAGCACCCTGGCGCCGCGCAGCGTCCCCAGCGCGCGGAACACGCGGTCCTCGAATTGTATGGTGTTGTTGCTGACAAGCTCGCCCCGGAGTTTTGACTCATGCCCCACGATCTGCTCCTTGATATCGTTGATTGACATGATAATTTCTTCTTCGCTCCGGCCCAGCGACCCCTGGTTGGAGAACTGGAACATGTTCCCCGACGCCTCGCTGTTCTCGCCGTACAGGCCGCGCACGGCGACGCCGATTTTGCCACAGGCGTCTAGTATGCTTTTGATGTGGCCGGTGATCGCCAGCGCCGGCAGGTGGAGCATGAATGATACGCGCATGCCCGTGCCCAGGTTGGTCGGGCAGCTCGTCAGATACCCGAACCCGTCGTCGAACGCTATGTTGAACCGGTCGCTGAATATGCGCTCGAGCCCGTCGCACCGCGCGTACGCGCTCTTTATGTCCGACGAGGGGGTCAGGCACTGTATGCGCAGGTGATCCTCCTCGTTGAGCATGATGCTCACCTGCTCGTCCTTTGATATAATGGCGGCGCATGGCTTTTGCGAGGCGGCCAGGTCGGGGCTGATCAAATGCTTTTCTATCAATAGCATTTTATCGATGGGGTCGAGGCTCAAAAGCTCGACATATACGTATTCGGAGCCCTTTACGTCCCGGCTGCCAAAGAACACCATGCGTATGTCCGCGAGCAGGGTCGCGGAATCCTTGGCGTTCAGTCTGCCGGGGAAGCAGATGCCTTTGAAATTGCGCGCCAGCCTCACCCGGCTGCTCATCGCGATGTTTTGGTTGATTTCGCCCTTATCGTTCATATGTGTAGCCATGCCCGAGCCGCGCGCGCGCCGATCACTTATAATCGTGGCGCAGGCGCCGCCGCTCTGCCCTTTCAATGTTTATTGCGGTTAGTGCGGTTATTGCGAATATTCCGTATATTCCAAATAGTTCGAATATTCCGAATATTTCGAATATTTCGAATATTGTGAAATTTTTATTCGTCAGCGAAGAATGCGGATGAATTTACATCGTATTTTCGATGGCCTTAATTTGGTCGCGAAGCTCGGCTGCGACTTCGTACTCTTCTTCGTTGATCGCCTCAATCAATAATACTTTCAGTTTTTCCAGGCGCTTGCCCGCATCCGGATCCGGCGCGCCTGCGGCATTGCCGCCGAAGTATGGAGCATTATAATTAACGCCGCCGTCAAGGTTGTCGCCGATGCCCGCTCCGACATCTCCGGCGTCCCCGGCGTCCCCGGAATCCCAAG
>WRLR01000133.1 GCA_009777515.1 Oscillospiraceae bacterium | reverse complement strand
ATCATATGCGAACCATATATGATTGGCGATTCATGTGGGGGGATTCGGGGGGAATCGAAACCCTCCGAGCTTTTTTGGTTCTTTTTTGGCATCAAAAAAGAACACGTTATTCGAAGTCCGCTTTCGCCGCCAAATAATTATTCCTATCAAACTCCACCAGCAAATCAAAACCAGAGTCTTTTAAATCCTTCATGTTCTGCTCGAACACTTCCATGAAAGCCGCGTCGTTGGGCGCCAGGATAGCGGTGGCTGTCGTTTTGAAATAGATGTCGGTGACCAGGTTGCGGATGCGCGCGATGCTGTCCGTATCGGGCGGCATCGCGTTTGTGACATCGCTCGGCATGTAGCGGTTGTCCGTCATGTAGCCCTCGCTGATGAACTTGTTAAGCACACCAGCCGGGTACGTGGCGCCATAATAATTTGAATAGTCCGTATCCATGGGCGAGCACTGCAGCGAAAAGCCTCTGTCGGTCACCCTCAGGTTGAGGGGCTGCCCATCGCCGGGGTGGATGGTCGGGACGGTGAAGCCAAACGCGTTCTCGTTGGTATAGAACATATCCCTGACATCCTCTGAATCCGCCAGCGTCTTTTCGATTATCTCCGCTGTCATCTCGGGCTTGCCCTCCACCATTTCAATGGTGCCGGCCTCCACAGAGCCGCACATCAGGAAACGTATGCCGTCGTAGCTATTCAAATAGTTCAAAAGCTTCATCGCAGCCTCGGGGTTTTGGCACTTGCTACTGATCATGTACATGTACGCAGAGGCGCCCGCCGGCCACAAATTGTTGCAATAGACCTTCCCGCCCTTGAACGGTATGTGCTGATAGCCGTTCAACGTGTTCGGGTCCTCCACGCGACGCTCCAGGTTGTATGCAGTCATCCACCAACCGGCGCAAATTATCATGTACTGGCCGTTTGTACACTTGTTGGCGTATTCCGAGCTGCTCTGCGTCAGGCTGTCCTTGTCGAACAGACCCATCTGATTGGCCTTGTTAAACATGGAGAGGTTCTGCCACCCACCGCTGTCTATGTCAATCATCGGGTAGAACTCAGTCCCGTCCGCCCTGAAAGTGACGGATTTCGCGGAAACCTCGGTGTTGGCCGTGGGGTTGTTGATGGGGAATGTGCCGAACGGCCACGTCCCCCAGTCGTTGAAAACGCCAAAGCCGTATACCTTTTGCCCGTCGGGGGTGGTCGGGTTTTCCCGAACCAACTGATCCACGAGCTCCAGGATATCGTCATGCGACGCCATCTCCGGCGCGCCCAGCTCCTTGTACAGATCCCAGCGGGTGTGGAAACCAATCTGCGGGTAAAAGCCGTTGCCGTCGGAGCCCGTAAAACATGTGAACCCGTACAGCAGCCCCGTGCCGTGCGACAGGTATTTTCTGGCATAGTCGAGTTTGTATGTTTGCTCCTTTATATCTGGCGCGTATTGCTCCACCAGATCGTCGAGGGGCATAACAAGCCCGCCCTCTATGATCTGCGTGTAGAAGTCCCTGTGCGCCATGACAATGTCAGCGAGATCCCCGCTGGCATACATAAGCTGATCCTGATCCGGGGTATGCCCGCGCAGTTCCCAAACTATATTGAGTTCTTTTTCCATTTCCTGGACGGTCCAGGGCTTTCTGTTTCCCCACTCGCCGCCGCCCTTTTCAATGGGCATCGCCATGGTGAGGGTAACCGGCGGCGACAAATCCGGGTCGTCGTCTTCGTCCGCCGCAGCCGCAGCCGTTGTGGTGGTTGCCGCCGTGGTGGCGCCCGCGTCGGCCGCCCCTGCCACCGTTGTGGCCGCAGCCTCGGTCGCGCCGGCTGCCGCCGCCGTAGTTGCTTCGGCTGCCGCCGCCGTGGTGGCCGCCGCAGTCGTCGCGCCGCCCCCTCCAGTGCCGCATCCCGCCAGCGCCAATGCCAGTATCAGCAACGCCGATATGAACAGGTATGGCGCAGGCCTGTGTTTCCTCGTGTGTTTATTAGCCTTAAACATACATTTCCTCTCCTCCCAAATTTTTAGTATTTTATGTTCATCATGCTCGTCATATACTCAACATATGCCCATAATAAGCTCATCATAAGCCCATCATAAATTCATAATAATCTCAACATATACTCATCGCAATCTCATCATAATCCCCTCATAAACTCATCGCATACTCATCGCAAACTCATCACAAACCCATCATATTCTCATCATAAGCTCATCCAAACCCATCACATACTCATCCCTTTATGGCGCCTATCATTATGCCTTTGACGAAATATTTTTGCGCGAACGGGTACACGAACAGGATGGGGAACGTCACCACCATCGTGATCGTCATCCTTATGGAGTCCGGCGTTATCCGTTTGGCCATCTGCTCAGCAGACGTCATGTCTATATTGGAAGATATTGTGCCCGCCCGCCTCAGCAAGTTGTAGAGGATAATCTGCAGTGTGTTGTAGTCCGGCCTCCCGACCATGAATATGAGGTTGTCGAACCACGAGTTCCACTGGCCCACCGCTGTGAAGACGCTTATCGTCGCTATGATGGGCATGGACAGCGGGAAGATGACACGCGTGAATATCATGAGCGTGCCGGCGCCGTCCACGATCGCCGCTTCCTCCAGCGAGGCCGGCAATTGCTCGATGAATGTCTTTATTAATATGACGTGAAAGGCGTTCAGCGCGCCCGGCATGATGTAGACGAGAAAGTTGTTGTTGAAACCATACATCCTCATGGTCAGGTACCAGGGGATCAACCCGGCGCTGATGTACATCGTTATCACCATGAAACGATAGATGATTTTGCGGAAGTACATTTTTTGTTTCGTCATCAGGTAGCCGAAAAACGAGCTGCAGAAAACCGTCAGCATCGTACCGGTGACCGTCCTCAGCACGCTGATCATCGCCGCGCGCGGGATGCCCTCCTGCTGGAATATGCCCACGTAGTTGTCAAGCGTGAAGCCGCGTGGGTAAAAGGTGATCCCCTTTATGGCCTGTACGGAATCGCTGATGGAATATATAAAAATGTAATAGAACGGGTACAGGCTGAGGAACATGATCAGCCCGAACACAGTATAGTTAATCGCGTTGAACGCGATGTCTGCGGGGCGCGCCTTGTTCATATTATAGCCTCCCCCCTGACCTTTTTTGCTATGTTGTTGGCCGAGAACAGGAGCATTAGGCTGATAAACGTCTTCATGATGCCCACCGCAGTGGCGAAGGAGTAGTCGTTCTTGCTGATGCCGACCCGGAACACGAAAGTGTCGATGACCTCTATTTTATCAGCGACCAGCGCGTTATAGAACACGAAATATTGGTCGAATCCGACAGAAATGATGCTGCCGATGCTGAGCAGCAGCAGCACCAGGTACGTCGGCAGCAAGCCGGGCACGGTGATGTGGCGCATCCGGGCGAACCGGCCGGCGCCGTCCACGGCGGCTGCGTCGTACAGCTCCATGTCGATGCCCGAAATGGCCGCGATATATATGATCGCACCCCAGCCGGTGGACTTCCACCAGCCCAGCATCATCTGGAAAATATAGACGACGTCGGAATTGCCGAGGAGCATGGTGGGGTTCTCTATCAGCCCCAGCGATATGAGGATGTTGTTAACGACCCCGCTGTCGGAAAATATCGAAAACGCCAGCGAGAACACGATGATCCAACTAATGAAGTGCGGCAGTGTCGTCGTGGTCTGCACCAGTTTTTTGAACCTGAGGCTTTTGATCTCGTTCAAGAAGATGGCGAATAGCATGGGCAGCGGCGAGCACAAAAGCCCGAGTGAGCTGAAAATCAGCGTGTTGCGCAGCACGCCCCATATTTGCTTTTTATAAAATGTAAATATGAGCGCGTAATTTTCAAGACCTACAAACGGGGTCCTGGACAGGGGGATGCCCGGCTTGTAATTAAAGAACGAATAAATCCAGCCGAACAAGGGCACGTATGAGAACATGAAGATGAATACGACAAAGGGGATGGCCAGAAGCAGTAGCCTCAAACGTTCATCGCCCCTGATCCTTTCAAGTATTTTCATAAGCATCACCTCTTACTGTGCGAAAATTAATGAAAGACATTCTTAGGGGCGGTGTTTGCCCCGCCCTCGATGTATAACGCGCATTATAAAATCATTATAATATCAACGAATATTATTTATCAGACAACTATCATACTGCATTAAATTTATGGTAAATTATATTATGACTTTATAGCAAATGTCAATTAGAAAATGGATTGGGGGCGAATATTCGTATGGATAAATATGATTCTATCCATGTGTCGCCATCGGGCAGCGATAAAAATGACGGCGCCGTCGGCGCGCCGGTCAAAACGCTGGGCAGGGCGCTTGAGCTGACGAGGCTGGCAGGGGGCGGCGGGGTCATCTGCCTCAAAAGCGGCATTTATGAAAACACGTCCGTCGCCCTGGACGGGCGCGACAACGGCCTCACCATCCGAGCCGAATGCGCAGGGGCGGGCGATAGCGTTAGCGCAGGGGCAGGCGAGAGTGGTGGCACGGGGGCGGGCGTTGGCAGTGGCGTGAGGGCAGGCGATAATGGTGACGCGGAGGCGGGCGTTGGTTATGGCATGGGGACGGGAGTTGGCAGTGGCACAGGGGCGGCTGGTGGCACAGGCGCGGGCGGCGCTGTATTATGCGGCGGCATCCGTGTATCCGGATGGAAAAAGCAGGGCGACGGCACATACCGCGCGAACCTGCCCGAAACAGTGGGCTCCGGCATCCGCATGATTGCCGTCAACGGCCATCTGCGCGAGAGGGCGAGGGTCCCGCGCGTCGGCAGGCTCACGCACCGCTCGGAGTTCACATCGCAATGGCTGTCCTCGTCGGACGGCGGCTGGGCGGTCAAGCCCACGGAGGAGCAGCTCACGACCATGAAATACGACCCGGCGGACATCGGGCCGGATTTCGACTGGCAGAACGCGGAGCTGACGATATTCCACAAATGGGACGACTCTATGGCGGGTATCGCGGCCCACGACAGGGAGGGATGCGCGTTCCGCCTGTCGACGCCGCTGACGCACCCGCCCGGGGCGTACGGCTACAACACATACATTATATGGAACACCGGAGCGGGCATGGGCCCGGGCATGTGGCGCCTGGACAAGTGCGAGCGCGCGGTGTACTACATGCCTCTTGACGGCGAGGACATGGAGCGGGCGGAGGTGTATATGCCCGTGCACGACGCAATAATCACTATTGCCGGCCCGATGAGCGGGCTCACCATCGAAGACGTGGGCTTCACGGTGACGTCCACCCCTTCGACGGCATGCGGGTTCGGCGCTTCGCATATGACCGGCGCCATCGACTGCACGCACTCTCTGGAATGCTGCTCGTTTAAAAACCTCGCCTTCTTCGCCCTATCCGGGTGGGGTATCAGGCTGATAGACAGCAACAGGACGGGTTTTACCGAGTTTGCCGAGGACAAGACCAAGATTGTCCGGCCGGACGGCAACCGCAACGTAACGGTGGATGGCTGCGCCGTGGCCGACGTGGGCGCCGGCGGCATTCAGTTTTGGGGCAGCGCCGGTTGCGAGGTCAAAAACAGCACGGTGGAGCGCGCGGGCAGGATATACTATTCGGCTATCGGTATATATACATTTGGGTGCGACTTGATAGGCAATGTGCTGCGGGAGCTCCCCTACACAGGCATCGCCTCCGTCGGGGGCAAATCGGTCAACATAACCGGCAATAAAATGTACGAGGTGATGAAGGAGCTGAACGACGGCGCGGGCATATACGCGACATTCAGCAAGAACGGCAGAATGAGCACCAACGCCGTTTATGGCATCATGACGCAGGACAACGACGATCCGGGCTCCATCCGCAACGGATTGTACCTGGACGAGCAGACGGGCGGATGGGTCGTCGAGGGGAACCTGACATCCGGGTGCGCGTCGGGCATGCTCAACCACATGTCAAAGGGGAATATCGTGCGCAACAACGCGTTTGTGTCGCAGGACGGGGGCGTGATGCTGACCTTCGTGCGCTGCGAGGGTTATATTTTTGAAAACAACGCAATCCAGGCGAGCGGCAATGTGCTCATTGTACAGCGGCGCGACGCCTTTTCCACATTTTCGGGCAACAGCATATACAGTGGAACCGGCGTCGTCGAGAGCGAATATATCGGCGACGACTACAAGCGCAACCGCCAACCAACATTTAACCCATTCCCAGACCGATAACTCAGGATATAACACATAACCCATTCCCAGACCGATAACTCAGGATATAACACAGGAGGTGTACTATGCCTACCAGGGTAACCGTAAAAAAAGACAAAATCAGGCTGGCTTTCGGTGGCATGGGCTTTCACAACGCCGACGCCACCAATTACAAAATGATGTCCAAGCGGCATTTCAACGAAGTGGTCGCAAAAACATGGCGCGAATTGTCGCCGGGCTTCTCGCGCATATGGGGCGGCGCTCCGAACTGGTCGCGCGAAGACATGGACACATTCGTCGAGTATTACCATCAAATGCACGGCGTGACCGACACGCCTCTGTACCTGACGGGCAGCACGACAAGGCAGGTCACGCAGGAGGATAAAATTAAATACGCCGTCGACGTGGCGGACAGGCTGGAGTACCTCATACGCGACAAAGGCCTGAAAAATATAGTTATGTACTGCATGTCCAACGAGCTGACGCTGGACACATGGGGCGAGATGTTTTATGAGCTGGAGACGTTCAAGGAATACCATACGCTCCTGTTCAGGGAGTTCAAGCGGCGCAACCTGCCCGTCGTTCTTGCGGCCACCGACGCGGCGCCGTCTTCGCACTGGGAATCCGTCAACTGGGCCGTCGGCAACATGGCAGGGGTGACCGGGGTATATTGCGCCCACGATTATGCGTTCGACTGGTATGTGGAGGACGTGGATTTCTATAAATGGTTCAACATCATGTGCCAAAGGATGTCCAACGCAGCCGGCACAAAGGAAAAGCGATTCATATTGGGCGAGTTCGGGCTGGGGTGCGACTGGGACCGCATAAATGGCATGCTTATAAACGACAGCAGGTATTTTGACACGGACAAGGAAGCGGAAAGCGCCCTGATGGTGGCGGACATGGCGCTGGCGGCGTTCAATGCGAATGTATACGCGATGGCTTACTGGACGCTCAACGACTACCCGAACCCCGAGGGCATGCGCTGGAGCCGCACGGTAAAATGGGGCCTGACGCGCTGGGACGGCGACGACTATTCGGCGCGGGACAACTATTATTGCTACGGGCTGTTGGCGAAATATTTCAATAAAAATTCAAAGCCCATGACCACCCGGAGCGACGCCTATTTACTGCATTCAGGCGGCGTTGCTAACACCGACGGCTCTGTGTCCGTCGCGCTCAACAACCGGGGCGGCGACGCTTTGGACGTGGAGCTTGAGCTGGACTGTCCGGTAGACAGGCCGATGCGCGTGTATGTATACGACTCGGCGAACGTGCCGCGCAACGACTTCGCGGATCTACAGCCGCACAGCGACGTGCTCGCGCCGGTGGACGGCAGGCTGCTTGTAAAAGCACCCGCCCGCTCGCTGCTGCTGCTCACCACCGACTACAGGGACAACAAGCCGGGGGCCGTCGGGGGCGTTAAAATGCTGGATGCGGCCGGCAGAGTCGGCGGCGCGGGGCGCGTCGTCGTGTGGGACGCCGCGAATGACGAGAACCATTGCTACTACCGCGTATACCGCGACGGGATACAAGTGGCCTCCACAGTAGCGGACTCGTACGAGCCGCCCGAAAAGGACGAAAGTGCCAAAGGCGACACAGGCGCCACAGGCGCCGTAGGCGAAGCAGGCGACGCAAGCGCGTACACCGTAAAATCCGTAGACAAATGGGGCAACGAAGGCCAGTAAGCCAACTTCGTAGGGTGCGATGTCCCTGCAACGCAGTTGACGCTTATCGCACCGCATACCCGGCGTCTAATAAGGCATGGATTCATGTATTAGGCGATTGTAAAATCCGGTATTTTACGGGCGAACACTGTTCGCCCCTATAACATTATGTATATATGCAAAATTGGCTGCCCATATGTAGGGACGCACATTGTGCGTCCGCGACTTATACAATCGCCTATTTCATGTATATAAAGGGGGTATTATCATAAATGGATAAATTATCGCGCGGCATATATCGCTCATATGTCAGGCCCGGCGCCGCAGTTGCGCTGGAAACGCTGTTCAGCTCCGCCGATGTACGCTCCACGCTTGATTCACTGCTGCTGCAGGACTGGTTTGGCATGAGCTTCGGCATATACGAAGATATCCTCATATTTTACGGAGAAAGGCGCAGCACCTCACCCGATCCGTCGGGTATGCTGCCGCAAATCGAGCATCAACTACTGGACATTGTCGAGTCCAGCGGCCATAAGTGGCGGATGATGTGGGAAATATTTCATTATTGCGGCATACAGGACGCGGAGTATTGGAAGCGCAAAATCACTGGCAAAAGCGCGCAGTTGCGGCTGAACCGTATTCGCCCAGACATGTTTTCCAGCTATGTCTTTTATCATTACCAGCTTCAGGAAGAAAAACCCGGCATGAGTGACAAATACGGCATCATCGGGGTTGACGACGGGTTGATGTGTTTTTACGAAGAGCGCCCCGTAGAGCGCGAAGAATCGCCACCAACCGGCGCCCTCTCCACCGGCAACTCACCGCTGGATATATGGAACGAATTAATGGCGCGGCATTTTATACCATGGGACGACTACGATCAACCATGGCGGCCTATGCGCATCCTTTATTCATCAATACCTTACCTTGGGTGAAATTAAAAGAAGCGGGCGAACACTGTTCGCCCCTACATTATACATATATAATTTTACATATTATTTTTTTTGTAAGGTAACGGCCTTTGGTCATCCTTACGATAAATCCGGTTTTATACACAGGCCCAGTTGCTGTTCGAGGGCATATGTGGCCGACAGCAGCGAGGCTTCGTCGTATCTGCGGGCTATCCAGTACGTTGACAGCGGTACATTATTTTTGCACTGCCCTACGGGAATCGTCATGGACGGAAAACCCGTTAAAGGGGCAATGATCTGCATTGTGTCGCACAGCAGCACATCGACGCCATGTTCGGCGAAAATATTGTCCAACGATTTTGCCGCCTTTTCGCGCTCCAGCAGCGCGCCAATATACTCCGGTTCGGTTAAAGTCCCGGAGGCGCGGTTTTCGGCGTTCAGCAGGACGCCCTGACCGTATTTTAACGCGACTGGCGCGTTCGTTTGATTGTACTGGATTATGTCTTTCAAGGTATTTACGCCCGCGCGGCCATCCAGCGTGGATAGGTAGTAGTTCATGCACGATTTGAACTCATAGCGCATTATATCGCCTATATTTAACTTTGATTCGATTTCAATGCCCTCGGCTATGGTGGCGCCTGCGCGAGCTAAAATGCCGCAAAGGCCGTCAAAACTGGCCTTTTCTTCTTCCGTAGCGTCTGAGTCGTCCTGGCCTTGCGATCTGACAATTCCGATCTTGGCCTTCTTCAACCCGTCAGGGTCAAGACACTGCGTATAGTCGACAGCCGCCCCACAAGAAGCGGAGTGTGTGGCCGGATCGTCCGGGTCGATGCCCGCTATAGCGCCCAGCAGCACGGCGGCGTCGCGGACCGACCTCGCCATGGGGCCCGCCGTGTCCAGCGTCCCCGAAATGGGTATAATGCCGCTCCTGCCGACCAGGCCCAGCGTCGGCTTGATGCCCACGATGCCGTTGCACCCGGCTGGCGATATGATGGAGCCGCACGTTTCCGTGCCGATGGAAACCGTGCACAGCCCCGCCGCGACAGCCACTGCGGAGCCCGAACTGGAGCCGTTCGGCGTCTCCCCCCTGTTATATGGGTTAAGCACCTGCCCGCCCCTGGAGCTGTAGCCAGACGGCATGTTAGCGTCCGACATATAGTTGGCGAACTCGGTCATATTTGCCTTGCCGAGAATGAGCGCCCCGGCGCGGCGCAGGAGTTTGGCGATATGCGCGTCGTATGGCGCGTAGTTTCCGGCAAGGGCGACGGAGCCCGCGCTCGTGTGGAGCCGGTCTTTCGTGTTGACATTGTCTTTGAGGAAGACAGGTATGCCGAACAAGGGCGCATGCGACAGCCCGTCGCCGTCCCTCAGCCGCCTGTCCATGGCATCGGCGATAAACAGCGCGTCGGGGTTTATTTCCAGAACCGAGTTCAATCCGCCGTCGCACGCGTCAATATCCGCTATCCTTTTGAGGAAAGAGAGGACAAGCGCCCTTACCGTCAACTGTTTTTCGCGATATAAACGATGTATGTCCTGTATGGACGCATAATGCAAATCTAACATATCTAACATATATATCGTTGAACCTGCCTTTCATAGTAATTATTAATGCTAAACGCTATACTATGGTTCCCAATCTTCGCCGCCGAGTTTGATTTGTAGCGCTTTTAGCCGCGCCTTTCTCTCGTTGAAGTCGGGCAAAACGCCCTCGACGATCGCCCAAAAACGCGCCGAGTGGTTCATTTCAGCCAGGTGCGCGAGCTCATGGACTACGACGTAGTCTATCACTGCGTCGTCCGCCATTATGAGCCGCCACGAAAAGTTAATGTATTTTT
>WRLR01000132.1 GCA_009777515.1 Oscillospiraceae bacterium | reverse complement strand
GCCCCGCCGCCCGCCGTCCCCGCGCTTCCTATAGCCGCCCCAGCACCGACCTCCACGCTGCCCCGCGCCGTCCGCACCGCCCCGTGTACCGACTCCCACGCCGCCCGCGTACCGCCCCCCGTACCGCCCACAACCGCCCCCGCACAGCCCCACACACCGCCCTCCGCACCTCTCACTGCCACCCCTCGCATGCCGCAATCCCGCCCGCCGCCCCGCTCCTAACGAAACAAACGAAAAATCGTTCGAAAATTTTATTGAAAAAAGGAGTAAATAGTTGTAATATAGAATAATAATAATATATATAGATTTTTTTACATTTTAATGTTGCTGAATGTTTGACAGTCCGAACCGGCGGCACGCGCCGGCAAAAGAAAAAAAGAAGGGCGGAACAGCGACTATGGAAATCACTGACGTAAGGATACGGAAAATCGATGTGGAAGGCAAAATGAAAGCGGTCGCGTCTGTTACGTTCGACAATGAATTTGTGGTTCACGATATCAAGATTATCGAAAGCCACGACAACTTGTTTATCGCGATGCCGAGCAGGAAAACGCCGGACGGCGAATTCAAAGACATTGCCCATCCCATCAACGCCGAGGTGAGGGGGCGGCTGCAGCACGCCATACTCACAAAATACGAGAACAGCTTGCTCGACAGGCAGCCATTGGGCGCCAGCGTATTTTAGTTTCGGGCAGGCTCCGCGTTCTGGCATGCGGCTTGCCCAGCGAAGGGCAAACGCGCCTGACAGGCTGCGCCCCGCCGCATATTTCCCTGTGTTTCTTTTGCAACCGGCTCTTACATAACGAACGTACCAGGGTGCTTGCCGTGGCTATGCTTAGTGTGGAAATACCCCTTGCATTGTCATTTCTCTCATGAGAGAATTGACACTGTGAGGGTTTTTTTTATTTCAAGGAGGGAACCGCGAATACTATGAAAACCGATAACGCATCAACCAAAAATAACGAAAATACCGGCGCGATTACTAGTGGTAATACCAACAATATTACAAGCGGAAATGCCAACAGCATTACTAGCGGAAATACCAACGACATTACAAGCGGGAATGCCAACAGCATTACAAGCGGGAATGCCAACAGCATTACAAGCGGGAATGCCAACAGCATTACTGCCATCATCCTGGCTGCAGGCAAAAACAAGCGCATGAAATCGAAAATACCAAAGGCCTTGCACAAAATCGGCGGTAAACCGATGATTGGCATGGTCCGCGACGCGGCGGTCAAGGCAGGTGTGGGGCGCATTGTCGTCGTAGTCGGCTTTGGCGCCGAGCATATCAAGAATTATCTGGGCGACAGCGTGGAGTACGCGCACCAGCGCGAGCAGCTAGGCACCGGCCACGCGCTGCTGACGGGGCTGGATTATCTATATGAAACGGCGAATAGCGGAGGTGCGTTTGGCGACAGGGTGCTTGCCCTGTATGGCGATATGCCGCTGGTCAGCGCCGAATCCTTGAAATCCCTCATAGAGCGGAACCGCGAAAACGGCGAACACGGAACAACGGTCTACGCGGACCTGGCGGACTCGTACGGGTTCGGTCGCATTGTCCGGGACGCGGGCGGCGGGCTTTTGAAAATCGTCGAACAAAAGGACGCCACACCCGAAGAAGCGCTTATAACGGAGTACAATGTCGGCGTTTACTGTTTCGAGGCAGAGGCGGCGCGCGCCGCGCTCGGGCGCCTGCGGATCGACAACGCGCAGGGGGAAATGTATCTGACGGACGTGTTCGCGGAGCTGATAGCCGCCGGGCGCCGCGTCGGGCTGCATGAAATCGCGGACCCCTCGGAATGTCTCGGGGCGAACGACCGCGCGGGGCTGGCGGAGATAAACCGCGTCGTGCGGATGAAAAAATGCATGGAGCTGATGCTGGAGTCCGGCGTCACGATCGTCGACCCGGCATCCACCTACATAGACCAAGACGTCGCCATCGGCATGGACACGACCATTTTCCCGGGGTGCTTTTTGGAAAGCGGGACGGTGATTGGGGAGAATTGCGAGATCGGCCCCGGCGCGAAGATACGCAACACGCGCATCGGCGACGGGGTGCACGTCCAGTACTCGGTCTTGACCGACGCGACCGTCGGCGACAATGTGTCGATTGGCCCTTATGCGCAGTTGCGCCCCGGCGCCGCCATCGGCAGCCGGACCAAGATCGGCGATTTTGTAGAAATCAAAAATGCCAACATCGGCGAAAAAGTTTCCATATCGCACCTCGCCTACATCGGCGACGCGGACGTCGGCTCGAACGTCAACATCGGCTGCGGCGTCATCACGTGCAACTATGACGGAAAGCTAAAATACCGCACGACAATAGGCAAGAACTCTTTTATTGGCTCCAACACCAACCTGATAGCGCCGGTGACGGTCGCCGACAACGCATATGTCGCTTCAGGATCGACCATCACCGACGACGTACCGGAGGACGCGCTCGCAATCGCTCGCAGCCGCCAGGTGAACAAAGAACATTGGGTATCGCGAAAAGGCTTCAGACGGGATTAAGAAGGGAATGTTTTGATATGAACATACATGGCAAGGGCATCAAAATCTTTTCTGGCTCATCCAACCCGAAAATGGTCAATGAGATTGCGCTGCGCATCGGCGTCTCGCCCGGCGCACTGACCGTCGGGCGCTTCAGCGACGGCGAAGTCAGCGTGAGCATCGGGGAGGTCGTGCGTGGCGCCGACGTCTATATAGTGCAGTCCACTTGCATACCGGTCAACGACAACCTTATAGAGCTTTTAGTGATCATAGACGCGATGAAGCGCGCCTCCGCCGGGCGCATCACTGCCGTCATGCCATATTTCGGATACGCGCGGCAGGACAGGAAGGCAAAGGCGCGGGACCCCATCTCGGCGAAGCTCGTCGCGAACCTGGTGACGGTGTCCGGGGCGGATCGCGTCCTTACAATGGATCTGCATACGCCGCAGATACAGGGTTTTTTCGACATCCCCGTCGATCACCTGCTCGGCGCCGGCGCGCTGGCGGAGTACTTCGCGAAAGACGCCGAGTCGCACGACGCGATGGTGGCCGTGTCCCCGGACGCCGGCAGCGCCAACCGCACGCGTTATTTTGCCGAGTACCTGGACATCCCGATTGCCATCGGCGACAAGCGCAGGACGGCGATGAATGACTGCGAAGTAATCGGTATGATCGGCGAGGTTAAGGACAAAAAGTGCATCATATTCGACGACGTGATAGACACGGGCGGGACCATCATAAAGACCGCCGAGGTCCTTATGGAACTGGGCGCGGCAGAGGTGTGCACGGCTTGCACCCACGGGGTGTTCTCCGGCAACGCCCTTGAGAGGCTCCAAAGCTCGTGCCTGTCGGAGGTGGTACTGTTAGATACGATTCCGCTCAGCGAAGCGCAGAAGGCCGCAGCGCCAAAGCTCGTGCAGTTGTCCGTATCGGGGCTGTTCGCGGAGGCGATCGAGCGCATATACGGGGACAGGTCGCTGAGCGTGCTGTTCGACAAGCGCCATCAGCGCGGGGGGAATTTTGCGAAGTGAAAAACGCGTCGGCACAGGCGACGCTGTGCCAAGCGGTGGCAGGCAAGGCGGTGGCAAATTAAGCGGTGGTAAGCCAGACGATGGCAAACTACGCAGTAGCAGGCCAGGCGTTGGCAGGCCAGGCGGTATATGGTCGCGGCTGTTCGGAAGCGGAGGCGGTGGCAGCGGCAGCGCGCCGACGGAGACATGGCTCATTGTAGGGCTCGGCAACCCCGGCGGCGCGTACGAGGCGACGCGGCACAATGTCGGCTTTCGCACGATCGATGCAGTCTCCGGCGCCATTGAGGCGCAGGTACAAAAAAAGCGCTTTTCCTCACTGGTGGGCGAAGGTCGCTTTGAAGGCAAAAAGATCGTTCTGATAAAGCCCCAGACGTTCATGAACGCTAGCGGGGAGGCAGTGCGGCAGGCGCTGCGCTTTTATAAAACGGGGCACGGCAACATGATAGTCGTATACGACGACGTCGATATCGACCTTGGCAAGATCCGGCTCAGGGCCTTCGGCGGTACAGGCAGCCACAACGGGATGCGCTCCATATCGGATCACATAGGCGAGGGCGCGAAGTTCCCGAGGATCAGGATCGGCATAGGCAAGCAGCCAAAAAACATGGAGCTGCGCGACTTTGTGCTAAAGCGCTTCACGGCGGGGGAATCTGCGCTGGCCGAAGCCGCCGTCTCGGACGCAGCAGCCGCCGCGCTCGACATCGTCCGGTATGGCATTGAGAAAGCCATGAACACGCACAACCCCAAAAGGCAGGGCGCGAAATGATTAACGCGAAATTCATACATATGCTGGGCGTGAATGGAATCAGCATGAGCGGGCTTGCGGAAATCCTGCTCTCCAGGGGCGTGCGCGTGTCCGGGTCGGACCTGACGTCCTCCGACAGGACGGAGCGGCTTGTGGAGCTGGGCGCTTCCATATATAAGGGCAACTCCGCCGCGCATATCGATGCCGATGACCCGCCGGACCTACTCGTCTACACGGCTGCGGCGGGGCCGGACAACCCGGAGCGCGTGCGGGCACGCGAGCTGGGGATAGAGTGCATGGACAGGGCGAGGCTGCTCGGCGACATCATGGCCAGCCATAAAGTGTCAATCGGCGTGGCTGGCACGCACGGTAAGACCACCACATCGGCCATGACCGCATCAATACTACTCGCGGCGGGCGCCGATCCCACAATCAACATCGGCGGCGAATACGGCCCCATCGGCGGCGCATCGCGCGTCGGCGGGAGCGATATATTCCTTGCCGAGGCGTGCGAATACACGGACACATTTTTGGTGCTGCGCCCGTCCGTCGCGGTCATCACCAATATAGAGTACGATCATGTCGACTATTTTACGGGCATTGAGCATCTGCTGGAATCCTTTGCGCAATACGCAGCGCAGGCGGGCGTCGCGGTGGTCGCGAACGCCGACGACGCAAATACCGGGCGCGTGCGGGCTCAGGCGCAACTACAGCAGCAGCGATGGGTCACATTCGCTGTTGATGACGGCGAAGACGCAGACTATGTTGCAAAAGACATCGCATTCGATGAAACCGGCGCCGCGTCTTTCACACTTGCTTCTCGGGTATGCGGCCTTTCCGCCCGCGTCCGGCTGCAGGTCCCCGGCCAGCATAACATATACAACGGGCTGGCCGCTGCGGCCGCGTCCATTGAGGCGGGCTGCCCGTTTGAGGCTGCGGCGCAGGGGCTGAACGCGTTCCAGGGGACAAAGAAGCGGTTCGAGCACAAGGGGAGCGCGCACGGGTTCGAAATTGAAGACGACTACGCGCACCACCCGACGGAAGTACGCACCGCGCTAGCCTCGGCAAGGACATACGCGCGCGGCGGCAAGGTGCTATGCGTCTTCCACCCCCACACATACACGCGCACGAGGGCGTTCCTCCACGAATTCGCGGAAGCGTTCCGCGCTGCCGACACTGTTTTGCTCCCCGACATCTTCCCCGCCAGGGAAGACGACCCCGGGGACATCAGCTCTGCGATGCTAGCCGAAGAAATCAAGCGTAGGGGAGGGGACGCGGCATATTTCCCCGGCGGCTTCCCGGCCATCGCCGACTGGATACGTGCGCACGCGAACCCCGGCGACCTGGTGCTGACAATGGGTGCAGGCCTGTCGTCAATTGTCGCTGACATATTATTATGCGACAATTGACGACGCAAAACGCCTATGAATCCAAACGCGTTTTGCCCTACATTTCTATCGCTGATATTGTTGTTATGCGACAATTGACGACGCAAAACGCTTATGAGTCCAAACGCGTTTTGCCTTACATTTCTATCACTGACATATTATTATGCGACAATTAACGACACATATTTTCGTTGCTGATATCCTTTTATCAACGGTTGACGACGCACATTTCGGTCACTGACATATTATGCGACAATTGACGACGTAAAACGCTATCCAATTATCCTCTTAAAATCTCTGTTGATTTTTTACCATGCCAACTCTTTATACCTGTTTATTTCATTAAACTTGGCTTTCATAGCTGCGCATATCATGAATTACGCATAAAAACATGATGATTAACAATCGAAACAGGGTATAAACATAGCCATAAATGGTATGAGCGCATAATATCTATATAATTAATTTTAATAAAATAACATTAATTAGGGGCAGTGAAAATGCCGGAAAAAAACCTTACCGATCTGCACGAGGGCGAAAGAGCGCAGGTTGTTACATTGTTGAACAAAAGCAACATCAAAAGGCGGCTGCAGGACCTGGGGTTGGTCGAAGGCACGCAGGTCAGTTGCGTCCAAAAAAGCCCGCAGGGCGACATGGTGGCTTACGGGATTCGGGGCGCGATAATCGCACTGAGGGAAGAAGACGCCGCAGGCGTTCTAGTAAACTAAGACGGAAGCTCGGAAAGGGGTGACTGCATGGACGCTGTTATTAATAATGGCCCGGATGTATTCGAGATAATCAAGGCTAATACTTCAGATCGCGTGATTGCGCTTGCCGGTAACCCCAATGTGGGCAAAAGCACGGTGTTCAATACTTTGACGGGCATGCACCAGCACACGGGCAACTGGCCGGGGAAAACGGTGGGCAGCGCCCAAGGCGTCCACAATTTTCGCGGCCATGACTACATCCTCGTCGATTTGCCAGGCACTTATTCCATCATGGCCAATTCCATGGAAGAGGAAATTGCCAGGGACTTTATACTGTTTGGCGGCGCGGACGCCACCATCGTGGTATGCGACGCCACCATATTGGAACGCAATTTGAACCTTGTTCTGCAAGTGATGGAAATTACCCCCAATGTGGTAGTGTGCGTTAACCTGCTCGATGAAGCGAAAAAGAAGAATATCGTCATTGACATCCCTGCCCTGGAAAAGGAGCTGGGCGTCCCGGTCGTGGGGACCAGCGCCCGCAGCGGGGTCGGCCTGGCAGAGCTGATTGAGCGGACGGAAGCCGTCTGCGCAAAGAAGCACTTGCCCGCCCCGCGAAAGATAGAATATGACGAGCAGGTCACGGACGCTGTCGCGCCGCTTGCGGACGTACTGGACAAAAAGATGGGCGGCTCGCTAAGCGGCAAATGGCTGGCGCTGCGCATGCTGGAGGAAGATGACTCTATTGGCAGCAGCATCAACACGCACCTGACCAAAAACCCGCTCAACGATAAAGACGTGGAATCGGCCGCGAGCGCTGCGCGGGACGCGCTGAAAACAGCCGGCATCACGGGCGAAAGGCTCAAAGACATCGTCGTTTCCCGCATTGTCTACACTGCGGAGGCAGTGGCGCAAAGCGCCACGCCGAGATGCGGCGAGGGCTGCATCGGATGCGGTTCCTGCGAGTTCGGGAACAAAAACCCCAGTTCGGTCGGCGGTAAGAGGGATCGCAGGCTGGACAGCATACTCACGAGCAAGCTGACGGGCATCCCTATAATGCTGGCGCTGCTGTGCGGGGCGCTTTGGATCACCATTGCCGGTGCGAACTACCCCTCGGACTTGCTCGCGGACTTCCTGTTCTGGGGGCAGGACCACCTGACATCACTGTTTATGTGGCTTGGCGCACCGGACTGGCTGCATGGCATGATTGTGCTGGGGGTCTACCGCGTGCTGGCTTGGGTAGTTGCGGTCATGCTTCCGCCCATGGCTATTTTCTTCCCGATCTTTACCCTGCTCGAAGATTTCGGGTACCTGCCACGGGTGGCTTTCAACCTGGACCACCATTTCAAGAAGGCCAAGGCATGCGGCAAGCAGTCGCTCACTATGTGCATGGGCTTTGGATGCAATTGCGCCGGGGTGACGGGCTGCCGCATCATCGACTCCCCGCGCGAGAGGCTCATAGCCATATTGACCAACAACTTCGCCCCCTGCAACGGCCGGTTCCCGACCCTCATCGCAATCATATCCATGTTTTTTGTCGGCGTCGCGGGGGGCCTTATCGACTCCTTGCTCTCTGCCGTTATTTTGGCAGCCGTTATTGTGCTCGGTATATTTTTTACCTTTCAGGCCTCGCGTCTACTGTCTATGACCATCCTAAAAGGAGAGGCGTCCTTTTTTGCCCTTGAACTGCCGCCGTACCGCACCCCCCAGATAGGCAAAGTGATCGTCCGCTCAATCTTTGACCGCACGCTGCGCGTGTTGGGTAGGGCCGTCGCTGTCGCCGCGCCCGCTGGGCTGGTTATCTGGGTGATGGCCAATATTTCCGTCGGCGGCACGACCTTGCTGTACCACAGCTCGTCGTTTCTGGACCCGTTCGCCAGGCTGCTCGGGCTGGACGGCGTCATATTGCTCGCGTTCATATTGGGCTTCCCGGCGAACGAGATTGTATTCCCCATAATTATCATGGCGTATGTGGCATCCGGCTCCATCCTGGAACTGGACAGCCTGACGGAACTGCGTACCCTGCTGGTGGCAAACGGCTGGACCTGGGTGACCGCCGTCTCGACGATGCTTTTTTGCCTGTGCCATTGGCCCTGCTCCACCGCGTGCCTGACAATTAAAAAGGAAGCCGGCGGCTTTAAATGGGTGGGCCTCTCGATTCTGATCCCCACAGCGATTGGCATCACTATATGCTTCCTCTTCACCACAGCCGTCCGCCTGATGGGCTTCTAAACGTACCGTTCGCTTGCATACGCACGCATATGAACGTTATGTGAACGGCACATGAACGGCACATGAACGGTATATGAAGCATATAAAGCATATGATCAGTATATTTTCACGTCAAGGTTTTTACGCATAGGTTTTCATGTCAGCTCACGTAAATAATATGCTGGCGCGTGAATATCTTTGCACCTTCAATTATTCATGATATAATTTTCAATACTAACGAACAGCGGCTAACACGAACACGCGGTGGAGCGATGCATTGTTCTGCACTTCGTAATTCAAAATCACTGTTTGTGTGGGCGCGTTTGCATAGGATTTGGCGCCGGGCACGGCTGCTGCTTCTGCCGAGGTGCCGGAGGGGGGCGTATTATGGATAAGATGAAGAACATTTGCGCGGAGGTGCTCGGGACGGCGGTTCTTGTATTCATGGGCTGTGGTAGCGCGGTCGTCCTTGGCTGCGACGTCGGCGGCGGGCATTTGGCGGTGGCTCTAGCCTTCGGCCTGTCGATAGTCGCGGCGGCATACGTCATCGGCGGGGTCTCGGGCTGCCACATCAACCCGGCGGTCTCGCTGGCGATGCTGATCGACAAACGGATCAACATGCGTACATTCATTGAGTATGTATGCGCCCAGGTCGCTGGTGCGATCATTGGCGCAGCCTTCCTGCGGCTATTCGTAGCGATAGGCGTCACCGACCAAACGGGCGGCCTCGGCTCGAACGGCGTTGCCGTCGGCGGGCTGGGCTGGGCGCTGCTCATCGAAATTATTCTCACATATATATTCGTACTCACGATACTGGGCGTCACGGCCGACCCAAGCAAGGGCAGCGTCGCCGGCATCGTCATCGGCCTCACGCTTACCTTTGTGCACATCGTGGGCATCCCGCTGACGGGCACCTCTGTGAACCCCGCCCGCAGCATCGGCCCCGCCATCTTCGCCGGGGGCGCCGCCCTCGCGGACCTCTGGGTCTTCATAGTGGCCCCCATGCTAGGCGCCGCCGGCGCCGCCCTGTCCTACAAATACATCAAGCCGACGAAATAGAATATCATATATGATTCATAAATAACTATATCAGCAATCCTGGTAATTAACTGATTAAGCGAACCCCTTTTAAGTTGGTAAAGGTTGATTAATTTGCGTTTTTGCGATAGACTCTACGAAAGTTAGTCCCGCTTCCCAAAGTTGGGGTGGCAAAGATAACGTTCAGAAAGGTCACATACAAGGGATCGAAAGCTGTTCCCTCCGCAAAAAATACAAATGATATGCAACTAACGAAGAAAAGGATCGCCCTGCTTACCATCGCCCTCACTGTCATATACTTCATCCCATTGATGTATCTACCTGAGAGCATAGTGGGTGCACGCGCTGAAAATTTTTTGCTATTCGCTCCCAAAATTTTCTTTTTAAGCATGACGGCGTCTGTGACGACGGCTATTGTATTGATACTCATCTTCAAACGCCAATACGTGGCATGGCAGCTCGCATCCTTTAACCGGTACAAGCACCTGCTCCGCTTGCTTGTCAGGCGCGACTTCATATCGCGCTACCGCAAGAGCATATTGGGCGTGCTGTGGTCACTGCTGAACCCACTGCTTACGATGTTAGTAATGACATTGGTGTTCTCGTATATTTTCCGATTCCAAATCGAAAACTTCCCTGTATATCTTTTAAGCGGGCAAATCATCTTTGGGTTTTTCAGTGAATCCACAACCCAGGCAATGGGTTCCGTCATTGCTGGCGAGGGCATAATTAAAAAAATCTATGTACCAAAATACATATTTCCTGTGTCGCGTGTATTATCGTCGCTAGTTAACCTTGCGTTTTCGTTTATCGCTTTTTTGCTGGTCTTTATTTTTACCGGGGTGCAGTTCAAGCCAACAATGTTACTCCTACCCATACCAATACTATATGTGTTAGTATTTTCTCTGGGCATCGCGATGCTTTTAAGTTCCATGGCGGTTTTCTTCCGCGACTTGACATATTTGTATGGGGTCTTCCTTACGCTGCTGCTGTATTTGACGCCATTGTTTTACCCG
>WRLR01000131.1 GCA_009777515.1 Oscillospiraceae bacterium | reverse complement strand
CGCTTTACATCGGACGCCGCCGCGTCGGAGATTTTTGCGAGCGACGCCCCAACCGAACGGATGGCGACGCGCAACGCGTCCTGCCCGCTTTTAATTGTAGCGCACTGCGCGTCCCAGGCGTCCATGTCGAACGGCGGGGCATCTTCCGCTATGTGTGGCGAACCGTCCGCTGTGTCTGCCGCTGGGCTCAACGTACCGTCCGCCGTGTCTGTTGCTTCTGACGCAGGGTTCAATGAACCGTCCGCTGCGTCTGCTACGTCCACCGCGTTTGCTATGTCCGCCGCGTCTGCCGCAGAGTTCACGGAGTCTAACGAACCTTCAGACGTATTTATCGACGGCGCGACATCTGTTTTTGGCGCGGACACGCTGTTTGCTTGTAATATAATCTGCTCTACTGTCGGGGGGATAACCGGCTCTTGCACAATATCTTCCTCCGGGACAACCTCTTCGGTATAACTAGGTTTTTGCGCGTTGCGACCGGCCTCGATATACAGCGTCACCAGCTCGTCTACCAATACGGCTTGCGCGTCTGTCTGCCCGGAGGCTTCGCCAATCGACGACACTATCTTGCGCATGTCCTCCGCATGCGAGCGGATGTCTTCCGCTATATAAGCGAACCCCCGGCCTTCCAGCCCAGCTTTCGCGGACGCGATGGCAGCGTCGAGCGAAACGCGGTTCGCATGCGATTCCGCAGTTTTTATCGAAGCGGTGCAAGCGGCAATTTTGGCGGATATGTCCTTACTCAACTGCGCAAGCAGATGCAAGTAGCTGTCAGCCTCATCTATAAACTCTGCATAGTCGATCCTATGAATGCGATATGCGCCGCCGCCCTCATTCTTTTCATCTTCTGCGACCGCCACTGCCTCAGTGACCGCCGCAGCTTCTGCGGCTTCCGCAGCTTCTACGACAGCCGCAGCTTCTGCGGCTTCCGCAGCCTCCGCGACCGCCGCCGCTTCCGTTGCCACCGCCGCCTCCCATTCGCGGCTGCTCTCGATGACCCTCAAAATTTCCGCGCGTGCGCCGCTGCTGTGCTCATCTATTGTTTTTGCCAGCATGGCGATTTCGTTGTCTACGGAGGCCGAGTCGGCGAACAACTGGCGCGCGGTAGCCGCTAATTTCGGCGCCCCGCCGCTCGCCTCGGCCAGCGCAACCGAGTGTTCGCCTGCCAGTTTGTGCGCCTGGTCCGCTGCGTTCCCCAGCCTTTTCAACTCATTATGCAGCGCGTCCACGGAGCCCATGACGTCCCCACCGGCTTTGAGCAGATGCCCGGAAACAATTTTCATTTTATGGAGCGGCTTGATATATAAATTGAAATTAATGATCTGGACGCATATAAACAATATAACGAGCGCCGCCGAGCAGAGCGCCGCAACGATGTCCATAGTCGTCAGTTTTTCACCCAGTCCTGCGACGGCGCCAGTTTCAATGTCCGCGCGCATACTGCGGATAATCATATAAATGGAAGCGTGCCCGCCCGCCGCGACGAGTAGCGAAAACAAAACGGACAGCACCAGTGGGAACGCGCTCGCTTTAGGTTTGTTTTTATTATTCATATTCATTCTGCCTGTAAATTATTTTTTTATCGGATGTAGTCGAACTCAATGTCGTATATTTTTACCGTTGCGCCTTCAATTATGCCGCGTTTTTCCAATGCGTCAATGATACCATATTTTTTAAGCATTGTCTGAAAATATTGAACAGATTCGTGATTGTTGAAATTCGTATCCGCCACGAGCTTTTTTAGCCACTGGCCCGTAAGGACGTAGTCGCCGCCGTCGGTTTCAATTACAAATCGTGGCGCGGACTGCTCCACTGTATAAAGTACTCCGTCGGCGCCGTAGCCGTCGCTGTTATAGCCAATGTTGCTGCCACTGCCTCTACCGCCGCTGTCAGCGCCGCTGCCACCGCCGCCGTTTCCGCCGCTCCTATAACCGCTTTCGCCGTAACCGGCATTTGCGCCGATACTGATGCTTTCGCCCGCCCCAAACGGGGCAGCGCTTGTTCCCGCCATTTTTTCCTGTTCCAGTATATCGCGAAGCATCTCCCACGCTGCAGCCGCCAGTTCGCGCACCCCCCGCCCGGTCGCCGCCGATATCAGGTGCACAGGATAGCCGGATTTTGCCGCCTCCTCTATCAGCGCGCGCAGCATATCGTCCCCCGACGCGTCCTGCGGCAGAACATCGGATTTATTGGCCGCGACAATTTGCGGCTTGTCCGATAAATTGACCCGGTAGTTTCTCAGCTCGCTGTTAATGGCCTTGTAGTCCTCGACGGGATCGCGGCCCTCTGTTCCAGCGATATCCACGATATGGACCAACAGCCTGGTGCGTTCTATATGCTTCAAAAACTCGTCGCCGAGCCCGACGCCCATATGGGCGCCCTCGATGAGCCCGGGTATGTCGGCCATTACATAGCTCGCGCCCTCGCCCGCCTCGCCGATGTCCACGACCCCGAGGTTTGGGACTAATGTCGTAAAATGGTAATCGGCAATTTTCGGCTTTGCCGACGAAACGACGGACAGCAACGTGGACTTGCCGACGTTCGGGAACCCCACCAAACCTACGTCCGCGAGGACTTTCAACTCGATGTCGACGTCGCGCTCGGCGCCTTCTGTGCCGGTCTTCGCGAAATCCGGAATCTGCCTTGTGGGCGTCGCGAAGTGCTGGTTGCCGGCGCCCCCCTTGCCGCCCTTGGCTATGACCGCTCTTTGGCCGTCCCGAATTATATCGCAGACGAGCCTGCCGGACGCAGCGTCGCGTGCGATTGTGCCCAACGGCACTTTGATTATCAAGTCGTCGCCCGATTTGCCTGTCCGGTTGGACGACGAGCCGGGCGCCCCGTTCTGCGCCTGGTATTTCTTTTTATATCGAAAATCGCTCAATGTGTGCAGCCCGCTGTCGCCCAGCAGGATCACGTCGCCGCCCGCCCCGCCGTCGCCGCCGTCCGGGCCGCCGGCCGGGATGTATTTTTCCCTGCGGAACGACACGCAGCCGTTGCCGCCGTTTCCCGCCCTGACATGGATTTTCGCGCTGTCTATGAACATATGCAACCCCATTTTGCGGATGCCTGCCGCTTTTCAAAAAAAAGTCCGGCTCTAAGTCCGGATCAAAATATTACGTATTCCAAAACTATTTATTTCAAGCCGAGGCATGCCCCGGGCCTGAATACGAAAACATAGCCGCGCTGCGCCGCTTATTGGACAGCTGTGGTCGCCGCCTACTGAGCGAGTGCGATCGTCGCTTACTGAGCGGCTGCGGTCGCCGTTTATTGGGCGACTGCGGTCACCGCCTCGATTTTAACCTGTTTCTTGTCTCTTCCGAACCGCTCGAACCTGACGTTGCCGTCGATGAGCGCGTACAGCGTATCGTCGCTGCCCCGCCCGACATTGGCCCCTGGATGTATCTTCGTCCCGCGCTGGCGCACCAGGATATTGCCCGCCAGCACAAATTGCCCGTCCGAGCGCTTGACGCCGAGCCGCTGCGACTGGCTGTCGCGGCCGTTTCTGGAGCTTCCGACGCCCTTTTTATGGGCGAATAATTGCAAATTTATTTTTCTCACGTTATGTTAGCCTCCTTGCCATTCATATCATCTGGCTCATGTTATGCATTTTTTTAGTGCGTCGAGGGCGTCGCACCCTACGGGTTGTTTTCTGTTACGCGGAGGTGGTTTGGGTACGACGCTTCGATTTGCTTGAAGCCGATGTACGCCGCTTCCATTATAATGTCCGCTCTGTAAAGCATATCGGCGTCCCGAAACGCCGGGACGCGAATTTCCATGTACCCGTCCCGATCAACGGCGCAACTACTTGGCGCGCCGCACAACTGCTCCAGCGCCCCGGCAGCAGTATACGCCGTCGCCGAAGCCGCTGCGCATACTATGTCTTCGCCGTGTGCTGCATACCCTGCGTGTCCGTCCACCTTCAGACTTTTCACGGCGCCGAGGCTCGAAAGCCCGCCGCTGCCGCTGTCCCTTGTAAAAACTACGTTTACCAATTGTTTAATTTTCTGTAGGTTTAGCTTATCTATATTATGACGGCATTACTCGCCATTATGACGGCATTACTCGCCGTCGCTTTCTCCATCGCCATCGTTTTCGCTGTCGCCGTCGACTTCGCTTTCTCCGTCGCTGTCACTGTTGACTTCGCTAGCCGCGTCGCCGTCGCTGACCGCGTCTTCTACAACATCCGTAACCACATCTGCCTCAACATCTGCATCGTCGTCTACGTCCATATCGTCGTCGACGCCCGCTTCGGCGTCCACTGCGACATTCGCGTCCGCCTCGCCGTCCACATCCGTCTCGCCGTCCGCATCCGCCTCGTCGTCATCGTCCGACGCCTCATCAATGTCGGCGTCCAATACAGTTTCTTCAACAAATCCCTCGTCCGGTTCAATTATTTCGGGCGTCACACTTTCCACATACTCCGCGACGCCGTATTTTTCCGATGCGATCCGTTCGATACGCACTTTCGTGTACGGCTGCCTGTGCCCCTGTTTCCTCCGGTAGCCCTTTTTGGACTTGAACTTGAAGATTATAATTTTTTTGTTTTTGCCATGCCCGATAATCTTCCCGTCTACGCTCGCGCCTTCCAAGTATGGCTTGCCAAAATCGGTCTCTTCTTCATTCGAACATGCCAAAACTTTGTCGAAACGGACATCTTCGCCCGGCTCGCCCTTCATGCGTTCAAGAAATAATACGTCGCCTTCCGTAACCTTGTACTGCTTGCCGCCTGTTTCAATTACCGCGCGCACAATAACACCTTCCTCATAAAAAGTCTCGCCGATCAAAGGTGTCCTGCCAATAAAATGCCAGGCAGGATCTTAGTCATCGCATATACCTTTATCGAGCGGATGCCCGCCTATCATAACACGCAAAGCCTTTTATTGTCAATGACTGCGGGCGCTTTACAAATGGCTTAATAGTAACAGTTCACACCTAACCGATACAGAGTTCATATTTTTATTTAAATCGGCGGGTAAAATGCGATTTTCCCCGCCTCACGAGCGCGATGCGCTCGCACGACGCCTTTCGGCGTCGCGGTTACTGTCCACACCCTTGCTTTACGACGGGGTGTGAACAGTAACGCTCAATATATATGCATAAACTATAACATCGCGCTATTTCTTGACAGCCTTTATGTAGAATGCTACTATGTTCATCTTGACATTGTTTACTATCGTTACTTAATAAATATAAAAATTTTCGAAATCGTTATATGCAACAATATATACAGAATATACAGAAAATACTAAAAGCGAGGTGAATGAATGACATCGGGCGCGCGCGCTATCCGCACGAAGCAGTCGTTCCTCACAAAGGTGTGGAACAACCGGGTGCTGCTGCTAATGATAACCCCTGCCGTAGTTTTTTTCCTGATTTTTTCATATTTGCCCATGCCGGGTATTATCATGGCGTTCAAGCGTTTCACATTTGAGGGCGGCATTTTTGGCTCGCCGTGGAACGGCTTGGAAAATTTTCGTTTCTTCTTCATCTCCGGCAACGCGTTTCGCATTACCCGCAACACGATTTTATACAATCTGGCGTTCATTGCGACCAACACGGTGCTCCAGGTGTCCACCGGCATCATGCTTGCGGAGATGATCAGCCGCAAATACAAAAAATTCATGCAGTCAGCCATGTTCCTCCCCTATTTCATATCCTGGGTGGTGGGCGGCGCGTTTGTGTACAGCATCCTAAACTATGAGTTCGGCGCGCTGAACACGATGCTCCGCAGCCTTGGGGCGGAGCCCGTGAACGCGTACGGGACCCCGAAGGTATGGCCGCTGGTGCTGGTCGTCCTGCGGGTATGGAAGGACATCGGGTACGGCACGATTTTATACCTGGCGGCCATCATGGGCATCGACCAGGAGATATACGAAGCAGCAGACATCGACGGGGCGAACATTTTCACCAAAATTCGCGTCATCACGTTGCCTTCCCTGAAGCCCACAGTCGTCACATTGCTCCTGCTTTCGGTGAGCAATATTTTCCGGGGCGATTTCGGTATGTTTTTCAATGTGGTAGGCAGGAACGGCCTGCTGTACGACATGACGGACATAATCGACACGTTTGTGTTCAGGTCGCTTATACAGTCCCACGAGTTCGGCATGTCGGCGGCGATAGGGGCGTACCAGTCGGTGTTCAATCTTGTCACGATTCTCACAGTTAATGGGCTGGTACGCAAACTGGCGCCAGACTATGCGCTGTTCTAGCTATGGATGTTTTGCTATGGATATTCGAGATGTGGACATTTTAGCTATGGATAGTCGAGATGTGGACATGCGAGCTATAGAAAGGAGGGGAGATTTGAATGTCAGATATAGTTGTTGATCCATTGATGCGGAAAAAGACCAATACCGGCATACGGATGGGTAAGGACAAGATTGGGTTCAATGTCATTGCCTTTATTTGGGTTACATTTTTTGGCATCGTATGCCTGTTGCCTTTTGTGATGATTTTATCCGGTTCCATGACGGCGGAGCGGTCCATATTTGTGGACGGCTACCGGATTATTCCAAAAGACATATCGTTTGAAGCCTATGGCATCCTTTTCAAATCGCCGGACTCGCTGCTGCGCGCATATGGCGTGACCGCGACCCTCACCCTCGTGGGGTGCGCGCTCGGCCTGTTTTTGACCAGCATGACGTCATATGTTTTGTTTCGGAAGGATTTCCCGTGGCGCAACCAGTTCGCGTTTTTCTTTTTCTTCACCACCCTGTTTTCCGGCGGCCTTGTCCCTTGGTACATTTTAATAGTGCGGTACCTGAACTTGAAGGACAACCCGCTGATATTGTTGCTGCCCGGCCTGTTCAGCGTGTGGTACATACTGATAATGCGCAACTTCATGAAATCGATCCCCGACTCCTTGCTGGAGTCCGCCAAGATGGACGGCGCCAATGATTTTCGCATGTACATAAATATTGTGCTGCCACTGTCCGTCCCGGCCCTGGCCACCATTGGGTTGTTTATTTCGCTGGGCTATTGGAACGAATGGTTCAACACCTTGCTGTTTATAGATACGGAGAGCTTTTACCCGCTGCAGTATTACCTGCACCGCGTGCTCAACTCCATGAATTTCGCGGTACAGGCGGCGCAGCACGCCAATATCCCACTGCCGCAGATGCCTTCCGAAGGGTTCAAGCTGGTCATGACTGTCGCGGCGACGGGGCCGATCATCTTCGCGTACCCGTTCGTGCAGCGATACTTCATCCGGGGCATCACCATCGGCGCCGTCAAAGGATAAGGCGGATGCGTTTTCAATGATATACAAAATATAAATCTAAACGGAGGAATCTAATGCTTAAGACCAAACACATCGCAATGCTACTCGCCGTCGCGCTCATGCTCTCGTTTATCGCTGGGTGCGGGCAAACCACGCCGTCCCCAGCGCCGGCAGCCACCACAACAGCCGCAGCCGCAGCCGAGGCCACTACCGCTGCTGCGGAAGGCGCCGCAGACGCAGATGACGATGAGGGCGACGCGAACGACGCAGACGACGCTGCAGACGCCACGACCGCAGCCGCAGCAGCAACGACAGCCGCCGCAGCCGCCACAACGACTGCCGCAGCCGCCACGACCGCCGCCGCTACCGCCGGCGCGGCCGACGGCCTGGACCCGGTCGTGCTGACCATCTACTATTTGGGCGATGGCTCCGTCGACGACCAGGAAGTCATCAATGTGCTGAACGCGAAGACAAGCGAGCTGATCAACACGACCATGGACCGCAAGCTCATTTCATGGGCGGACTTCAACACGCGCTACCCTTTGATATTCGCCTCGGGCGAGGATTTCGACATGATCTTCACGTCCAACTGGAGCTTTTACGCGCAAATGGCTATGAGCGGCGGCTTCCACGAGATCACCATGGACCTGCTCGCCGCGCACGCGCCCAACCTATACGAAAAAGTGCCGGAGGCCGCATGGAGGCAGGCGCGCATCAACGGGAAGATTTATATGATCCCCAACACCCAAGAGGAGTTTAATACGCTGGGCATATTGATCCGGGGCGATTTGCGTAAAAAATACGGGATGCCCGAACTGGCTTCGCTGGACGACTTCGAGGAGTACCTGGACCAGATCGCCAACAACGAAGCCGGCATGATGGCCTTTGACGGCGGCGCCGAGTTCGACAGGTGGGTCAACGGCACGCTGTGGTTTTACGATCTGTACAACTACCGCTCATCGGCGGTGACCGGCTATAGCTATAAGACCACGGACACCCACCCGACGCTGGTGAAGACCATCGAGATCCCGGAATACAAGGAGTACCTGGCAAAGATGGTGGACTTCAACAACCGGGGGTACTGGTCGCGGAGCGCTCTGAACAACGAGGTGCGCATGGACGACGCGTTCATCAACGGGCGCTCCGGCGCGGCGCTGCACAATGTCGGGACGATGATAAACGCTGCGAGGCGCGTGCAGGACAACAACCCGGAATGGGAGCCGGAGATTTATGATTCCACATTCAATAGCCCGGACGCCGCCATCGTCCGCACCAGCTTCCTGGGGAACGGCATGGGCGTCCACGCGAGGAGCAATCAGTTGGAGCGCTCCCTGATGTGGCTCGACCTCATCCGCTTCGACCAGGAGTGCTACGACCTGATGATGAATGGCATTGAGGGCAAGCACTGGATCGACGCAGGCCCCGGCCTGTCGGACAGGGGCCCCAACGCGGGCGACTACGGCTCATACTCCACGTGGGGCTTCACGACGGAAGAGATGAAGCGCAGAGACATCAACGAATGGCCCAACTGGCACGAAATCTTCACGTCGTTCCAAAGGCGGACGGTGGACGTCGCGGCGCCGTATTTCCTGTTCAACGATACGGATTATAAAAACGAAGTCGCGGCGATGACGGAGCTGTCCCAACGGTATTCGCAGATATTCGATTTCGGGTTCGAGCCCAACTGGGAGTCAGCCATTTGGGACGTGGACGCGTTGTACGAATCGGCTGGGCGCGCCGCCGTCCTGGAGGAAGTCGTGAAGCAAATGGACGTGTTTTTGGCCGAATACTACAACTGACGCTGCCATATAATGCCATATAATTTATAAGGCGATTGTAAAAGTCGCGGACGCACAATGTACGCCCATTCATATGGGTGACCGTGCAGCCGGGCAGCCGGGCAGCCGTACAACTGATTTCGCATATATTCAAAATGTTGTAGGGGCGAACATGGGCAGCCGATTTCACATACATACAAATGTTGTAGGGCGAACATGGGCAGCCGTGCAGCCGATATATATACATAATGTTGTAGGGCGAACATGGGTAGCCGATTTCGCATATATACAAATGTTGTAAGGGCGAGCAGTGTTCGCCCGTAATATATCGGCTTTTACAATCGCCTAATGTATTTATTATTGGAGGACAGATGCCATGTTGAAAACCCAAGTATATGGCCGTATATCATTTACGGTACCGGCAGGCGCGGCGCGAGCCGAGGTGGCCCTGCCCGGCGGGGGCGCGGAGGGCGTGCCTGTGTTTGCGCGGCAACCCGTGGCGTTTGCCTACGACTACCATGGTTACGAAACCGTAAATCCGGACGGCGCGCCTGTGCGCGAGGCGCGCTACACGGCGCACGCCGCCGGGGCGTACGAGTTCCGGGCATATGACGCCGGCGGCGGCGAGGTGGCCTGTATCCCGTTTGAGGCGGAGGACGCGGGGCTGCCCGGCTATGTCGTCGTCAGCGATATTGACCCCCGCTATTTTGCGCTCTCGTGCGGCGGCGGGTACCTACCTATCGGGCTCAACCTGGTGGGCTGCGGCTACGACCGCCTGCCCGCCGGGATGGACCACTTCAAAGCCTCGCAGCGCACAGCTACGACGGGCCTAATCCAGTGGAGGCGCTGGTTCGCGGAGCTTAAGGCAGCGGGCGCCAACTACTGCCGCATATGGCTGTCCAACCACTATACCCAAGCGCGCACCGAAATAATGGGGGTGCACGACCTGATAGCGCTGGAGCGCTTCGACGCGGTGATGGCGCTGGCCCGCGCCGCCGGCGTACGTGTGAAGCTGTGTTTCGAGCATTGGCGCACGTTTTCTGACAGCGGTCATTTCGCCTTCAAGCGCTATGTGAACCCGGACACTGGGCTGCAGTTGACAGATGAAAACGAATGGTTCCAAAGCGAGAAGTGGAACGAGCGCTGGCTGCAGGACGTCGCCCCGTATATTGATCGCTACCATGACGACCCGGTGGTTTTCGCCTGGGAGCTGTGGAACGAAATCGACTGCGGCAACGGCTCGTTTGAAGCGGTGGCTGCTTTTACGAAAAAGATGCTGCCCCGCGTCAAGGCTCTATCGCCCCATAACCTGACGGTGAACTCCCTCGGTAGCTTCGACGAGGAATGGAAGCAGGAGAGACAGGATGCGTTCCGGGACATGCCGGAGATGGAATTCCAACAGGTGCACCGATACTTGGACCAGGGCGCGCCGATGGACATTTGCCACAGCGACCCCGTAGCCTTTTCCATCGAGGCGGTGGAGCGCTCCCGGCGCATGGACAAGCCATGCATATTGACGGAGACGGGGGGCGTCAACGACCGGCATGTGGGCCCCTTCCGTTTTTATCAGTGCGACCACAAGGGGCGCATATTTTACGACGTCACCTACCCCGCCCTGTTCGCGGGGGCGGCGGGCAGTGGGCATATATGGCATTGGGGCGAGTATGTGGAAGCGAAGAATCTGTTTAAGGATTTTGCCCCGCTGGCCGACGCGTTCGAGGGAATCGCCGCGCACAAGGAGGGCTTTGAGGCATCTG
>WRLR01000130.1 GCA_009777515.1 Oscillospiraceae bacterium | reverse complement strand
TTGCCCTGGGATACGACACCGCGCCCTGGTTGTTGATTGTGACAGATATCCAGACATTGCGGTAACCGGGGCAATCGGGGCGCACCCAAAACGATATGCGGTTGTACATGCGCATATCCCTGCTGCCGCAGTCGAACGACAGCGCCGCATGGGCGTAGCTCCGCTGGTTTTTCGAAACCTCCGGCAGCGCGGTCGGGCATGTGAGCTTCAAACAGGGCCTGCCTTCCCGTTCTGCCTCGTCCGCCCCGGCCACCGTCAGCGCGCCCGGCCCGCTAAAGCGTACGTTTGCGTCTGATTCCATGCTGTGCAGGGAGACATCGTCGCGCGTCTCCTTGCCAAGCCACCTGCCCAGCGCCCCGTCGCCATCCTCCGCCACCATGCCCTTGTATGCGTTCCGGCTGTTTGCGATTAAATCATTTACGTGTCTGTCAAACGGTTTATATTCAATGTCCATGTTCTTTATAAGATACATGTTACCTTTATCATTATTAACACTATTTTTCATTGCGCAAATCGCCTTTCTTAATACTCTATAGAAACCATTTAATCAAAATCATAAATCTTATAATCATATAATCAACAATCATAAATCTAAACATTTATTGCCTCGGTTTTGGCGGGTTGCCGTCATATATTTCCTCCCAGCTCCATTCGCTTGATGATTTTTCGAGGAGCGTACCGTAAGCGGCGTTGCCAATGGCGATGTTGCGCACCTTTTCGAGGTAGCGCCCGATATATTCATGATACAACTGCGGCTGCCCGTTGGTGGACGTAATCACCTGCCTGCCAAGCTCGATTTCCACAACCTGGTGCGACGACGACGCGTCCAGCGAGCACACGACTTTGCCCCACGGATTTATGAGGCCCGTATATGCGATATTGTACTTGTCGTCTAGCTGGCATGGCGCGACATACAGTTGGTTGTCTATAGCGCGAGCCATCATTTTGATGTCCCACTGCGGGGTCAGCGTGTCGCCGTACAATGGGTACAGGATCAGCTCCGCCCCGCGCAACCCGAGTATGCGGGCGCACTCCGGGAAATAGTTGTCAAAGCAGATCATGACGCCGACGCGACCAAAGTCCAAATCAAACACCGGAAAATCGTTGCCCGGCGTCAGCTTTGCGTTTACCAGCTCTCCGTGCGTAAGATGCACCTTGCGGTAGCGGCCAATCTCCGCGCCGCCTCTGTCGAGGATGTATGTGGAATTGTACTTTTTCCCATCTGCCGCCACTTCGTAGTCCCACGGGGCGACATAGGCGCGGTACTGCCGGGCCAGCCCCGCGCAGCGCTCTTTCCATTTCGCCGCTGTGGCCGCGAAGTATTCGTTGCCGGCGGACTCCCTCGGCGCCCCGACATACTGGTACGCTTCCGGGAAAAACACCAGATCGGCGCCCTCCGAAAGGCACGCCTCGCCCAGCCCGTATAAATGATCGAGCTTCTGCTCGACGCTGCAGCCCTGCGTGCCGCGATTGTCGACCTGTACCAGTCCCAGTTTCATTTTGCCCATAACGACGCCTCCTCGTTTTTTTATATTATATACTATATACGGCGAACTTATATCACCGACAAATTGCGGCAGGAAAACAGTGTCAAACAGATGAACATACGTCAGAGTACCGTTCATTGTGGTTGTGGTCATTGTGGTTGTTTTGAAATGCCGCAGATACACCACTTGACAAATGAATTTCCAAAATATAGATTTTTACCATGTTATCAAGCTGAATACTGGCTACCGGATGTTGATGCCCTACAGGAATTATCGTGCAAATATGAAACACGGATATTAGAACCGAATGATTTTACCGGAATTTAATTGCCGCAATGGAGCAATGCGTTATCTCAAGCTGAAAACCGTAAACGCTTGGATATGCTTGGAATTGGAGCATATGATGGCGATAAATTATTCGGTCTCTCCGGTTGCTCCGCTGATTGCGATACCATGTGGCAAATTGTAATTGACGTTTTGCCGGAGTACCGCCGACAGGGTATCGCCGCCTCGTTGACTTCCCGATTGGTTGTTGAGGTTCTCAATAGAGAAAAAGTTCCGTTTTATTGCTGTGCATGGTCAAATCTCGGCTCGGTACGAAATGCTATCAAAAGTGGATTCCGTCCGGCATGGGTTGAACATACGGCAATCGAAAAAGAATAAGCATTGGAATGGAACGCGTATAAACATTTTTCGAAACAAATAAAAAACGGAAATGATTTTTGGATTGCTATAAATGAGTGTAAAGCTGTTGCTAATCATATTTGCGAAACCAACAACAACGACAGCGTGGCGAAATGGTTGGAGGAAAATGTGTTATGAAGTTAATCTATGGAACAACAAACAAGGCGAAAATAGACTTTATGAAAAAACACACAGAACCGCTCGGTATTGAGATTTTAAGCCTTTCGGATGTGAACGCACCGAAACTCGAAATCGACGAAAGTGGCAAAACTCCCATTGAAAACGCTAAAATCAAGGCTTTGGCGTATTATCGTGAATTGCGTCAACCTGTATTCTCCTGCGACAGTGGGCTTTATATCGACGGTCTTGACAACGCTCGACAACCAGGCGCACACGTTCGGAGCGTTGGAGGGCGTGAGCTTAACGATGAAGAAGCGATTGCGTATTTTTCTTCACTCGCCACCGAATTTGGCGGGAGCATAACGGCAAGGTATCAGCACGCTATCTGCCTTGTGCTTGATGATGCGCAAGTTTACGAGCATATGGGCGATGATATTGCCAGTGAACGGTTTTTAATCGTGGCAAAACCGCATAAAAAACGCAACGAAGGTTTTCCGATTGATAGCTTGTCTGTGGATATAAAGAGCGGTAAGTATTATTACGATATGGACGACCGCACGAAGAAACTTGCCGAAGGTGACGACGGTTTCGCGACATTTTTCAAGAGAGTTTTACAAGGAGAGACAAGGAATAAATATCCAGCCAATGGCCGCTGAGCATCTACCCGAATCTGCCGATGTAATTCGCCGAAGTTTTGCGACGGTGGCGCAGGATTTTGGTCTAACGCGGAAAAATTGCCCCGGTCATACCAGTTTCATCACAAACGAACGATTGGAAAGTAAAATCAAAGATGGCTATTATCCACACGGGGACAAAAACATTTGAGCATTTGCCGTTTACGGTTGGATATATGGAGTGGAACACATGACCAACATAATTATTAAACAAGCACAGGAAAATGATATACCCGTTATCGAAAATATAATGTTTGACGTTGTAGATTTTCTTGATTCTATCGGACAATCTCTATGGCAGCGGGAATGGGTGACATGGCAGGGCTTATCAAAAAATTTTCAAATAAACGACTTTTATATAGCGTACATTGACAACAATCCTGTCGGCTGCATGGCATTAATCGACAATGACCCTGCGTTTTGGGCTGATATTGAAAAAGGCAAGTCCCTGTTCATTCATAAACTGGCAGTTAAGCGTTGCGGGGCGAAAATGGGTGTTTCAGAGGCATTGATAAACTTTGCCAAAACACAAGCGATAAGATTGAACATAAACGAAGTCAGGCTCGACACTCACCAATTCAGGGAAAAAGTCCGCGCGATATATGACCGTTTGGGTTTTATTTGTGTAGAAGAAAAATGCTTGTTCGGCAAATACCATACTGCGTTTTATGTGTGGAAAGCGTCGTTTAAAACAACGGATATGCGGGCATGGAAATATCATGGCGAATGAGTATATATTCACTTTAGGTCAAGTTGACCCGAAGTGAAAAAATAACGGAGGTACAGAATGATGGCATCAAATGCAAAAAAAATAATCGCTCGATACGGCGACGGGCAACGCGAGGAAAACCGAAGCTCTGGCGATAGAGCCGACTACATCATGGAATACAAGTACACAAAACGTATTCTTGAGAAGTACATAACAAGGGAAACGAGCGTTTTAGAGGTCGGTTGCGGTACAGGTTATTACGGCATTTACCTTGCTGATAAATGCTTGAAATATACCGGGCTTGACATTACGCCCGGAAATATTGATTTGTTCAATGCCAAGATAGAAAAAATGAAGTTAACGAATTTAACCGGCATAGTTGGAGACGCGACTAACTTGAATGTGCTTGACGGTCAAAGTTTCGATGTTGTTTTATCTTTCGGACCAGTATATCATCTTCCCCCATCTGAAAGGGAAATCGTTTTTACGGAAAGCAAACGATTATGTAAAAACGGCGGTATTGTCATGTTTGCTTATATAAACAAAATAGGCGTTTATCTCGGTGGTTGCCTTAAAGAACCGGATAAATATCCAAACCAACAAAAAAATCAATCTATCCTTAGAGATGGAATAGACGACAGCCGCGATAATATTTATTGGTTTACCATGCCGGAAGAAATGGAAGAAATGGCAGAGCGTCACGGATTGTCTGTGATTGAAAATTTGGGCGTCGATTTTATCATCACTCCCGAAATGTACAGCTTAACGACGGATAAAAAAGAATCATGGGAGGAACTTGTTGACTATATGTATGCAAGTAAATCCTGTACGGGATTTGCTAACCATGCTGTGATGGTATGTAGAAAAGATTGACTATGTGGACAAAAAAGGAACTAACCCAATAGAGTACAAGCTTTTTGAGAAAGAAAGAGATAATGATTTATGATATTTCTCGCCGCATTTGGATACGAGAGATTCAAACAAAGTGGTTAATGGGATTGAAGAGAACTGTACCGTTTCAGCCTTTGACCCGCAATCTCGTTTCAGAGGCAGTATATTAAATAAACACGAAAACGATAACGGCGGTAAATACGATAATGTTCACCAGCTTTATCCACATGAGGTTCTTTCGGAAAAATTCGCTCACGCTGAATATTTTGCCCCCCCTGCCGACCAGTGCGATCAATATGGCCGGGGGCGTCACGAACGCGAGCGAGTACAGCGTCAGCAGCATAAGCGCGGCGCTGGACATGGCAGTGCCGGCGTTGATCGTGCTGACTATCATCGCGAGGTAAATCTGCCCTGTGCATAGGAACTCGCCAGTGGAAACGATAAAGCCCAGCGCCGCACCGGCGACTGCGAGCACTGCGGGCGACTCAATCGCTGCGGTTTTCTTGATGATTTCGTGGTTCATTTTTCGCAGGCCCCTTGGCAACTGGAGCCTGATGTTTTTGTAGTCGCTCCGCTTTGCGGCGAGGATGTCGTTGGCATTCAGGAGTATCATGACGGCGGCGAAAACGACCAATATAGCGTTCAGCGCCGTACGCACACCGGTCAGGTGCAGCGAGCTCAGCGAACTGTACAGAACCGTACCGAGTAGCATGAAGCCAACAAACTTGCCGAGCAGGAACGTCGCCCCCACTGATATCAGCAATTTGCTTTTTGCGGCCAGCAATGAGAGCAACATCAGCAGCATGGAAATGGAACAGGGGTTCAGCCCGTTGACAAAGCCCGTGAGCAGCGCGCCCAGCGCGCCAAAGCCGCCTATGCTGTTAAGGTTGCCGCTGCTGCCAAGGCCACCCTGGCTGCCGTTGCTGCCCTGGCTGCCGTTGCTGCCCTGGCTGCCGCCGCTGCCCTGGCTGCCGCCGCTGCCCTGGCTGCCGCCGCTGCCATAGCTACCCAGCCTTGCGTCCGCTTTAAGGTAAGGCGTGTTCCTGCCGTCACCCGCCAGGAGCGCGGCCTCCGTGCCTTCAATCTCGGAAACACTCATATATGCGTTATATCCCACAAATACCGCAGGCACTTTTTGCCTTTCCATCGGAATCTCGTACATATCGCAATATGTGCGGAAAAGCGAAAGCCCCCAACTGTCGCCAACCGACACCTTCATCACGTGGACGGGCGATTCCCCTGCAGCAACGACAACGGACTGGGGGAGGGCGTCCAATGTCTTTTGCGCCCTTTCGCAGTCGGAGCACCCCGGCGCATAAAAATAGACGACGCCCGACGCGCCCGGTGGGACGGTGAACTCCGGGTTGGGCAACGCGTCTGTAAATTCGTCTTTCTCCAGATATGCATTTATTTCCGACGAGCCCACCAGCCTGTCGCCGACCAGCAGGAGCGGGACGGACAGCGTATCCGCGTCCAGCCCGAGCTCCTCCGTTATTTGTTTGAATTTTTGGTTGCCGTCCGGGGTGTATATATTATATGTATTTATATCAAGGTTGGGGGTGTGTCGGGAAATACCGGTGAGCGACTCGAAATTTTGGAGGAACTCCTCATGCTCGTCGCAGGACGCGCAGACATTTAAATAGAAGTAATGGACGGCCAGCGGCTCCCCGTGGGCAGAGGCATTGGCGGGTGCGGCGGCGACGGTGGGTGAGGTGACTACGGCGGCTAGTGCGTTGGTTGGTGCGTAAGCGGCGGCAGCTACAGCAGCAGCGTTGGGTGCGCTTTCCTCACAATAGCTGGAAAACTGCAAGGCCAATGCCAATATAAATATAGTAACAATTATCATTAGTATTTTTATGCTGCGATTAGTCATTATATTTCCAAATCGGTTTGTAAATTTATAATGTGCAGTTAAAAAAATAATCAACAATATTAGGCGGCATATCCGAAATATCCACGCTGTATTCGTCCATCGCGCCGTACAAGCTTTCGAGCCATTGCTGCAGCTCCGCGTACAGCCGCGCCTGCACGGCGGAGCGGTGGATGAAGCATGGCTCCGGATCGTCGTAGAACTCAATACTTTTTGCGATTAGCACGCCCTCGCCTACCGGCAGCTCATTAATCGGCCCCGCATAGCGCGGCTGCCCCCTGTTTGAAACACAGATTGTCACAATTGCCGAAGCTTTTTTTCGTTTACGTTTCACAGCGATATTAAAGGCCTTATTCTATAAATATATTAATGAGCTCTACATATTATATTATTTTTTTGCAACTATTATGAAAGTCGTCGGTTCGGGGAAGCGCGGTTCCCCTCACTTTACGGGCGCGAAGCGCCCGCGCGCCGCGTTGCGTCGCGATAGTGTCCACGACTCCATACTTTCGTGCCATGCTGGTGGCGGCACCCGTCGTGAACACTATATAGTATAAGGATTGTCTCGGGGTATCAATTCTATAGCGTCAGTTCGTCGCTGCCTATGGTCGGGCAGTAGAATTTTTCAATGAAGCTTATCACCAGGGCTGTGCCTTCGGCGTGGCTGACATATGGGGGCCTCGCGGGGTCGTACATAGCGTCCGTCAAGTCGCGCACCAGCGCTACGTCCATGCCCCGGCGGAGCATTGCTTTAATGGCGAAGCTGCGGTGCAGAATGCACATGTTGGTGTGTATGCCGATATAGATCGCCAGCTTGATGCCGCGCTTCATGAAATGCGAATAGACGATGTCCCCCTCCTGGGCGATGATGTCCCTGTCCTCGTCGATGAATATGGACGGGGACTGGCGCGTCCACACGATGGTATTGGGCGCGAGCTCGTCGCGCGTGTCGCTGCCGCCGCCGACCTGATCCGTAGCCAGCGGGTAGTCCGGGATTTCGACGGGTTTGGCAGGCGCTACGATTTCGATGTCCAGGGCGCGCTTGCGGGCGGGCGAATCGGTATAGAAATCCATCAAATCGGACGGGCCGTGCACGATAAATATCCCGTCATCCCGCGCGCGCCGCACCACGGGGTCCACCCGCAGCGCCAGCTCCGCCGCGCGCATCGACGCGCCCTTTGCCCAATGCGCGTCCCACATGTCCACGAGGACAATCGCCAGTTCGGACGGAGCGTACGACGCGTTTTTTACGACTGGCTTCCAATATCGGCAGTCGTTTTCGTCATACGCCAATTCCTGTGATCGCATTTGAAAATTGTACATATAAGTAAACCCCCAGGAAGAATTTTGTAAAAGCATCAATAAATTTCACAATATAACAAGGCGCCGTGCCGTGCCGCGGCGACGGCGCCTAATATTAAGCGGTTGCATATCTAAAGGTACGGCGGCGGGGGCAAGCCCCCACCGTACGTAAATATCCGACTCGTTTACTGCTTTGCGCGGTCGGGGAACTGGGTGCGCAGGCGCTCGTTGTAGATGTCCACCAGCTCGGCGGCGCCCATGTCGTTCATTTCCTTAACATACGCGTCCCATGTGTCGAAGCTGCGCTCGCCGGAGATGAACGCGACGTGCGTCTGGTCGATGTAGCTGCCCAGCACGGCCTTGATCTCGCCAATCCTCAGCGCCACTTCCTCCGGGAACACCAGCGGCGGCAGCAGGAATTCGTCGGGCATCCCATCCTCAAGCTGTAGGTTCGCGTCGTGGTAGTTGTGCAGCTCGTTCAAGGACTGATAATTCCTGGCCTCGGCGATGTCCGCGCGGTCCCTGGTCTCTATCGACTTCATGACCACTTCGCGGCCGTCGGCCTGTTGCGCCAGCCGGTAGGACGAGGGGCGCATTACTATATAGTTCTCGTACCAGCATGTATTGATCGGCTTGTCGTAATCCTGCATTACGCCCTTGTACTTCGCAGGTCTGCCGTCCAGCCCCAGCGAGCCTTCGTCCGCGTATTCCCACCACTCTCCATACGGGCCTGAGGTGCACCACCGGGAAACGTCGTCGTCATAGAACTCATCGATCAATCGCACGGCTACGTCCGGATACTCGCACTTGTCGGTGACGAACATGCCTGGGATGATGTCAAGGTCGCCCCTGCGCGGCATATATGCCACGCCTTCCGGGCCCCTGAGCTGCGGGACAGCCTCGGTCTCGGCGTAGCGCATCCACGACTCTTCGTTGGAGCCCCTCATGTATGGGTTGTTCTTCTGGTTGCTGCACTGCGAGGCGATGATGTTGTAGTCGGGGAAGTCGCCGTACGCCCGGAAGTCGTCGTCCGTGATCGTGAAGGCGTCGCGGTTGAACAGCTCTTCCTCGTACAGCACATTGATGTATTCAAGCACGTCCTTCATCATCGGGTTCAAGTACTGCATCTGGATGACGCCGTCGATGGGGGTCAGGCTGTAGTCCAGCACCGCCACCGGCATGTACGAGCCCATGACGGCGTATTTCAGTGCCTGCAGGTTGGACGAGCGCATGCACAGCGGGATTTCGTCGTTCTTGCCGCTGCCGTTCGGGTTCTCGTCCCGCACGCGCCTAAGGTATGTCAGGTACTCGTCCAGCGTGGTCGGCATGTCCATGCCCAGCGCCACGCGGAACGGCTGATAGATGAAGAAGCGGTTCTGCACGTCGCAGTGCAGGCACTCGTTCAGGTTCGGCATGCCGTAAATCTTGCCGTCGCCGCCGCTGATATACATCCTCATCTGCGGGTACTGTTCCAGATAATACTTGGTGCGCTCGCCGTACTTCTCGATATGCTCGTCCAGCGGCACGAACGCGCCGTTGGCGGACCAGTACGCCATGATGTCGCGCGGGGGGCCCTGCCAAGCCAGCTTGATAAGATCCGGGTAGTCGCCCGAATTCATCAGCAGGTTGAACTTGGTGATAACGCCGCCGTCGGCTTCAGGCGCGGTGACGAAGTCCAGCATAACGCCGGTTCTGTCGACAAGGTATGTTGTAAACACATTCTCCCCATACGACGGATCCGGGATGTTGGCGTTGGTGCCGCGCAGCATCGTCAGCGTGATGTCGTAGCCTTCCCTGACTATCGGCAAGATGCCGGGGCCCGTCATGTACTCCGTGCCGCCGTCGGTTATCGCGGCTTCGGTCGGGGCTGCTGTCGTCGCCGCAGCCGTTGTCGCAGCCGCAGTCGTCGCCGCCGCGGTGGTCGCCGCCGCGGTCGTCGCCGCAGGCTGCCCGCCGGGGGCGCATCCCGCGAAGACGCCGGCCAGCATTGCCAGCGCGACAAGGAACGTCAGTATCCTTTTGAAATTCACGTGTTTCCCTCCTGTAATATCGTATTTATTTTTTGTTACGCATTGCTAAAGTAAGACAGTTTCGTCAACCCTTTATCGCCCCTATCATGACGCCCTTGACGAAGAACTTCTGTATGAACGGGTACAGTATCAGCATGGGCGCGGCGCCGATGTATATGACCGAGAACTTCAGCAGGCGGCTGACGTCCTCCATGGCGGCAAGCCGGTCGGGGTCCATCATGTCCTTTTGCTCCTGCGTCATGGTGAGGGCGAACAACAGCTCGCGAAGCACCATCTGCAAGCCGAATAGCTTTGTGTCCGTAAAATACAGCAGGTTGTTCATGTAGCTGTTCCAATTGCCCACCGCGCAAAAAAGTACCATGACGGCGATCAATGGCTTTGAGAGCGGGACCACGACGCTCAAAAAGAAATACACGTCGCCGCAGCCGTCCATTTTCGCCGCCTCCAACAACTCGTCGGGGATGTTGGAGTAAAAATAGGTGCGCGCGATGATCATATTGTAACAGGAGAACGAGAAGGGGACGATGACCGCTAGCGGGGTGTTCATCATACCCAGGCTGCGTATCAGCAGATAGTTGGGGATCATGCCGCCGCCGAAGAACATCGTGATGGTAAAGAAAATGATGAAGATATACCTGCCCGGCAGGTCGCGCCGCGACATCGGGTAGGCGCTGATAAGGATCAGCGGAACCGTCACGCAAATGCTGCCCGCCGTGTAGAACACGGAGTTGAAGAAGCCTGTGATCAGCGCCGGCCTGGAAAAGGCCGCCTTGTATGCGACGACAGTCGGGTTGACGGGCCAGAGCCACACGTTGCCCCGGATGATCGCCTCGCTGGAGCTGAACGACGCGCTGAGCGCCCACAGCAGCGGGTACAGCACGATCAGCGTAAATGAAATAGTGAGCGTGTAGTTGATGATGTGAAACGCTTTATCGGAAAATGATAGTTTCCCGAATGTTGAGCGCTTCTTTGACGCAATGACGAGCGTTGCATTATTCGTAGACAAAATAATCTCCCCTTAAAAACACCCTTGATTTAAAACAGCCCCGACCCCGATATGCGCCTCGCCAAAAAATTAGACAGCGTTATCAGCATAAGCGACACAATCGTCTGGAACAGCCCGACAGCCGTGCCGAACGAAAAATCGGGCGTGCCGGACATGATGCCGATCCGGTAGACGTAGGATGACAGCACCTCCGAAACCGGCAGATTCAGCGCGTTTTGCATCAGCAGCGTCTTTTCCAACGACACGCCGCTCATCAGCCCGCCGATGGCGAATATCATCATTATCACGACGGTCGGCGCAATGGTCGGCAGGTCGATGTGTATGACGCGCTTCCATATGGAGGCGCCGTCGATAATGGCCGCTTCATGCATCTCCGGGTCGACGCTGGA
>WRLR01000129.1 GCA_009777515.1 Oscillospiraceae bacterium | reverse complement strand
GCCCGCCCTGACCGCGTCGCCTTCGCCCGCAAGCCACGGGGTGATTAGCCCCTCGGTCATTTGCAGCCCCTGTTTGGGCATAATGATTTTATCCGCCATATAAATAGGCCATGCCTTTCAATAATTATCATTCAATATACAACAACGCTTTGGCGGCGGCCACGATATCGTCCACCTGCGGCACAACCGCGTTTTCGAGGCCGAGGTTAAAGGGCAACGTGCACATCTTGGAACCTAGCCGAACCGGCGGCGCGTCCAGGTAGCCGAAAGCCATTTCCGTGACTGCAGCCGCTATCTCCGTACCAAAGCCCATCGTCCGGTGCGCTTCATGAACGGTGATGAGCCTTCCGGTTTTCTTTACGGATTCCACAATAGTGTCGATATCCAGCGGGACAAGGGTGCGCGGGTCTATGACCTCGGCATCTATGCCTTCCCCTTTCAATATCTCCGCAGCCTCCAGCGATCTGCCCAGATAAAGCAAGCTACCAACGATGGTGACATCCTTGCCCTCGCGAGCGACATTGCACTGTCCAAAAGGCACCGTGTAGTCCTTGTCGTCCGGCACCTCGCCCTTCGTGGCGTATAATGCCTTATGCTCCACAAACACCACCGGGTTTTCGTCGCGGATCGCCGTGCGGAGCAACCCCGCCGCGTCGGCTGGCGTAGACGGGCAGGCCACCTTGATGCCGGGTATGTGCATGAGCAGCGATTCGACGGATTGGGAGTGCTGCCCGGCATTGCCCCGGCCAATGCCCTGCTGCCCGCGCACGACCAGCGGCACTTTCACCTTGCCGCCGAACATATACCGCATCTTGGCCGCTTGATTCAAAATCTGATCCATGCTCAGGTACATGAAATCCATGTACATCAACTCCACGACCGGCCGCATGCCCGCACTCGCCGCGCCGACCCCTGCGCCAACGAACGTGTTTTCGGAGATGGGTGTGTTGCGGACGCGCTCGGGCCCGAATTCGTCAATCAGCCCCCTGGTGCAGCCGAAAATGCCCCCTTGCTCGGCCACGTCCTCGCCCATGACGAACACGGTAGGGTCGCGGCGCATTTCTTCGGCCAGCACATCGCGGATCGCCAGCGCGTATGTTTTTACGCTCATAATAAAAGCCATGCAAAACCGCGTGCAGCCCGATTGTTCGGCTGATAATAAAATATATGTAGCCTTCGCGGCGCAGTTTTGCCCTTTCGTCTAATATTCAAATCGGACGAACACTGTTCGTCCCTACAGGCGTTATTTTGCAGACAAACACTGTTTGTCCCTACGGGCGTTATTTAACGGTCGAACATTGTTCGTCCCTACGGGCGTTATTTTGCGGACGAACACTGTTCGTCCCTACAGGCGTTTATTTACGGACGAACTATATTCGTCTATGGGCCTTCATAAAATACGCCGTCCATTACTGTTGCCGGGTCGGGCTCCGGGCTGTTTATCGCAAACTCCACCGCGCGTACGACATCGCTGGCGGCCCTGTCCTCCAGTTCCTTTAATTCAGGCGCCGTAGCTACGCCGTGATGCACTATATCTGTCTTCAGCTTTTTGATTGGGCATCGCCTCATCCAGGCGGCCACATCGTCCCTGGTGCGGTATACCTCCGGGTCGCCCGTCCAATGCCCCCTCCAACGATAGGTCTTCGCCTCCAGCAGCGACGGGCCCTCGCCATTGCGCGCCCGGTCGATGCATTTCGCGGCGGCGCCGAGCATGGCGACGACGTCGTTGCCGTCGACCGAATAGCCGGGCATGTCGTAGCCTGCCGCGCGGTCCGCAATGTCCTTTACGGAAGTCGACTGGCTCACCGGCACCGATATACCGAAACCGTTGTTTTCGCAGACGAACACGACCGGCAGCTTCCATACCGAAGCCAGGTTCAGAGATTCGTGGAACGTCCCCTGATTGGACGCGCCGTCGCCAAAGAACGCGACGGTGACATATTTGTCGCCCCGGAGCTTTTGCGCCAGCGCGCCGCCCACCGCTATGGGGATGCCGCCCCCGACTATGGCGTTGGCGCCCAGGTCGCCCTTTTCGAGGTCGCAGATGTGCATGGAACCGCCCCGGCCCCTGCAGAACCCGGTCTCCTTGCCCATCAGCTCCGCGAACGCGCGCCCGAGGTCGCGGCTCTTGGCGATGCAGTGGCCGTGGCCTCTGTGCGTGGATGTGATGTAGTCGTTGTCGTCGAGCAGCGCCATGACCGACGCCGCAATGGCTTCCTCACCCGTGTACAAGTGCATCGAGCCTCGGAGCTTGTTTTCCTGGAAGAGGCGGAACGCCGCTTCTTCAAACTCCCTGATCTGGTTCATTACATAATAAATATCGAGCAGCATTTCTTTGGGATACGAAAGAAGTGTTTTAGAAAACGATTGCAATGATATGACCTCCTTGCGCCACTCTATCCGCCATGCGCCAACAGCGTATAAACCGAACATGTATATTATATGATTGTTGCGTCTTGCTGCGGTGCGTTGAGGACAGCGCACCCTACATTGTCATTTTTCACATTGTCATTTACACATTAACAATAAATCCGCCAGTATCTCGGCTATGTGCGCCGTGCTTTGCGCGATGTGGCAGCCCGCAGCGCGCAGCGCTTTTTCTTTGCCTTCAGCGCCGCCTTTCCCGCTTGCCCCGACGATCGCGCCCGCATGACCCATTACGGCGCCCCGGGGGGCGCTTTTTCCCACAATCAGAGCGACGACGGGCTTTGTCACATGGTTTTTTATATACTCAGCGGCGGCTTCTTCGCTGTCGCCGCCTATTTCCCCTATCATTACTATTGCTTGCGTCTGCGGGTCGTTTTCAAAATCAGGTAATAAATCCACAAATGTCGAGCCGGGGATAATGTCCCCGCCCACGCCGATGCACGTCGATTGCCCAATGCCCCGGGCGGTCAACATGGACGCCGTTTCATAGCAGTTGGTCGCGCTGCGGCTCATGATCCCGACCGGGCCGGGCGAAAATATCCTGTGATCCATGAAACCCGCCTTGGATTTGCCGGGCGATATGATCCCGAATGAGTTCGGGCCAATCAGCCGGGCGCCCCTGGCTTTTGCCGTATGATAGCAGAGCATCATGTCGTGCACAGGCACATATTCGGCCATCATGATAATAAGCGGAACGCCTGCGTCGACAGCCTCGTTTACGCTGGCCGCCAGGAAGCGCGCCGGGACAAACAACACGCTGGCGTCTACGCCGCAGGGTGCACCAAGCGCAGTGCCTGCGGAACCTATGGCATCTGCGGCTTCTTCGGTACCTGCGGCTTCTTTAGCACCTACGACGCTCGCTGCGCCCACCATGTTAGCAGCCACATGCGCCGTTTCCGCTGCATCTGCGGCTTCCGTCGCATTCGCAGCTTCCACTGTAGCCGCTACTTCCGCCGCATTCGCCGCTTCCACCGCTTCGCGGACGGTGTTGTACACCGGGACGCCGCATACCGCCTGCCCGCCTTTTCCGGGCGTGACGCCCCCAATTATTTTTGTCCCATACCCCAGCATTTGCTCTGTATGGAAGCTCCCCTCGCGTCCCGTGATGCCCTGCACAATCAGCCGGGTACAGCTATCAATCAATATGCTCAAGACACATGCCCCCCCGCGACGGCTTCTACGCCCTCAATCAGACTGTTGACCAACACGACGCCCGGCGTCTCGGACAATATTTCAATGCCTTTGTCCCTGTTAGTGCCTTCCATTCGAACAATAGCTGTTTTGCCTATTTCATTTATGCGATTTATATTCGAAAGCGCCTCTTTTAAACCGGCCGCAACTTCGTCGCATCGCGTTATGCCCCCGAAAATGCTGACGAACAAAGTGTCCACAGAGGGCGCGGACAGCGCTATCCTCACCGCTTGCGAAATGCGCTCTTTTTGGGCGCCGCCACCCAAATCCAGCCCGCACGCGGGCGTTGCGCCGCTTTGGCTCAACAGGTCGACCATGCTCATCAGCATGCCCGAGCCGTTGGACATCGCCGCGACCCTGCCGGTATTTTCCATCGGTATGTAGACAAACCCGTGCGCGCGCGCCTCCCGCACAAAAGGATGCGTATCGAGCTCGTCCCTGAACGCGGCGACGTCTGGCAGGCGGTATAGCGCCGAGTCGTCGATCTCCACCTTGCCGTCCAGCGCAATTAGTCCCCCGTCGCGCCCATCGACGCAAAGGGGGTTGATCTCCACGAGCATGCAGGAGTATTCCATAAACATTTTGTAAAGGCAATTTATAACATCCTTCAATGTTTTTAGATAGTTGGGGGCGTCCCGCCCGCCCTCGTCGATGCCGCTTTTTGATGCGATGTATTGTATTGCGTAATCGGTGATGCCGCGCATCGGATTTATCGGCAGGCTGACAATCGCCGCCGGATTGTTTGATGCGGTTTCCTCTATGTCTACACCTCCGCACGTGGAAAAGACGATTCGCGGCGATTTTACATCCCGGTCAAGTAAAATGGAAAGATACCACTCTTCTTTTATATGCGCTTTTTCTTCCATCAGCAGCTTTTTTACCGCAAAACCTTTTATTTCCGAGCGAAACATGGCGTCGACGGTGTCACGCAACGACTGTGGTCCATCGGTAATGCGGATGCCCCCAGCCTTGCCGCGCCCACCGACTGGGACCTGCGCCTTCAATACCAACGGGTAAGACAGCCCGGCAGTTTCGGCGAGCCGCGTCGCCCCTTCAGCATCTGTCAGAACGGCGCTTTTTTGCAAGCGCAGCCCATATTTAGAAAACAATTCTTTTGCCTGGTGTTCCAAAAGATTCATATGCAGCTCCCCTTACAGTTCCCTTGCAATTCCCCCTGCCTGCCTTGTTGCGGTGCGCTAAACGTCAACTATGATGCTAACGTCAACTACGATGATAACGTCAACTACGATGATAACGTCAACTACGATGATAACGTCAACTGCGATGCTAACATCAACTACGATGATAACGTCAACTATGATGCTAACATCAACTATGTTGATGGGGTGTCGCACTCTACATTGGCATTTCCTATGCTATCCGTCCCAGATTTCGCTGTCGGTGGGCTGGCGCCATTCGGGCTTTTCGCTCGCGACGCGCGTCACATTGTACAAATGCGTATAAAACAGATTTTCCGAAATGGAGTTATTGCCCCAGCTCCCGCAGCCCAGCGTCGTCGTCGGGTTCAGGCTGTTCGCGAACGACCCGCCGTTTTGCGTCGCGCATATCTGGTTTACGAGTACCCGGCTCACGGGCAGGTTGAGCCCTGCGTATTCGATATGCGCCCTGTCGTCCGAATGGATGGCCACGCTGTGCCCAATCCCCTCCGCTTCCAAGTTTGCCCGCGCTATCGCGACAGCTCCCTCCCAATCCTCATAAACATACGCGCTCATCACGGCGAACATCTTCTCCTTGCTCCACACATTGCCCTTGCCGTAGCTGCCCGGCTTCACTATGATGAGCTTCGTGCCCTCCGGGACGTCCACCCCCGCAAGTTCCGCCACCTTGGCGACAGGCTGCCCCACCGCTTCCTTGGCGATGACGCCGCCCGGGAACAGGCGCTCGCCCATCATCTCGACAGTTTTCGCGTCATCCACATAAAACGCGCCGTTTTTGACGAACTCGGCGATGACCTTGTCATAATCGCCTTTTGGGGCAATGACGGTCTGCTCGGCGGAGCAGATGATGCCATTGTCGAATATCCTCCCGGCGATGGCCTTTGGCACGGCTTTGGCATAATCAATCCCTGTGTCGAATATACACTGGACATTGCCCGTGCCCACGCCGTAGCTGGGCTTCCCGCTCGAATACGCGGCTTTCACCATGCCCATGCCGCCGGTCGCGATAACCACGTCGCACGAGCGCATCAGCTCCTGCGTCTGCTCGTTGCTGGGCGCCGGCAGCGTCTGGTAGAGGTCCTCCGGCGCGCCCAAGCCCCTCAAAATGGCGCGATACGCCCCGTCCAGGTGCATGGCGCAGCCTTTGGCGCGGGGATGCGGGGCCACAATAATCGCATTGCCCGCCTTGATTGCGAACATCGCGTTGCACATGGGCGTAACAATCGGGTTCGTGCACGGGGTCACCGCCGCGACGACGCCCATGGGCTTTGCCACCTCGATAAGCCCCTCCTGTTCCAAAACCCGCAGCACGCCGACGGATTTTTTGCCTTTGAGGGCGTTCCATATGATGCGGGCTTTCCCCTTTTTCTTTTGGACCTTGTCCTCGTATACGCCCATGCGCGTCTCGTCCACGGCCATTTTAGCCAGTATCTCGGCGTTGTCGTAGACATATTTCGCAATAGCCTTTACTATGGCGTCCACTTTGGCCTGATCATAGCGCGCGAGAACCGCCTGCGCAGCCCTGGCGCGATCCACATACTGTTGTATCAAAACCAGCCCTCCTTTATTTATGTGCAGTCGGCGATTGAAAAAGCCGATATTTTTCGGGCGAACGCTGTTCGACCCTACTACATTTTATATATGCAAAATTGGCTGCCCATATGTAGGGACGCACATTGTGCGTCCGCGATATTTACAATCGCCTATTATGCGCAGGTCAAGCAAAAAACATACCGCCGTTGACATTTATACACTGCCCGGTTATGTGGTTCCCGCCCTCGCCCGCGAGGAACAGCACAGTGCGAGCGATGTCCGCCGGGGAAGCCGCGCCGCCCAGCGGCACCTCGTCCGCTGAGTACACAAAATCCGGGTCGCGCGTCATGTCGGTGTCTACTATGCCGGGCGCAACAGCGTTGACAGTTACGTTGTACGGGGCGCCGTACTTCGCAAGCGAGCGGGTCAGCCCCAGTATGGCGGCCTTTGACGCCGCGTATGCAGGGCTTGTGCGGATGCCGCCGACATATGCCGACACGGACGAAACGTTGATGATCCGTCCGCTCTTTTGCGCGCTCATTATACGCATCGCTTCTTTGGACAGCAGGAACACGCTGGTCACGTTGACGGACATAATCCTGTCCCACAGCGCCTTGTCGGTTTCAAACAGGTTTTTAACGCTGGTGATGCCTGCGCAGTTGAACAACACGTCCAGCCCTCCGTCTGCTTCTATTTCCCGAAACAGCGCGGCCACGCCGACCTCGTCGGCGACATCCAGGCGCCTGTAAACGCATTCGCACAAACGCGCGCCTCCGCCCGAATGTTCGTTTACGCCCGAATGTGCGCCTCCGCTCGCATGTGCGTTTTCGCCCGTATGCGCGTTTCCGCAAAGCGCGGACAGTTCCTTGGCAGTTTTACCGCCCGCCTCATCGTCGATGTCAGCCAGGTATATGGTCCGCGCCCCGCCCTCCATAGCGAACATCCGCGCCGTCTCGGCGCCGATGCCTTTGGCGCCGCCGGTGATCAGCACCCGCATGCCCTCTATCGTATTGCCCATAACATTTACCCCTTGTCTATCGTTATCCGGGGCGGTAGTGAAAGCCCCGGATGCGCAATGCGAACCCTTTCTGCTCCCATTTGCCTTCCTACCCTTTTACCGCGCCGACTGTCAGCCCCTTCACGAAATACCTTTGGAAGAACGGGAACACCATCAGCATCGGCCCAGCGGCAAGCACAGCCATCGCCATCCGGGCGGACTCCTTGGGCAGTTGGATGTCGGCCCTCAGCCCCGGAGGCATCTGATTGGACGACGACGTCAAAAATGCAATATTATTCATCATGCGGTACAGCATATATTGCAACGGGGCAAGCGAGTCCTTCTCGATGAACAGCATCGCCAGCCACCAATCGTTCCAGTACCTGAGCATGGTGAACAGTCCCACGGTCGCGAGTCCCGGCTTCGAGAGCGGGAGCACGATCATCAAGAATGTCCTGTACTCGCCGGAGCCGTCAATCATGCAGCTCTCGATGATCTCCATGGGGATTTTTTGCATAAACGTCCTAAGTATCAGCACAAACCACGGATGTACCAAATAAGGGAGCACGAGCACCCAAAATGTGGACTTCAGGTTGAGATAGCGCGAGATCAGCATATACCACGGCACCAAGCCGCCGGAGAAGAGCAGCGTGAAAAAGATAAAAAAACTGACATGGTTGCGGAGCTTATAATCCGCGCGCGAAAGGGCGTACGACAAGCCGGCGGTGATGATGAGCGACATGGCCGTGCCGACCAGCGTGAGGCCAATGGAGACCTTGTAACTGTTGAGGATCATGACGGGGTTGGTGAGCACATATCGGTAGCCCAGTAAATCGGGGGTGCGCGGAAATATCGAATAGCCGAACAGCGAGATGTCCGTTTCATTGGATAGCGATATGGCGATTATGCCCCACAGCGGTATAATGCACATGACGGCAAAGGACAGCATGATGGCGTGTATTATGATGCGGGCCGGGAGGCTTAACCTTCTGGAGTCAGTCAAAACAATTTACCTCCTGCGGAGCAAAATTGATGCGCGTATTCGGGATCGATATTTAAAGCGGCGTATTCCGGTTCAATGGCTAATGGCGGCGTATTTTGTCTGACATAATAATGCGGTGTGTTACTGCTTGGCGACAAAACGCTGCGTGTAACTGCTCGGCGTCAATACGCTGCATGTTACTGCTTGGCGTCAAAACGCGGCGTACTCCGGCTCAAGCTTTTTTACCGCGTAGTTGGACAGCAGCACCAGCGCAAAGCACAGCACGGACTGATAGAACCCGATGGCGGCGGACATCCCGATGTCGTTCGACAGCCTGAGCATCCTGTACACATGGACGTCTATCACGGACGTGACGGCGAACAGCTTGCCTATTTCGCGCGGTACGAACCAGAACAGCCCAAAGTCCGAGCGGAAGATGGAGCCGATGTTTAGCAGTGTCATGATGGAAACCAAGGGCAGCAGCAGCGGCAGCGTGATGTACCTAATCCGCTGCAGCCTGGACGCCCCGTCGATTTCCGCCGCTTCGTAATAGTCCGTGGATATACCCATAATGGCCGCGTAGTACAGCACGCTGCTGTAGCCGAGGTTTTTCCAGGTGTTTAACAGCACCAAAAAAACCGGCCATATTGATGATGTGACATAGAACTCTTTGATATCAAAACCGAAGAGATCGCTGATGGCGCCGGATATAACTCCGTTGGACGGTATGATGCCGTTGGGCGCCATGAACGAATATACCATGTAGGCGACGATGACCCAGGAAAAGAAGTAGGGGAAGAAGAACGTAGTCTGATAAAACTTCGTCAGCTTGCGGCTGGTCAGCTCATTTAGCATGAGCGCGAACGCCAGCGACGCGACAAGCCCGACGACGATGAACGCCAGGTTGTACAATATGGTGTTGCGCGTCACATTGAACGCGTCGTTCCGGAAGAAGAACTCAAAGTTTTTAAGCCCGATCCAGGGGCTTCCAAGGATGCCGTCCCTTACATTGTAGTCCTTGAATGCGACGATCAGTCCACCCATGGGTATGTATGAAAAAATAAAGACCAGCACAATGGCCGGCAAAGCCAACGTGGTCAAATGGATGGTCTTGATGATCTGGAACCGGGACAGCTTTTTCTTCTCCAACGCACAAGCCTCCGATCATTTATATACACACGTATACACACGGGATGTGCGACGTGCGACACAGGACGCGGCGCGGCGGGGGCAAGCCTCGCCCTACGGGCGCCTACCTACCTGCCACCCATTCGTCCACCTGCCGCTGCATCTCGGCGATTATAACATCGGCGCCGGCTGCGTCCAGCCGCGTAAGGAACTCGTCATACTCCGCCTCCGTCACAACACCGAGCGAGAGCGGGCGCATGTACTCCTGGATTACGGCGGCACAGGCGCCGGCCTCGCCTTTTACAGGCTCTGAGTCAAACAGGAACCCGCAGAGCGGCGATATCAGCGCTTCGTTGTTGACCACCTTCGTCTGCTCCCACACGTCGGCCGGCTGCCCCGCCAGCGGGATAGCCTGGTAGTTGGACGCGAACATCCACTCGGTATTGGCGTTGTAGCGCTCGGCGCCGGCATCCGTCAGCGTGCGGAACGTCCCGTCCGACGTCCAGTGCGTACCCTCTATGCCAAACACCAGCGTGTTGTAGAATTTGTTGAAAGGCTCGCCCGTCGTGTTATAGTTCAAAAGCTCCATCACCATGATCGCGCGCTCGGGGTTCTTTGATACCCTGTTCAAAGCCTGCATCGTGGCGATGATCCCGCCGGTCGTGAGGATCGGCTTATTGGACGGGAACTGTATGAGCGTGAAGCCGCTGAGCATCGAGTCGAACTCCGCGCCGCCCGGCTTATAGGCGCCGCCCACCCCAATCGATCCCATCCTGTTGCGCCTGTCCGTCCCCGGATCCTCCGACATCGTTATGCGCCGGGTTGCGTCCATGTAGCCTTTATCGCTAAAATAGCGCATATCGTTGACCCATTTTAAGAACGCTTCGGACTTGAACTGGTTGAATACCGTCGTGCTGCCGGTAAAACAGTCTATGCCGCCGGGGGTCAGCACGCCGTTCAAATATTCCATGCCCAGGTATTCCTGCGCCACGTCCAGAGCCATGCCAAAATACCTGTGTGGGTATTTTTCATATATCGCTTCCAACAAGGGCTCCAGCGAGCGAATGTCGCCGGGGACGTATTCGTTCTCGTAATCATAGCCAAACTCGTTGATATCGTCCTCCGTCAACGAAACGGCTGATATGCGGGCCGATATTTGCTCGCAGATCACCGCGTATATGCTGCCGTTGACCATTGTGGCTTCCCAGAATGCCGATGGGACGGACGCGAACGTGTTGGGGGCGTACTCCGCGAGCAGGTCGTTGAGCTCTAAAAACGCGCCCCTGCCGACGTTCAGTCCGTAGTTGTTGAGCCAATTGGATGTAAAGCAAATGTCGTAATCGTCGCCGGACGATATGACCAGCGACATCTTCTGCTCGTATTCGCCAAACGACACGGCCCGCAAATCGATGGTCGTATTCATGTGCGCCTTGAGCATTTCATTGAATTCATCGAAAACCATTTCCTGATCGGCCTGCGGCCAGTTGCCGGGGAAGAACCAAATCAATTCCACGGGGTCGAGATCGGCGCCTGCGCCGGCGCCGCTTCCCGCCGGGTCGGCTGCGGCTGCCGTGGTCGCGGCTGCCGCCGTTGTTGTGGCCGCAGCCGCCGTTGTCGCGGCAGCAGCAGCCGCTGCAGTCGTCGTTACTTCGTCTTCTTCACCCTCTTCGTCTTCCGTATCCTCCGACGCTTCCGTCGCAGCCGCAGCAGCAGTAGTGGCTGCGGCTGTCGTCGCCGCCGCAGTCGTCGCGGTGCCGCCGCCGCCCCCCCGCGACGCCCCCGCAAGGGCGACCATAATAAATGCCCCTGGAATAAGTAAAA
>WRLR01000128.1 GCA_009777515.1 Oscillospiraceae bacterium | reverse complement strand
CTCAACCCCCCAAAGGGTTTTTACATAATGCCAAGGGAGCCTCTCTAATGAACGGACAAATAGTCTATCTCGTGTGAATGCTTTAGAACGTACGATATGTCCTTCAATTACAGCAAGCATATCTTCACATTTATCGAGAGTATCCCAATTGAGCAAACCCATCAGTTCGATTTTTTCGTCATATGATAAATCCAACATACAAAGATTACACCTCTCAATAAAATGCGGATCAGAGGGACGGTTCTCTTGATCCGCTTTACAATTTTTGCGGATCATGAGAACCGTTCCCCTAATCCGTTATGTATTTTTTCAATATTTCAAACGCTTTAGGGAATTTACGTTTTCTGTCTTCTAAATCGTAGGGTATCCAGTAGTCGTCTGAAAAGTCCTTCGTGTTGCGCTCACCAAGCAAATCTACTATTACATTGTACATGTGAGTGTTACATCCTAAAATATTTCCTTGAAGATAATATATCGCATATTGTTTTTTTATATCTGATCCTTCGATCGATACATTATATTTATGATCAATCACATATTTCAACGTTGAAAGAAGAATTATCTTTGGAAAATAAAAATTTGGTAAAACATAAAAACCATCATCGTCGCTGACTGATACAGCATTCAAAACAATGGAAAACATATTTTCTGTTGAAATAATATCTTTTATAAACTTAACATCATCGGTTATAAAATTCATATTGAAACATTTAATCGTATCTATATGGCATAATGATAAAAATGCATTATTTATAGGTATAAATCCTTTTTCGTAAAAGCAATAAGATTTAAAGCTATTTATTCGTCTATTTTCATCATTATAAGAATTAAATTCAATATCTTCGAGATCAACCCAGATTTTTTTTATTTCGCTATACATCATCTTCGCTAAGTAATACTGACTAATATCTGTGACAATGTCGTAAAATTCATCGAAATAGCTTATGTGTGTACGATTTAATGATACCGGGAGCAAACAATTACTATCAATAAATGAAACATGCATAGTTCCTGGGCCAATTAAGGCTTTATTAAACCAGCTTGACCCTTGTTCTGCAGAAGGTGTAACAAGAATTCCATTGCACCATACCACTGTGTCAAAAGGATATCCTCCCAATTGGAATTTTTCGTTCCAATCTAGTTTTGGTATGTTTAACATATTAATATTTTCTAATGATGTTCCAGCAACAGACCAATAGGCAATGGTTCCGTTATTTAGCACTATTCTATGCCAGCTTGATTTTGTTTCCTCAATGGAATTTACATCTGGAATCAAAAAATTATCAATGTATCCAAGCAAATCCCTATTAATGTCTTCTCCGTTCATTCTATATCGCACAATAGGTTTGTTGAAAAAGTACCATTTCGGAATGTATTTCTTGGAACTAAAAATCTGTTTACTCTTTTGATTCAGCAGCATGGTTATTGTTGTGCCTATCTCAGCCCCTGCTATCTTCTCGACATTAATTGGCTTTAAACTATTTATTCCATATATAAATCGAAAGCCCATTTCATCGCCCGCGTGGCGCGTCGTCACTGTCGCTTCGTCGCCGATTAAAAATGTCGCGAGGGCGCCAATGCCGAAGCGCCCGCTACGCAATACCTTGGCATTGCCGCCGTCGTCGGTATAAGCTTCCCGCCACGCGTTGCTGTTCCTATACGAAGCCCCAGCAACGAGGTAATAATTGAGCAGTGTATTTTCGTTCATACCGATCCCGTTGTCGGTAATGGTAAATGTGTTCGACTCGGCCTCTGTATTGATATCAATCTCAATAAGACCATCCGGACATTTCAAAGGTTTCATTCCCGCCGCGTCTCTGCGCTTGTTTTCATTCTGCGTCCATTCAATGCGCTCGTTGCACGCGTCAATCGCATTTTGTAATAATTCCCTTATGCCGTAATTCGGGTCGTAATTATAAAGTGGCTCCACTAATAACATGACTATGTCGGGGTTCGCGGTCAAAGCTGCGGGCTTCGTCAGAAATGAATTGTTGAAGCGTTCTATTTCACTGTCTTTGAATATATTAGTCGTAATTCTGTGTATTGTGAGCGGGTAGTCATTTTCGTACTTCTCCGCCAAAATAGCCCAACACTTATCAAGTTCAGTCTGGACTGCGCCAATCCAGCTTTTAAGCTTTAAAAATGTCGCGCTATCCTCCGGATCCGCGATAATCTCCAAGGTTTCACTACGTTTTGTGTCAGAAACACCGGCAGGTTTTTCGATATTGGCGCGTTTTATATGCCATGTCATCGTATCGTATACAGCTTGGTTCCAACCATATTCATTGCGAGAGATTGGAGAATTGATTCGCTGCGCCATCGCTCGCTCCTCCGGCGCCCGCGCGCTCCCCGCATGCAGATAGTCGGCGACGCGGAGTATAGCCATCAGGTAAAAAACGGGAATCCCATAAACCATTGAAACCGGAGAGCTAGTTGCAAGAGGAGCCTTATCCAAATACGGCTGGGCGTCGCGCATATCCATACCATGGCTACGCGCGACAAGGCCGATAATGTCTTTTATATATTTGTCGCCCTTATCCACAAAACAATGCTCAAACAAATCAATTGTTTTGTCACCTGGGAAGCCAATATTGCATATGTCGTGCGCGAGCCTTGGATGGTACTGACGGAAAAACTCGCCATATACCCGCCAAGCGTTTTCACCATCGTCAATCCTGTCTTCAGCAAGGGAAATCACCGGCGGCATATCGCCGAATATGTTATATAGTTGATTATTGTTAAAACGCTTGTATTGATAGATATAGTTGTCCCAAGCCTCGCGCCATGTGAGCGTATCAAGCCGTTCTATTTTTTGTTTACTGTATTTTCCAAAAATCAATTCATGGGCGCCATCCGGTTGGATAAACATGCCCATATCATGCAGGACAACCGCTGATATTAAAACTTCCATCGATTTTAACTCAAGATTTTTCAGTGTGGTTTTGGGGATAAGCGCGTCAGCCATGGCCAGAACCGCGTTTATATGGCTTTCGTCATGCGCGGTATATTCCCGGAAAAAAGGCATCGATGTAGCAGAGACGGAATTTATGAAGCGCTCTACGTTTTCGCACAGTTTCGAAATATTGCCTGCTGCGCCTCCCAGTTTATTTACAAATCTTTCCGGAATAATGATACTCCCCATTATAAAAATCCCCCTACTACTATGATCACATAGGAATTTATAAAATGCAATCATACGAACGAAATTATCACGAGGGGCGTATCAAGAGAACCGTCCCCTTGATCCGGAGCCGCTATGTTTATTTACGCAGCTTATGGGAATTAATCTATATACGGTATGATATAGAGATGAACGAAAAGCAGGTGCAGCTTATGCGGATTGAAGCGTCAATGCCATTACAGTCTATATATGGGCCAATGAAAATTGCCGAGCGGGCGATAGCGCCCGTGCCTGGCGTTGCCGGTTCTGTTGCGCAAAGGGCGGATCCGATCGGCCCCGCGTATATCGTGGATATTTCCAAAGAAGGTCGGGAAGCGTACGAAGCCAGCGTACGGGGCGGCAACGCCGGTGCGGACACGGAAGAAACATCTTCCGCCACGCCAACAACCAATTTATCGCCCGCCCCCGCAACGTTCGCCCCGGCGGCTACTGCGCCAACCGTGACGGTACAGTCATCCGCAGTTGCGTCGACAATGCCTGCGCCAACAGGAAGCAGCGGTTTTTTCAATTCCGTATATACCGTCAGCATATCCGACGAAGGCCGAGCGATGTACGAAGCCAGCGTAAGAAAATCGCAAGCCGTACAAGCGCAAACCGAATGCGAAACGTGCAATAACCGGAAATATGTGGATCAATCGAGCGATGCTACCGTGAGCTTTCAGGCGCCGACCCGGATCAGCCCTCAAGCCGCCCCAGCGCTGGTCGCGGCGCACGAACAAGAGCATGTAAGCAATGAACAGGCAAACGCCGCGAAAGATGGGCGCCGAATTTTAAGCCAGTCGGTATCGATGCAAACGTCAATATGCCCCGAGTGCGGAAGGTCGTATATATCAGGCGGCGAAACCAGGACGGTGTCGATATCCGAGAGCAAGCAAGAGCAGCCCAGCCAGCCCAGCCAAAACAAAGCTAATATTCCGTCGTGACGCTCCGGTGGTACTCCTGTAGCGAGCAGACATGCTCGTTCGGCCTTTTCAGCTTCTCCGCGATGCCTTTCACCCCGGCCAGCGCCGCCGTCAGCGTCGTAATGTACGGTATGTTGTAGCGGATGGCAGACTTCCTTATATAGGAGTCGTCGTCGCTGCTGCGCCTGTCGCCGCTCGGCGTGTTGATGATGATGTCCAGCCGGTGGTTCTTGATGGAATCCTCGATGTTGGGCCGCCCCTCGTATATCTTATTGATTATCTCCGCGTGTATACCCTTGGAAACCAGATACGCGCATGTCCCCCGCGTCGCCCAAATGCGGAACCCGAGGCTCTCAAAACCTCTCGCGACCTCCTCCACTTCTCCGTTCCTGTCTTTTTTCGCCACGGATATCAGCACGGCGCCGGACAGGGGCAGCACGGTCTTGCCGCCCTCCAGCGCTTTGTAGAAGGCTATCCCGAACGAGTCGGACAGGCCCAGCACCTCGCCGGTCGAGCGCATTTCGGGCCCCAGCACCGGGTCCACCTCCGGGAACATATTGAACGGGAAGACCGCCTCCTTAACGCCGTAATACGGTATCACGGGGTTGCGCATGGCCGAAAGGTCTATCCGCTCGCCGGTGTGCGCCTCCATGATGAGGCGCGTGGCGATGTTGGCCATATTCAGGTTGCATACCTTGGAAACCAGCGGCACCGTCCGCGACGCACGCGGGTTGGCCTCCAACACGTAAACTTTGCCGTGGTGTATGGCATACTGGATGTTCATCAGGCCGACAACGCCCAGTTCTCCCGCGATCTTGCACGAATAGTCGCGTATGGTGTCGAGCTGCTCCCCGGTGATGTTTATGGTCGGGATCACGCACGCGGAATCCCCCGAGTGCACGCCGGCATACTCGATATGCTCCATCACGGCGGGGACGAATGTGTCGCCGCCATCGGCCAGCGCGTCCGCCTCGCACTCGAGCGCGTTGTCCAAGAATCGGTCGATAAGTATCGGCGCTTCGTCGCTTATGTACTGCGCGTTGAGCCGGATGTACGCGCCGAGCTGCTCATCTTCGTAGACAACTTCCATTGCCCGCCCGCCCAGCACATAAGACGGCCTGACCATCACAGGGTAGCCAATTTTGGCGGCGACCGCTACAGCCTCGCCGTAATTGCGCGCCATCCCTGACTCCGGCATGGGGATGTGCATGGCGTCCATCATCTTGCGGAACAGATCGCGGTCCTCGGCCAGCGCGATGACCTCCGGGGACGTACCCAAAATGGGCGCGCCCGCCATCTTAAGCTCCATCGCGATGTTGAGCGGCGTCTGCCCGCCAAACTGGACGATTACGCCCAGCGGCTGCTCATGTTTGCAGATCGACAACACATCCTCGACCGTCAACGGCTCGAAGTACAGCCTGTCCGATGTGTCATAGTCGGTGGACACGGTCTCGGGGTTGCAGTTTATCATGATCGTTTCAAAGCCTGCCTCGCGGAGGGCAAACGCGGTATGGACGCAGCAGTAGTCGAACTCGATGCCCTGCCCGATCCTGTTGGGCCCGCCACCCAGCACAATGACTTTTTGGCGCGGCGCGGATGCAAGCCCGCCGGTTACGCTGCCTGCTACTGTAACGTCGCTCACCGCCGCACCGCCTGCCATCGCCGCGCTGTTTACCGCAGCCGCCGCACCGCCCGCCTTCGCCGCAGCCACTCCGCCGCCCGCCATCGCCACGCCGTCCGTCGTCGTTGCACCACCCACCACCGCGCCGCCTTTCCCGCCCAGCCGCGCCCTCGACGCCGCCAGCTCCCCGCCCAGCTTGCCCAAGCCATTATACGTCGAGTAAAAATACTCGGCGTCCGCGCCGCTGACCGGCACCACGTCCCACTCTTCCTCAATGCCGACGACTTTCCGGTGCAGCCTGATATATTCCTCCGGCACCTCCAATAGCCGCGACAGATATTTGTCCGCGAACCCGTCCTTCTTCGCCCTCACCAGCAGCCCGTCCGGCAGCACCCTCTTCTTATATTGCAGAATCTCGCCCTCCAGCTCGACAAGCTCCTTCATCTGCTCTATGAAATATTTCTTTATTTTCGTTATATCGTATATCCTGTCCGCGCTTACGCCCTTGCGCAGCGTCTCGTAGATGGCAAAATATCTCTCGCTGTTGGGGTATGCGATTATCTGCATCAGCTCACCCTCGCTGAGCTCGTTCAATTTGCCCGCGAAGCCAAGGCCGCTCCTGCCGATTTCCAGCGAACGGACGGCTTTTTGGAACGTTTCCTTAAATGTCCGTCCGATGCTCATCACCTCGCCGACCGCCCTCATCTGCGTCCCCAGCCTGTCCTCGATGCCCGCGAATTTTTCAAACGCCCACCGCGCGAACTTCAGCACGACATAATCGCCGTATGGCTCGTATTTGTCCAGCGCGCCTTTCCTCCAGTAGGGGATTTCGTCGAGTGTGAGCCCGGCCGCGAGCATCGCCGACACATAGGCTATCGGGAACCCCGTCGCCTTGGACGCCAGCGCCGAGGAGCGAGAAGTCCTCGGGTTTATCTCGATGACGACGATCCTACCGGTGGCAGGGTCGTGGGCGAACTGCACATTGGTGCCGCCAATCACCCCGATGCCCGAAACTATGTCGAACGCAATCCTCCTCAGCCGCGCCTGCACATCGTCGCTAATGGTGAGCATGGGCGCTACGCAGAAGGAGTCCCCGGTGTGGACGCCCATCGGGTCAATGTTCTCAATCATGCAAACCGCAATCATCTGGTCGTTCGCGTCCCTGACGACTTCGACCTCAAGCTCCTCCCATCCCAGGACGCTCTCTTCCACCAGCACCTGCCCAATCATCGACGCCTGGATGCCCCGGCTGACGACGATCTGCAGCTCTTCCTTGTTGTACACAATCCCGCCGCCGGTGCCGCCCATCGTGTACGCGGGCCTGATCACGACCGGGTAGCCCAGCTTGTCCGCTGCGGCAACAGCCTGCTCCACGGACAGCGCCTCGTGGCTTTCGGGAATCTCGACGCCGAGCTTGTCCATGGCATTTTTGAACTCAATCCGGTCCTCGCCGCGCTCGATGGCGTCTAGCTGGACGCCGATTACCTTTACGCCATACTTGTCCAGGACGCCCGCCCGTTTCAGCTCAAAACTCAAATTTAACGCGGACTGGCCGCCCAAGTTCGGCAGCAGCGCGTCCGGTCTTTCTTTATCTATTATTTCGGCGAGCCTCGCGACATTGAGCGGCTCGATATAAGTGATGTCGGCGACCACGGGGTCCGTCATGATCGTGGCTGGGTTGGAATTGACGAGTATAATTTTGTACCCAAGGCCCCGGAGCGCCTTGCAAGCCTGCGTCCCCGAGTAGTCGAACTCGCAGGCCTGGCCGATGATGATCGGCCCCGATCCGATGATCAATATTGTATTGATGTCCGCCCTTTTTGGCATATAATGTAATCCCCCTTCTATCATCTATATTAATTAGTTAGATTGCTTCATTATATTGTCTCATTATATTGCTTCATAATATTGTGTCTCATTATATTGCTTCATTTAATTGCTTCATTACATTGTTTGACGCGGTTTACCTATTTTACCTATTTTGCCTTTTTTAACTATTTTACCTATTTTGCCTATTTTGCCGATTATAAATGATGCAGACTTCCGAATCGCCGCCCGCCCCGGCGCGCATAAAAAAAGCCCTGCATATGTCTATATGAAAGGGCGGTATAGCAACCAAATCTTGTGGATCCGGGGAATGGAGGCGTTTTGATCCGGCATTCATGCCGTGTAATGAACGTCAATTGAAACACGCTCTATTTTTACATCAATACCCCAAAATGTCAATGCTTTTTTCTCAGCTATCCATAATACATACCATCATGATAAAATAAAAGGCACATAATCGGTACTAAATGCTAGAATATAAAAGAAACGGTATTTGTTATGAAAACTACACATATAGGTCCTAAAAAATCAAAAGAATCATCAGGGATTGCCAGGTTTTCAGGGTTTTCCGAGCGCACTATCGAATTTATGTGGAACCTTCGCATGAACAACAACAAGGCGTGGTTCGATGCGAACAAAGACGTATTTGTCCGCGATTTCCAGACCCCCATGAAACAGTTGGGGCGGGATGTCTTTGAGCGCGTCGCCGCCGAATTCGGCGGGCGCGACTTTATCCATAAAGTAGCGCGCATATACAGAGATGCCCGGCGCGTCCGGGACGGCGAGCCCTATAGGGCGAACCTGTGGTTCACCATAGAGCGCCCCGCCGGTGAATGGACGTCCACCCCCGTGTTTTGGTTCGAGCTCGCCCCTGAAAACTGGAGCTACGGTTTGGGGTTTTACGCCGCCCGCGCCGAAACGATGTCCAAGCTGCGCGCGCGGATCGACAACAACACGAAAGCGTTCGAAAAACTTATCGCCCCGCTCGACGGACAGGACGAGTTTGTGCTGGACGGGCCGGAATACGCCCGCAAAAAAGATGCGCCGTCCCCGAAGACCGAAGCGTGGTACAACAAAAAAACATTATCTCTCATTCATAACCAACAAATCGGAGACGCCCTTTTTTCGCCGGAGTTGGTGGACCGGATAGTAAAAGGGTACGCGTTTTTGATGCCCCTATACGATTACTTTATCACGCTGGATTCCGACCCCTCTTAAGGCTAGCGTGAAAAATAATAGAAAGGGCAGGACACGGGCGCAACGCCATGCATGTTTTCATGACTACTTGCGCCTGGTCAAGGCATGGCGTTTTTATATGGATTATATTTTAATGCACAGAAAAATCGCTGTGGCGGAAATTGAGATTGATGAAGAGACTGCGGCATTATCAAAAATAGGGACGTTATATGCCCCGGAACATATCCCTGTTGGAATAACCATGAAGAACGGGCAACCGGACAGGGGCGATATGAACGATTGGTGGCAGGGGCGCTCCATTCCGGCAAGCAGGCAAAACATACGTAATATATTAGCGCATTTGGGTATTACTTCCACAAATAAATTAATAAGCAAATGCTATGGCCTTTCGCTATCTGATCAATATTGGGCGAATCCTGTTGAAAACCCTCTAAATTGGGAAACGATAAATTTTTTCTGCAACGATTTTTCGGTTGATGTCGGAGATATTCTTTTCGGCGATATAATAAAAGACCGCAAAATTAGCCTCGTATCCCCTGATAACACATCGGATGGCTGGTTGAAAAAGAAGTGGAAAATTATTGACGGGAAACGATACTTAATTAAAGGAGGAAGTGACCCGTTTCAGCAACAGCCCATTAATGAAGCTATGTCGTCTATCATTATGGAACGCTTGCAAATACCGCATGTTGCATACTCAGTAATTTGGGAAGAGGATATGCCGTATAGCATTTGCGAAAATTTTATCACTTCTAAAACAGAATTTATCAGCGCCTATTATATACACAATACAAAAAGGATAAACGATGCAAATGATTTACACGGCCATTATATCGATTGTTGTTCGGCATTAGGCATCCCAGGCATACAGGACAGCTTAAATCGAATGTTGACTGCGGATTTTCTTATCGCGAATTATGACAGGCACTTAAATAATTTTGGGGCAATCAGAAACGCGGAAACGTTAAAATGGATCATACCAGCCCCTTTATTTGACAACGGTTCCTCGTTTTGGTGCAATCAAACTACTGATAATATATCGATAAGAAATAAAATTAATAGCCAGCCATTTTTTGACACGCATGATAAGCAAATTACGCTGGTGAGCGATTTTTCATGGCTGGATTTTACGGATTTAACGGGTGTTGATGAAGAATTTAATGATCTGCTATCCAAATCCAGATTCATTGATACAGCTAGGCGCGACGCGTTGTGTTTTGCACTGCGCAAACAGGTTGAATCTCTATATCAATTAGCTTGCAGGTAGATTGCTAGTAGCCCGCAGGTAGACTTCAGGTAATCTACAGGTAATCTGTAGATAGACCGCAGGCAATCCACAGGTGACTTTTAATATGCAAATAGAAACAAATATATCAAAAGGCCAGTACTCTTTGCTGTGCGTCTTGACACAAGAGTACCGGCCATTGATTGTTGTGCGTGTTTATTAATTTTACGTGTTAATAAAGACGATTATACGCCGTATTCCGCTGCCCATTCGCCTTCCAGTGATATCCAGTCGGGGTTGTTCGCCATTGTTATCCAGCGCTCAAAGTCGAACTGTTTGCCGGGGACAGTCTGCCCTTCGTAGTAGTCATTGGTATGCGAGTTAGTGGCTTCCTGCACCGCCAGGTAGTACCATGCGCCGACATCCGAGTTGTCAGCAAAGGTCAGCATTTGATCGGCCAGTATGTCGTCGATGCTGGCGGGCACGCGCTCCAGTACGTTGTTTGCCAGCGTGATGAACTCCGCCCTTGTGATCGATTGATCCGGCCTGAATGTCCTGTCCGGATAGCCGCTCACCCAACCGATGACCGCCGCGTGCAGAATGTCTTCATCCGCCCAGTGCCCTGATATATCTGTGAAGCTTACAACATTATCGCCGCTCATGTGCATCGCCCTGGCGAACCGCGCCGCTATGGCGGCTAGTTCGGCGCGCGTTATCGGGGCGTCCGGCCGGAATGTGCCGTCCTCATACCCTTTGATTACGCCCATGTTGCTTATCACAGATACTGCCGTATTGTACCAATTGTCGGCCGCAACGTCGGAGAACGAATTTCCGAGAGTCCAATTCGCGCTACGCATTGTGTCGTTCAGCAGCCTGAAGAACACTGTCGCCACTTCTGCCCTTGTAATGGGTTTTTCCGGACGAACCGTGCCGTCGTCGTATCCGAGAATGTACGAAACGTGGTCGTCGATGAAAATCGTGGCGGGTCCGCCTGGCAGTACGTCGTCGTCAAAGTCCAGCATCTGGGGGGCGAGCGGCGTCGGGCCGGGGTACCTGCCTGGCGTCCTGACCGGGGTCGGCGTCGAGGTGGGCGCGAGCGCGGGGGTCGGGGTCGGGGTCGATACAACCAGTCCACCGTTGCCATTGCCGTTGCCGTTTCCATTACCGTTGCCATTGCCGTTGCCGTTGCCGTTGCCGTTGTCAATTATCGTCCACTGTGCAAACAGTGTATGGTTTTCCGCGTTCGCTACTATTGTAGCCGCTGTCACTTCTGTGCCGCCTGCTACTGCCGTGAACCAGCCGTCAAATGTGTAACCGTCTCTGCTTACTGTGGCCAGCGCCCCGTACGGCGCCGCAAAGGTCACTTCCTTGCTGGTAAAGCTGGGTTCGTTGCCGCCATTGGCATTGAAGCTCGCTAATATGTCACTGCGCGCCGTGTAGTAGAACACTATCTCGTTGCCGGATGCCGCTAGCGTCAGGCTCTTGCTCTGCTCGTCCGCCGT
>WRLR01000127.1 GCA_009777515.1 Oscillospiraceae bacterium | reverse complement strand
GGTTCATGTTCACCAGGACGCTCGGGAACGTCACGGGCAGGAGCAGCGGGTCTTTCATCTGGCCGTCGTAGCTGTCGACGAAGTCGACGGAGACCTCGTCGATGCCAAGGAACAGCACGCGCGCGATCTTCTCCAGCTTCACCTCGGTATAGCGCGAGGCGGCGTACTGCATGTCTCGCGAGTACTGCTTGCCGAAGTTGCCCTTGGAATCGATGTATGGATGGAGCAGCGCGCCGTTCCCGCGCGTGAGCCGCACCATCGTCTCGTATATCGCCGAGTCGCCGTGCGGGTTGAGCTTCATCGTCTGGCCGACCACGTTCGCGGACTTTGTGCGCGCGCCGTTCTGCAGCCCCATTTTGTGCATCGTGTACAGCAGTTTGCGGTGCGACGGCTTGAACCCGTCGATTTCCGGGATGGCCCTGGACACGATGACGCTCATCACATATGGCATGTAGTTTTTTTCAAGCGCGCTGATGATTGGCTGTTCGCTGTCCGGCATGCAAAACTGTTCCTTTCATTTTCCGGATTTTTCACGAGGAACACTATTGTGTAAATCAAAAAAAATATATTGCCTTCTTGCGTCAAAATAGTAACTAAAAGGCCTTAAGATGTCTTGCCCCATAATATTAACATTATGGTTGAAATCATCCGGTACTAATACTGAGGGTCTATGTATCTTTAGATCATTCGTAATATATATATTAGGTATTTTTATTTGTGAGCAAATTAAGGTACTACCGCCAAGGCCGCCGGCAATAATTTTATTTTGAATCGGGAGTTTATCATATCCACACTCTAATGCTCTCCTTTTAGAAATAATTGTATTTTGCGCACCCGTGTCAAAAATAAAGTTCCTGAAATTATTTTCCTGATGCTCTAATTCATTACCTTTAGCATCTAAAAACGTCAATTTTATATAAACCCAAATATGATTTCTTAAATCATAATGGAATTTTATACCATACGCATTTCGAATACATATTGATTTTGTCATTCTATACGCTCACTCCAGAGGACAGATGGAATAGATGCGCTCATATTTGTAAAATCAGCATCCGCTTTTATTCCATATTCCTCATTGTGATACTGTTCATATATACCTTCTTCAATGCCTTCTAATTCGCTATCTGCCACTACAACGGGTGTTGCCCTTATTAAACCATGCGCATGGTTGAATTTGGCAAGAATTAAATAAACCCATTTTCCATTAAACAACTCTTTTAATTGTTTGAATGTATATTCTCTTCGTTCAGATTGCGGTATTATTTTATACAAGGTTACACACCACTTTCATATTATTATTGCCATTAAACGGAATGCGAAAATCAAACCACGTCGAGCTGGTCGAGGTAGAGGTGGCCGTTCATTTCTATGAATTCCTTTCGGCCGGCGAGGTTGTCGCCCAGCAGGAAGTCGAAGTAGCGTCGGGTCGCCTCGATATCGGAGGGCATGATTTTTATGAGCCTGCGCGTCTCGGGGTTCATGGTCGTCTCCCACATCATGTCGGGCTCGTTCTCGCCCAGCCCCTTTGAGCGCTGGATGGTATATTTTGCGCCGCCGATCCGGGTGAGGATTTTCGCCTTTTCCCTCTCGTCGTAGGCGAAAAATGTTTTGTTTTTCGACGTTATCTCGTAGAGCGGCGACTCGGCTATGTATATCCTGCCCTTGCCGATCAACGTGGGCATGAGCCTGTACAGCATGGTGAGGACCAGCGCCCTAATCTGGTAGCCGTCGACGTCCGCATCGGTACATATGATAATTTTGTTCCAGCGCAGGCTGCCTATGTCGAAATCAAATATGTCTTTAGCGTGCATGTGGCGCGCCTTTACCTCCACGCCGCACCCCAGTACGCGCAATAGGTCCGTGATCACCTCGTTTTTGAATATGTTGCCCAGGTCCGCCTTCAGGCAGTTGAGGATTTTACCACGCAGGGGCATGATGGCCTGGAATTCTGCGTCCCTGCCCAGCTTGCATGCGCCGAGCGCGGAGTCGCCCTCCACGATGTACAGCTCCCGCCGCTCTATATCCTTTGATCGGCAGTCCACGAACTTTTTGACGCGGTTGGATATGTCCACCCCGGCGCTGAGGCGCTTGCGCAGGCCGGCGCGCGTTTTTTCGGCCGTCTCGCGGCTGCGCTTGTTCAGGAGGACCTGCTCCAGAACGCGGTCCCCCTCCGCCCTCGATTCGATGAAATACACTTCCAGCCACTGTTTTATATAGTCCGTCATCGCCTCGGCGATGAACTTGTTGGTGATGGCTTTTTTTGTCTGGTTTTCGTAGCTGGACTCCGTGGACATGGAGTTCGTGACCAGCGCGAGGCTTTCGGCGACGTCTCCGAACGTGACCTTCGCCTCGTCCTTAGTGTATTTGCCGCGCTGGCGGAGGCAGCGGTCGACCTCGTATACGAATGCGCTGCGCACAGCGCGGTCCGGGGCGCCGCCGTGCTCGAGCCAACTGGAGTTGTGGTAGTACTCTAAAATGTTCGCGTCGTTGTGGAAACAGAACGCGACCTGTATTTTAAGCTTGTACTCCGGCCTGTCCTCGCGGTCGCGCCCGCTCGTCGACGCTTCGTAGAAGCGCACCGGTGTCAGCGCCCCCTCGCCGCAGGACTCGGCTAGGTAGCCCGCTATCCCGTCCGGGTAGCAAAACGTGAAGTCCTCACCCGACTCCTCGTCGTGGAGTATGAAAGTGATCCCGGCGTTGACAATCGCCTGTTTTTTTAACGTGTTCGTATAGTACTCCAGCGACACGGCGATATCGGTAAAAACCTCCGTGTCCGGGCGCCAGTGCTGGATGGTGCCGGTGCGCCCGCTTTTGTGCAGGACCCGCGCAAGCTCGCCAGCGACCTCGCCCCGCTCGAAATGCAAATCGAACCTGTGCCCGTCGCGGTATACCGTCACGTCGAAAAACTCCGAGCTGTACTGCGTCGCGCAGCAGCCCAGCCCATTGAGGCCGAGGCTGTATTCGTAATAGCCGTCAGCGTCGTTGTTGGCGTATTTGCCGCCGGCGTACAGCTCGCAATAGACCAGCTCCCAATTATATCGGCCCTCGCGCTGGTTGTAGTCCAGGGGGATGCCGCGCCCGTTGTCGCGCACTTTGACGGAGCGGTCTTTATAGCGCCAGACCTCAATGAGATCGCCATAGCCCTCGCGGGCTTCATCTATGGAATTGGAAAGTATCTCGAAAATGGAATGCTCGCAGCCCTCGAGGCCGTCGGAGCCGAAGATGACGCCGGGGCGGAGCCGGACCCGGTCGGCGCCTTTTAGCGATGTGATGCTGTCGTTCCCGTAGGCGTCGGCTGTGGGCGAGGCAGGGGCTGCAGGCGCGGCGGGCATTTTCTCTTTTGTGCGTACTTCGCTTCTCATTATGTTCAGGGGTCCTTTTCATTAGTTTACTGCGTATCTTTAACTATATTGTACAATATCGAACATGTGTTTGCAAGTTGGCAAATTTTACAATTTTTGCCTACATTTTACCTTATTTTCTGTATAGCACATAATCTTGTATATAACGCGTAAAGCCTGCGGCTTCCAGCGCTTTGGCGGCAGCGGGGGGATAGCTTTTGATTGTCAGGCTCCCGCGCCCGCCGTATAGCCTGCGCCGCGTATAGAGGGCGACAAAAGCATTCAAGGCCTCGATCGTAGCCGCGTCGTCGGATACATCCGAATCCTCGTTTTTTTGGGCTGCGGCATTAACAGCCTTGTTCGCGCCATTGCCGATTGGGTTGGCAATGTTGCCGGTATTATTATTACCAGAGTCGCGGGCTTGGTTCTCGCCGTCGCCTAGCATGCGAAGCGCCTGGCCCTGCCGCTCAAAGACCATGACAGGTACGCCGCCGCGCAGGCAAACAACATTGCCGGGCAGGTTCATGAACGATCGCCCAGGCAGGTGGGGCAAACTTTTGCCCCAGGGCTGCGCGGGATCCGGCGCGGGCAGCCATGCAATGGGTTCGTCTGTGCGGGCGAGCGCGGCGGTCACATAGGCGAAATCCTGTTCACGCACAAATTGCGCTCCAGAAAGGCCTTCCACATAATAGCCGCGTCTGACCTGGCCGGTATATTCCCACACCCTCAGCACTTCCAAGGCCTGCAGCCATGAAATGCCCATGGCTGTTTCACGGCAGACGATCACCGAATTTTCAAAGACACGCGCCAAACGCTCCTTCATGGGATGCGCAGCCGCCCCGCGCGACACCTCCCAGCGCCCCGCTGTCAGCATTTGTGCGCGGGCCCGCGCGCGCTGGCGGACGGTGGTCCCTTTAATATGTTCCCTGTCAATGAGCTGCCTGACAGGTATGAAGCTGTCGGACCGCACCAGGCCCTTTTCCACCAGCGATAGTAGCGCATCGTACGGGGATGAGCCGCCCAGAGCGGCCGCGAGCCCTTGTGTAAACAGGGCGCCACGCCTTGCGAGGGCATCATATATAATACGTTCGTCGCCATCCAGAGCGGATGCGTTTTCATGGTAATTATTAGCCGGGCCGCTGCCCTCATCGGGGCTGCTCCAGTCAACATCATCATATGCATGGAATGAAAGCGACATGCCCTCGCCCATATGCCAAAAAAACTCGCCCCGGGCCAGCGCGGCGTCCAGAGCCTCGGGCCTGTAGCCCGCAACCCGCCCGGGCAGCAGCACGTTTTCCCAGTAAGCGGCAGGGTATGTATGCCCGCGCAGGTCGCGCAGCGCTGCAAGGATGCGATCGGGCGGTGCGCCAAGTCCGGCGCCTGTATTAGAGACAACGGAACCGCCTGCATCCGGGACAACGCCCGGAACGTTTCCGGCAACACGGGCGGCCAGCAGGGCCGCGTAACGTTCCGGCGGCTGCGTCCTGACGATGGCCCGCCTGGCGAGTATGGTCTGCCTACGCGCGTATTCGTATACTTCCGTATGATAGTATATATCGCCGTCGACGGTTAATTCGCCGGAATCCGCCAGCATGCCTAAAATACCGGAAACCATCGCACCGGGCCAGCCGTACCGGTCAGCCACCTGGCTTTGCGTATGCCCGCCATGGTAACGCAACGCCCTGCGCACTATGTGGCTGCGGGCGTTTTCGGGAGTATGTGAAATATTATCGCCGGTTATGCCTGCCGCTTCCCCGCTTCCCGCTCCGCCAGTCGCCGGTGTGCCACTAAACGCAGGCACGCAGCTATGCGCAGTCGCATCGCCAAAAGCAGCCACGTCACTATATGCAGCCGCGTATTCGTCTGCGTGCTCTGCGGCGATCCACAAGCCGGGTTCGATATAAAGCGCCCTGCCTGCCTGCGCCAACTCCTCGAACCACTCGATCGGCGCGTCCGTCTCGCCCGCCACTTGATCGCCTTCTGTCATCAGCAGCGCGTGCAACTGGTGTTCGTCAGCAAACTTCTTCTCACGACGCCCAGCGCTATCCAGCTCTTCGCGCCCGGGCGCGACCGCTTTACCCTCCGAAATGGCTGCGGTAACAGCGGCGCGCGACAGTTCTTCTACGCTTGGCGCGGTCGGCGTGTAGTCGTACATAAGCTCCGATTCGACGGCGCGCCGGAGCGGCAGCGACATCGGCGAAGGCTTGTAAGTATAGACGTCGCGTACAGCAATCGCACCGGAACGGATGGATTCCAATACATATATCAAGCCGTTGATATCCCAATAATTTTCGACGCACTCGCGCTTGGTCTCCCAGATCAACGGATGGTTCTCAACTGTTATATACTGGTCCAGCATCTTGGCCCCCCTCTGCCTTTGTATCCACAGAGGCTGCCTACCCCTCTTGCGTACGCCCATCATGAGCGCGCGGGCGGCGTTGTAACGGAAAGACATGGAAAACAGCGGCGTCGCGGGCAGCAGCGCGTCCAGCACGCTTCTAGCCGACGACGGCTCGATGGTATATAAAAGGCCGCCGGGAAGCTCCTTGCCGCCTATTGGGAAAAGGAGAAATCCGTCGTCGTCGTCATATACGCCGACGTCCGAGCCCAGCATGTTGCGGGCGGACTCCCTGGCGAGCAGCGCCATGGGGGAGTTGATCCGCTTACCGAACACGGAATGGACGACAATCTGGTTTTCGGCGACTTCGTTTTGGAAGTGCTCGACGATTATTGTCCGCTCGTCAGGCAAACCGCCTGTCATCTCGACCTGGCGGAGGACGATGTCCTTCGCCCCGCCGGTGGCAACGGGGTCGAGCCCCAGTCTGTAGAGGACGTCGTCGAGTTTGTCGAACGCGGGGGTGGTGGCGGGGACGGGCGGTTGCGCAGGTACGGGGGCGGGCGGGACGCCCGCGTACCCAGGGGCGTCGGCTTTGGGAGCGGGGGTAGCAGGGGTTACAGGGGCATCGGTGTGTACGATGACAGGTGCGAGGGTTGCGGGGGCGGGGACGGAGTCAGGGACGGGGACGGGCGGGACGCCCGCGTACCCGGGGGCATCGGCGTGTGTGGCGCCGCCATAGCCGGCTTCCTTGTCCTCGATGACGCTAAGGGCAGCCTCGGACAGCTCGCGCATGAGCTTGCCATACGAGAGCCCGGTGTACAGCGCCCGCCCCCCAATCTCGCCCTTCCAGAACGGCGGCTGCACGCCTTCCACCCCGCTCGGCGCTACGACCACGTCGTCACGCCCGATAGATAGTATGCGCCACGCGAACGCGCCGAGTAAAAACTTGTCGCCGACACGCGCCTCGAACACGAACTCCTCATCGACCTCACCGTAACGGACGCCGTTCTCGCCGCGCACGCCAAAAAGCCCTCTGTCGGGTATAGTGCCGCCCGCCGAAAGCGCAAGTAACCGACTGTATGCATCGCCGCGCACGCGCCCATTGATCCTGTCATACAGCAGCCTCGGACGCACGGGGATGTCCCTGTCGTGCTCATAGTCCCCCGCAAGCATTGAAAGCAAGCTGCATACCTGCCCTTCGGTCACGTCCGCAAAAGGGTATGCGCGCGCCAAGACTGCCATAACGTCGCCAATCGTGTATTCGCCCATCGAAGCCATCGACACAAGGTGCTGCGCCAGCACGTCGAGACACGCCCTCGGCGGGTCCGCCGGCTCGAGCACGCTGTTCCTCGCGAGCTCCGCCGTTATGCCGCATATAAGCCCCTCGGCGGGCGTCCTCGGGATAATCCGCATGACGCTGACGCGCCCCGGGTTATGGCCCGCGCGGCCGAGGCGCTGCAGCACGCTCGATATCGTCTTCGGGCAGCCAATCTGGATCACGCGATCGATATCGCCGACGTCGATGCCCAGCTCCATGGACGACGTGGCGCACAGCAGCCGCAGCCTGCCCTCGCGCAGCGCCTGCTCCGCCTGCATGCGCCTCTCCTTCGAGACGCTGCCGTGATGGGTCAACGCGAAATCGTCGCCCCCGATCAGGTTGACCTGGTATGCCAGCCTTTCAGCGTGCGTCCTAGATTCCACGAACGCGATGACGCAGCGCGTGCCCTCGCACATGCCGTGCACCTCTCGCGCTATCTCCGGCCATATCGTGCCGTGGGGCAGTATACCGGACTTCGGCATCGCGCTCTTGATTGTAAGCTCGATTGCTTTTTTGCTCTTCGGCGCCACGACGTCCGCACCCTCAGCCGATAGGTAACGCGCAGCGGTATCGAGCGGCTCAATCGTGGCGGACAGGCCTATCCTCTGGAGCGGGGCGCCATGCAGCGCGTCGAGGCGCGCGAGCGATAGCATCAAGTGCGCTCCCCGCTTTGTCCCTATCAGCGCGTGCAGCTCGTCAATGATGATAGCGCCGGCTGTGCGCAGCATTCGCGCGCCGGAGAGGCTGGTGAGGAGTATGTACAAAGACTCGGGCGTCGTTATCAGTATGTGCGGCGGATGCTTGAACATAGCACGCCTGTCGGACGCCGACGTGTCGCCAGTACGGACGCCAATGGCAATTTGCGCCGCCCCTGAAAAGTCATCTGTGCGCGAAAGGCCATCAAACAGCCTGGCATTTCCACCGCCGACGCCGCTGCTGTCCCCTCGGACACCGCCAACTTCGCCAACGCCGACGCCGACGCTTCTCTCGCTGCTCCCCTGACCGCTTCCCTTACCGCTCCCCGGCCCCCACCACCGCTACCCACGTTTTCGCCCCGCTCCCGCTCGCAGTGCGAAATGCCGTCCAGCGGCTTGCGCAGGTTCTCGCGTATGTCGGACGCCAGCGAACGCAGCGGCGAAACGTATATCAAATACAGCTCGGGCCTTAGCTCCCCGCGCCGCGCAAGTCCCGACAGCCTGTCGATGAAAACGAGGAATGCAGACAGCGTCTTGCCGGTGCCTGTAGGCGCGGAAACAAGCGCGTCACGCCCCGCCGCGATGCATGGCCAAGCCGCCGCCTGCACCGCCGTCGGCTCCCCGAAAACACCCGTGAACCATTCAATTGTTATATCGTTAAACGGTAGCATACCAGTCAATTATACCATATAAAAGGCCATGCACAGACTGTGCACAAATTGTCATGAATAAAGCATGGCCCTCGCGCCACAGTTCTGCCCTTTCTATTATTTTCACGCTATACGCAAAGGAACGCGGCGGGGGCAAGCCTCCGCCCTACGGGTTTTTACGGATGTAATAGATGGAATATATGCGATATGATCATCATAGAAAACAGATTTTCGCAAGAAAATAGCCGCCCGTCCTGATAACTAGCGGCTATTCCACTTGTTAAAAGGCCAACCGTTTACCGGCGCGCCTTCTTTGTGATTTAAGTATATTAAAATAAAATAATGATGTCAATCAATTATTGATTGTATTTGACAATATATTACATTAATGTTATTATTATCAAAGAAGGCGTTGCCATAATACGGTAGGCGGTTGGCTTAACTCCCAATATTAACATTACGTAATAAAAGGGGGTGAGGCCGTGTCGGGCTATGAAGTTACATTGATAGTTTTTGGGGCAGTAACGATAGTTATTGCGCTCTTTAACACGATGATCAACATAGCAGACAGATTTTCGAAAAGAAAATAGCCGCCCAACCCTGAATAAGTAAGCGGCTATTCAACCGTAAGTATTCAGGCCAACCGTTTACCGGCGCGCCTTCTTTGTGCTTCAAGTATACCAAGATAAAATGAAGATGTCAATCAACATAATAATCGGGCGGAGGATGGTCCCGCGTTTTGTTTTAGGCGCGATCATCCTCCGCCCCGGTTTTCATGTATTGGTTGCTGTTTAGGTGTAAAACACTATGATGATTTCCTGAGTCGAAGCGATCCATTGGATGTTGCAACCTACATTTTCCGCTACAAACCTGACCGGGACCATAGTCCTTTCGTTGATTGTCGTCGGCGGCACGTCAATTTCCTTCTGATCGCCGTCAACTATTATTGTTTCACTGTCCAGCTTCATCCAAACGTTATGGCCGTATGCTTCCAATGAAATCTCCCTCAGCGCATCGTCCCATCCGACTGTCCCGTTCATGGTCTCAACGATCGCGCGTATCGGGACTAGCGTGCGCGCATCCCGAACGAGAGGCGAAGTCCCTCGGCCAGGGTCGATTTCAACGATATTTTCATTTACCTGCATCGTGTCCTTGCCGATCTGCATCAGCATAAACTGCCGCTGGGCGTCCCTGGTCACGACATTTCCGGTCTTTATAGCCAGTATTTCGCTCGCGGCGCCGACCACTTCGTTGACGACCTCATATGTCGTCCGATCGAGGCTCGCTTCCGCCGTCACCATACGGATAGAGTAATAATACTGCGTATCTGTCTTGACATTGACGTCTACAAACTGGCTTCCCGCAATCGGAAAATCGCTGATTGAAATACTTTCGCCGCCCTCCGACGTTGAACGGTAAATTCTGTAGCCAAACTCGGCGCCGCCGGGCGTCCAGTCAAACTTGACGCCTACATCAGTCACCTTCGCCATCAGTACGATCCCGTTCAGAGCGCCATCCGTCTTGACGTCAAAGTCGATTTCGCCTACAGTCGGGGGCTGCTCCCCGATGTCCGGCGGCTGGATGCCCGGCGGTTGGCTGATGTTCATTGAATAGGCGCTTATCTCGGCAGCCACCGCTTCGCTGTAGTCAGTCTTATCCAGCGAGATGGGCGCCACATTCACGCTCAATGTCCCGATGTAGGTCGTTCCCCCCGAATCCTTGTATGTAAGCTGCATTTGCGATGTGCCGGCCCTGCTGAAGTCATATCTCAGATCCACATCATTGGTTATTTCCTTTGATCCGCCGAAATAGACCCTCATGTGATCCGACAGCGTTTCAGGCAGCACGTCGCCCTGGGTGTATGAGGGGATGCTGCCTTTATAATAGACCGCAAAGCCCCGGTTTTCCGTCGCGATGGCCGGGAGGCGGGGGTACGGGTATGTTGTGCTGTATTCCCACTTGTTGGCCTTGAGCAGATTGACAATCGCTTCCTCTTTTAGGGATGCCACCTTGGTCACGCCGGTTGCGCTGCCTATCCCCGGCTTTTGGCTGTTCGTTAGAAATACGTTTGTCAGAGTTCCACTGTTTTCGCCGGTCACATGGCCTGTGCCGTCCGTAAGCTGCGGCGGCTTGCTTCCTCGGTTGTATATCTCGCTATCTACCTGCCCTGCTGCAAACGCCCTTGTTATTTTCCCGTTGTTACTATTTAACCCAACTACCCCGCCTGTAAAATTTCTTACTCTCGGTTGTTGAGCATATGACGGCCATATAGTCATATCATTTTTTATGTCCGCGTCCGAATAACAGTCTATAATATTGCCGATTCCGTCTACATTCGGCCCGGTATTATGCCCGGTTATACCCCCTAGAAAAACGCCTGTACTCGACGCATTTTGTGCCTGTTCTACGTCAGCAAACACAAACAGCGATGACTTTCCTCCGTTGATACCCGAAATATTGCAGTATTGAATAGTCCCATAGTTAGCACCGGTTATCCCGCCTAAAAATATTTCTGTATACGCTTCTTTGGCTATTGTATTCACCCTAACGCTAGCAGTTGAGTTCTCCACCCGGACGTTCTCTATCGTCCCGATGTTGGAGCTTGCCACAATGCCCACCATTCTCCTTTTGGCGCCTTCCGTATAATCTTCGGGATGAATATTATAGTTGAAGTTTCTAAGGACCAGGTTCTTGATCGTCCCCTTGTTGTATCCGAACATCCCGAAGGTCCATGGCGTAGTTGTGGGCGTCTGATCGATTCTGTAATTGCTGATCGTGTGCCCATTGCCGTCAAAAGTGCCTGTAAAATCCTTGCCCGTTATGCCTAATGTCGAATACCCTGTAAGGTCGATATCGGAAGTCAGCATGTATTTACCGCTTAGCGGATATCCCGCATAGCCAATGTTCGCAAATTCGGTGGCGTTGGATATCTCGATCCTGTCCTGCTGCGCGGCGGGGGCGCCCGATGCGAATTTTTCTACGGACACGGTTGTGCCGCCGGATTGTGTGCTTTTATATATAAATTCATTGTAAAAATCCAGCGCGAGGTTCACGGCGTTCTCTTCGAACACTTGCTTTATCTGGCTCTTCCTCGCCTGAAATTCATCGGGCAGCAGATCCC
>WRLR01000126.1 GCA_009777515.1 Oscillospiraceae bacterium | reverse complement strand
AGCGGTGCGCCATGGATCTCCGCTATTTTCGCGGCCAGCGACAGCCCAAGCCCCGCGCCGTGCTGCCTGCGCGAGCGGGACTTATCCACCACATAAAACGCTTCGGTAATCCTTTTTAGCTCCGCAGCCGGTATCCCGCGACCATTGTCCGAAACGCGCACGGCATAATAGTCGCTGCTCGTCTTGCCAACCAATTCGATACTGCTGCAACCAGCTTTCATGGAATTGTCTATCAGGTTGAGCAGCAGCGTTTTAAACAGGTCGTACTCAACCATAACATGCGCGGGCTGGGCGCTCAAATGGAACGCCACCCTCTTTTCCTCGAATACAGGCATCAGGCCGCCGGCAATGCCCGACAGAAGCTCGTCCGCGTAAAATGCTTCAAGCGTAAATTCCTGCCTGCCCAGCACAATCAAATCCATCAGTTTCAATGATAGCGCCTCCAGGCGCAGCCCCTCGCTCAATATGTACCACGCGGCTTCCTTGACTTTATCCGCCGTGAGCGTTTTTTGGTAGAGCATGTCTGCGTACCCAATAACGGATGTCAACGGTGTTTTAAGTTCATGGGCAAAACTGGCGACGAAGTCTTCTTTTTGCCGCACATATTCATACAGCTCGTATATCCTGTCCTCTACTGCGTCCGCCATCATATTGAAGCTCTGCGACAGCTCGCCAATTTCGTCGCCGCCCGCAACGGGCAGCCGCTCGTTATAACGCCCCTGCGCAATCCCTGCTGCCGCTTTGTTCATCCGTGTAATTGGGCCGCTTATAAAAGCGGAGAGCGCCGAAATCATGGTCAAGCCAAATAATAGCGAAATGCCGTATACCCTCGTGAAGCTTTTCGCCATCAGCTCTTTTTGCGCGACGACATCACTTATGTCCGCAGCGACAAGCAAATAAAGCGCCGCATCGCCATGCGTAAGCTTCCCGCATGCCATGATGTAGCTTACGCCGTCCACCGCCTGGAACTGGTAGGCATGGGCGCTATCGGAAACGCCGTCCAGCACAGCAAAGCTGGCCTGCGGCGGCAGCTCGGAATATAGAAGCGTTTTGTCGTCCGCGAAAAACGCAGTTAAACCATTCAAGTCCGCAGACAGCCGCCCAAGCACGCTTTGTAGCACGACGCCATCGCGTATATCGCTGCCATCGCGCATATCACCTCCATCGCGCATATCACCTCCATCGCGCATATCGCCGCTACCTCGCATATCGCCGCCATCGCGTACATCGACGTCATCGCGCACACCACCGCCATCGTGCATATCGCCGCCATATGCAATCAGGCCCGCCTGCACCGTGAACTTATCGTATTGGTATTGGTTAATCATCCGGGTTACTTCCCGGTCGATTGCGCTCTCATGCGAATAGACAATGAGCAGGTAGCCGGAAAAAAGGAGCGCAGCGCTGATAACAAGCGTTGCGCATATGAAAAATTTGGCGTACAACCGCATACCTTGACCATTCCTTTTATTGAGCAAAAACATATGGGCCATCAAGTGCCCATACTACCTATTTTCCCTAGTTTTCTTAACTTCACAATCTTCTTTATCTTCCTACTTCCCAATCTCCCCAATCTTCTTTATCTTACTATTAGCTCCTCTTGGCACACCTCACTACTCGTATCTTCTATTTTACCACTCCGGCAGAAATATTGAACTTGATGTAAAAATAAGCCCCAAATATATTATTTTGTCAGCCTAGCTCGAAGAACGCAACCACGCAACTCCAATCAGATTGCGCGTTTACGGATAACGTGGTATCATCGGATTATAACAGCAGTAAAGCATAGGGGAGCGGTTCTCTTGTGCTTTTAGGAGGCTATCAGAATGGATAAAATATCGCCAATAGGCGATTTGGCTTTTAAGAAAGTCCTTGCGAGCGAGGATAATAAAGACATCCTTGCAGGGCTTATCGGCGACTTTTTTAACGTAGAAGTTGAAGAACTCGCTATAGAAAACCCGTACAGCATAGAAGCGTACATGGAATTGATCAAAGGCGAGGAAATAACTGTACTGCGCAACACGCTTAAAGACGTGGCGGCTACGTTCAAGACTGCGGACTTTGTGTCCGAGTGCCAAATCAAGAAAACGCTGTTCTATGACGAGCGGTCACTGCTGTACCCTCTTGAGCGTTTTTGCCGCAATTACAACAAGCCGGAGCATGTGCAGATAAACAAATCGGGCAGGCCGAACCGCTATTCCGGCATGAAGCCTGTGTATTCGCTTAACATATTGGGATACAACCATTTCGACGACGAGGATGCTTTGCGTATCTTTGAGCTATACGATCCGGAACGCAACAAGAGGTTTGAGAAGCGGCTGTTGCGCCTGGGTTACTTCGAACTGAACAAACCTCTCGTCGAGACGCTGAACCAAAAGCATTGGTTCAACTATTTCAACACAGGCACGGTCAGCCCGGACGCGCCGGAATATATTCAAAAAGCAGGCAGGATCATTAATTTCGTAAATCTGACGGAGGAGGAGAGAACCGTGGCAAAATCACTTGAACGCGCCCAAGCAGACTATGATTTGGAAATGTACAGTTCGTATATGGACGGCGATACCGAACGTCAAATAAAAACAGCAAAAATTATGCTAAGTAAAGGCATGCAACCTGAAGTAGTCGCTGAGTGTACGGAGCTTCCTTTGGAAAGTATTATTGCAATGATATAAGATATTAAAACACAGGGTTACGCTCTTGTGTTTCATGTGTGTTGGAGGATCGCGACATCTGATCGATATCGCTATAAAAAGCCCCGAAAACAAAACAGGCACTAGGTCGCAAAACTGCACCACCTACGAAATACATACTCGCTTTTTCCAAATCATACCATATCCCGTTGTAATATCCTTTATAAATAATCGATTCGTAACTTATTGCGGAATCACCCCATATATATCTTCCAACCAGTTTTTTTCTGCTGCGTTTAATTCTCTATTTAACGGGTCGGTCATAGGTGCTGACTCCGGCGTTGGTTGCAACGCGGAAGGAGTAGGAGTTGGCTGCGGCACCGTGGCATCAGGCGTTTGTGTCGGAGCTGTAATTTCCCCTAGCTTCCCTATTCCTCCAGCCGGTACCCTATGCGGAACACTGTTTTTATGCGCTCCTCCCATCCGAGTTTTTTACGGAGGCGCTGTATATGGGAGTCCAGCGTGCGGGTTTCCCCGATGAAGGCTTCCCCCCATACCTTTTCGTACAGCCTGTCCCGATATAGGGCCACATTTTTGTTTCGGACGAGTTCCACGAGCAAGTCGAACTCCTTGACCGTCAGATCGACATTCCGCCCGTTTTTTGATACCTGGTGCGAGTCCATGTTGATGGACACATCCGCAAAATCGATCTGCCTCTCGCTCTTGCCGTAGCGCCGCAATACCGCCCCTACCCTCGCCGATAGTTCGCCTATTTGAAACGGCTTCACCAAATAATCGTCCGCGCCAAGCTTTAGGCCCTTTATCCTGTCGTCCAGCGCGCCTTTGGCGGTGATGAATATGACGGGCGTGCCAAGGGGCTTGATGTATTCGAGCAATTCGTAGCCGTCAATTTCGGGCAGCATAATATCAAGGAGTATCAGGTCATAGTTCTCCTTTTCTATGAGGTCGGCGCCCTGTTTGCCGTCATAGGCGCAGGTGCAGCGGTACCCTTCGTCGCAGAGGTTCATATAAATCAAGTTGGCGATCGCTCTATCGTCTTCTACAATTAATATATTGAGCATAAACCTGCCCCCTTTTGAAAATTCATCATATCATAGGGATGTGTCAAAGTTGTAACGTTAAAAATGGCGAAAGTGACGTTAACAATTGAGATAAATAAGGCGAAAGCCTTGATAATAATGGTCATATAATAGCGAAGCCTTGATAATATTGGCTATATAATGGCGAAAGTGAGGATGATAATGGCTATAAATTGGCGATATAAATGGCATGCAATGGCAAAAAACGAAAGCAGCCGCATGCGTCAGTTCGCGCCGATCCAATCCGCGATGTCCCGTAGGGCCTGCCGGTCGACATTCGCCTTTACCCTGTAATCGTCCATAAGTTCGGATATGTTGCTGACTCTTGCGGGCATGAACAGGTGGTTCAAGCCCTCGTATAGCTTGAACGTCGCGTTGGGGCGGCCGTCCAGCAGCGCCTTGTACGCCATGAAATCCCTTTCCGTACTAACCTGTAGGTCGGCGTCCGCGTGCATGACGAGGATCGGCACGGTGATTTCGTCTATGTAATTTTGCGTAGGATTGTCATGTAAATCCTTGAAGTAGAACGCCGACGCTCCGGCGCCCTCGATAATCGTCGCCTTGACCTCTTCGTCGGACATGTCCAAAGCATTTCTGATGCTGTTGTTTATTTTATTAAATTCTTCCATTGCATCCGATTTTTTTGGACCGTCCTCCGTCACCTCCATCACGGCAAAATGCTGCTCCTCCATGATGTCGAACAGGAACCTCGGGGAGCCGGCAAAAATGATCAGCCCAGCAAAGTCCCCGCCCATGGCGTGTATACGGGGCGCGAGCATCCCGCCCAGGCTGTGGCCGAGTATAAAAACCCTACCCTCGTCGATGCGGGGATCGGACTTCACAACTTGCGCTGCCAGGATAGCGTCCTCTATCGTTTCCTCCAGGACTGAGAAGCTGGGGTCCGCCAGCTCCATCAGCTTTTGCCTGTATGCGTATGTACGCTTGTCGTAGCGGATGGCGGCGATCCCGTTTGTCGATAGGTATTCGGCGATGTCCCGGAACGGCTTGTTGTCGTAAATAGTCTCGTCCTTGTCGCTGCTGCCCGAGCCTTGAACAAGCACCACGGCGGGGACTTTCCCCTCCGCGCCTTTGGGCAGCGTCAATAGACCGGGCAGTTCCCACTCCGTCCCCGCGCCTATCGTTACCTTTTCGGTGATGACATGCCTGCCCAGCACGATTTGCGCCGGCGCCCCCTCGCCGATAAAGATTGTCAGCGACAGCGCCGCAGCCACTGACAACGCAAGGGCTGCGCGCAGCTTTTTGGATTTTTTTGCGCCAAATGTAATGGTGGCAAGCATGGCAAGTGCAGCCGCCACAATCGCAGCAGCGGCCAGAGACGGGTAGACGCCCCTCGGCGTGACGGCGTCGGCGACCAACGACACCGGAGCGCCGGCGAGAGTGGCGGGGTTGTACTTCCCGACATATGGCGCAACATTTAATATATTTAATGCAACAACCGCCGCACCTACGGAGAGCATGCATATAATCGAGCTTTCTTTTGCCAGCGACGCGGCGAGCGCGAGCAGGGCAAGCAAGAACATGCCGAACGCCCAGAGGCAGAGCCCGGCCAGTAGCAGGTTTGGCAGTTTTTCACCCGGAAAAAAATATACCGTGTAGCCCCACGACGTAAAGAACGCGGCGGCGTAGCACCCTGTCCAGATAAACGCGGACGCGGCTAGCTTTGACAGGATCACCGTGCCGCGCGGCAGCCCTTTCGTCAAGAGGATGGTTATTTGCCCTTTGGACAGCTCGGAAGCCATCATGCCGCCAAATACGACCACCAGTGCGATGAGGCCGATTTGCGATACATTGCCGTAAAACTGCGCCCACGCGCTGAAGGCGTTCGGTTCGGGGACAAATGCGCCTAAATCCATCCCCGCAGTCGTTGGGTCGACCTGCATGGCCAGTTTCACGATATCGGGCGTCATTTTCGCGATTAGCGGACTGACTATGCCAAGCACTATATAAACCGCGCCAAGTATCAACAGCTTATAAGTTTTGAATGCTTCAACCAATTCCTTTTTCAGGAATATGCGAAACATGCGCCAACCCCTTGCGCTCATTTGAGCACCCCCAAAAACATGTCCTCCAATGAGGGCTCCAGCAGCTCGAATTTTATGGGGGTCAGCCTGGCTTCCGCGAGCGCCGCGATGATCCGGGCGCCGTCGGCGTTTTTAATGGTAACAACATTCCCATCAAGCTCGGCCCCGTCGGAGGCGATGCTTTCGTCGACGTATGCGGGGCTCGCCCTACCTAAATCGAGGCTGGCGAATTTAGCGGCGTCGGCGCGCTCGGCGAACTCCAGTTTATATGAGTCCATATGCCGTTTCCTTAGCTCGGTCAAAGGGCCGCTCAGCGCTATTTTGCCCCCATGCAAAAAAGCCACACTATCGCAAATGCGCTCCACATCGGATAAAATGTGCGTTGAAAATATAACGGTCGTCCGTCCCTTTACGGCAGCTAAAATATCCAGTATCTCTTTTCGCCCCATGGGGTCGAGCGCCGATGTCGGTTCGTCGCAAATCAACAGCTTTGGCTCGCCCAGCAGCGCCTGCGCAATACCCAGCCGCTGGCGCATGCCCCGCGAAAAACCGCCTATTTTCCGTCTGTCCCCAAGGCCGACAAGATTCAAAAGCTCGCCGCCCCGCTCGGTAACGCGGCTCTTCGGCATCCCCGAAATTTCCCCGCACAGCATCAGGTACTCCATTGGCCTCATATACGGGTAGAACTCCGGGACATCCGGCAAGTACCCGACGCCCTCGGCGGTTTTCCCGTAGCACACGCGCTCGCCGCAAATATTGATTACGCCGCCGTCAGTCTCCAGCAAGCCAAGCGCCATTTTCATGGTCGTGGTCTTACCGGAGCCGTTGACCCCGACGAACCCGTAAATAGAGCCTTCCGGCACGGCGAAGTCCAGCCCGTCGATGACCTTGTGCGTACCAAAACTTTTATATAGCCCATTTATCTCAAGAACGTTCGTGCCCATCGCCCCCCGCTCCAACCACGCCCAGTGCTAACTACGCCCTCATTACCAACCACGCCCAGTGCCAATTATGCCCCCGTTCCGTCCATGTCTCCAGTTCCGTTCATATCTCCCGTTCTAACCACACTTTCTGCGTTCCTATGCCTATACCTTATCTTCGCCTTCGCCTTCGTCCGCGTCCGCGTCCTCCCCCCTGCCAAGCACAAAATATACGATTGGGCCAATCACGTTGACCGCAATGATCACTATAATCCAGACGACCATGTTCCCAAACCTGTATTTCGGGTGCCGCACGGCATGCACCAGCGCGGCGGCCATCAAGCCGAGCTGAACGACAGCCAGTGGGATAATGGCTGGAAGATAACGGACGACCTCCTCCAACATCCCACCAAAATCGCCAAACTCAGCCAATTTAACAAATCCGCCCGATCCGACCAACCCGCCCACCTCCTTGCGACTAATGCTGAATAGCGATTGTAAAAGCCAGTATTAAACAGGCGAACACTGTTCGCCCCTACAACATTTTGTATATGTGCAAAATTGGCTGCCTATATGTAGGGACGCACATTGTGCGTCCGCAGCTTTGACAATCGCCTAACTAATGCTGAAGATGATATCATATGTGACTATAGACGCGCCGAGGGCGGCGCGCCCTACAGTATGAGTACGATGTCCCCGGCGCCCTACAGTTTAGGTGCGCCGAAAAGACATTATTTACATTATGTTTGATTGCCATATAAAATGCAAGAATCTATAATGAGCAATTTATAAGCAATTTATGTAAATACCCAGATTTTAACTTGATTTTACAACTCTATAACAAGTCAATGATATACTGGACTTAATCGCAAAGAAAAGGGACCGTTCCATATGGCGAGCATACTGATTGTCGAAGATGAAAAGTCTATCAATGATTTGATCTTGATGAACTTAAAACTGGTTGGGCATACAGGGAGGCAGGCCTTTGACGGAAACGAAGCCATCGCCGCTATGAAAGTATTTCGACCGGACCTGGTTTTACTGGATGTAATGATTCCCTATCAAGACGGCTTTTCACTCATGGAACAAAAAATATTCAAAGACATCCCCGTGATATTTCTGACGGCCAAAGATTCAACCACGGATAAGGTAAAAGGGCTGAAACTGGGCGCCGACGACTATATCGCAAAACCGTTCGAAGCGGTGGAGCTATTGGCGCGCGTGGAGTCGGTTTTGCGTCGGACCAAACCGGCAGCGCATGCAGCGCGCGTTATCGTTATCAACAATGCAACAATTTATTTGAATCAGCGCGTCGCGACGGTCGGCGGATCGCCCGTGGATTTGACCAATCGCGAGTTTGAACTGCTGGAAGCGCTGATAAATAACCAGAACATCGCATTGTCACGGGAAAAGCTGCTTGACTTGGCATGGGGCTATGATTACTTCGGCGATACGCGCACAGTCGACGTCCATATCACAAAACTGAGAAAAAAACTGAATCTGGAAAACCACATCAAGACTGTATACAAAGTTGGATATCGCATAGAGGTATGATGTGAGAGTTCTTTTTTGAATTTGTGATTTTTATTGATTTTTGTGTCGCAGCGGCAGTGGCGGAATGCAGGTTAGCGTGAAATTTTGGCATAAAATATTTTTTGGAACGCTCCTGATATTCATTATTGCTTTTGATGCGGGAGCGTTTTTTCTCACCTCTTACTCTTATGATTTTATACGGCAAAGTGAAGCCGAAACCGGTATACGGGAACAGGGCGTGATTTTGTCGTCGGTTATAAGCCGGATCACTAGCACAGCGTCCATCTATCCCGACGCGCCCAGCAACCAAGAACGGCTCATTGCCGTCATGCGCCCTCTGGCTGACTATTACAAAAGCCAAGGTGTTTTACTGGCCTTGTTCGATGGGGACACGGAAGTATACGCAGACATCCCCTATATAAATAGCGAGCTGTTGGACATCCACAACACACGGGACATGAAAATAGCGGAGGAAACGATAAATGGCAGCAGGCACATAGTTGTGGCTTCCCGGCTTTCCGACTATCCGCACCTGACTTTTGTTTATGCCCGCGACATCAGCCAGATTGACGATTTTCGCGTAGATGTCAAAAGGGTATTTATTATTATGAACATTCTTGTCCTTGCCTTTCTTGGCGCCTCAATCTACCTTTTGCTAAAGCGATTGACGAAGCCTATTGCGGAACTGAAAACAGTCGCCGTTGAAATTGCGGGCGGCGAGTATAAAAAAAGGGCGTCCACAGATCGAAGCGACGAATTGGGGGCGCTTGCGGATAGTTTTAACCGTATGGCCGATTCTGTGGTGGAACAGATGGCGCGCCTCACAAAAGCCGCCGAAGACAAGCAGCAATTTATCGACGACCTCGCGCATGAAATAAAAACGCCTCTGACTTCCATTTTAGGTTATTCCGAATATTTGCAAAACGCCAAAAGCACAGAGGAAGATCGCATCGTCGCCGCCGGCCATTTGCGCCAAATGGCATTGCGCTTGAAGAACCTTTCTGACAAGCTACTGGACATCGCTTTTATGCGAGGGGAAAATATCGCATTCCGGCAGGTAGATGTAACCGCGCTTTTTAGCGCCTTGTCCGAAATAATGCGCCCTATCCTGGCCCCGCGCAATCTCAACTTAATTGTGTTGACCGATATCGCACAGATAAACGGCGATGAAACGCTCCTGCTGTCAATGCTCCAAAACCTCGTAGAGAACGCGTCGAGGGCTTCAAATGAAGGCGCAGATATCAAAGTGAGGGCTTATTATGATAATTGTCCTGTGATTGAAGTGTCTGACAATGGGTGCGGCATGGAACAGCAGGAAATCGAAAAAATCACGGCCCCATTTTACCGCGTGGATAAATCGCGCTCCCGCAATTTTGGCGGCGTTGGGCTGGGGTTGAGCATTGTATCGCAAATAGCAGCCCTTCATGGCGCGAAAATAGAGATAGAATCCCATCTGGGAGAGGGTACAACGATAAAAATTTATTTTACAACTCAATAACAACCTGATAGCAACTATATAATAGGCGCGGTATATTCTTTATTCAGTGTTGGCCACACGAATATAATTTATGAGGTACATTAAAATGACCAAAAAAGCGAAAAAGCATCTCGGCATTTCAACGGCAGTGCTTTGCATCTGCGCACTACTGGTATTCAACTTCTTTATCTTCCCGGATGTTTTAGCGGCGGCGCCGGAAAACCGGGGCATCGAAACTATTACCTCGGAAGCCGCCCCACCGACAGTGGAACAATCCGAAGTTCAAGATGGGCCCGATGTGCGGCAGGAATCCGATGTCCAGGAAGAATCCGATGTCCAAGAGGAATCCGATTTCAACGCGATTTCCAAAGAGCAGGCAATTGAAATAGCCAAAGGCGATAGACTGATGCCGTCGTCGGAAACATATGAATATGGTGGAGCGGTCTATCACTCAACAACCTCAATAGTAGGCGCGAAGTATGTGGAAAGCAATGACCCCGCGAGCGATCCGTCATGGTTCATATTGTTCAGCCAGATCAGTCATGGCGAATACTACGAACCGGTCCCGGACGGCTATACGGCTGAGGAATATCTTGCCCAACTACGCGCAATGGATGATGTTTATTTTGGTAGCGAGAACATGGCGCTTGTAACAGACTGGGATAAGGTCGAATCCGGCGCGGACAGTGATGGAAAGCCCATATTAATTTACCACGACATAGCCCCCAACCATTTCATGGTGGAAATCAATGCCCTGACCGGCACGTATGTCAGCGGCGGCGGATTGTTTGGGGAAGCGGGCGAGACATTGGATGTTGCCGTATTGGAACAGTTTATAGGCGATGACTTCAACAGCGACGATTACCAGCCCAACCCAACGATGTGGCCGATTGACGCCGCCGGGTCCGCTAAAGGCTAAGTATAACTAACAGTGCCGAAACCGCTAGAGGTCAAGAACGATCCCAAGCGCAACTATTACACAACACATCGCTAACAAAGCCCGTTGGAGCTCAGCCTCCAATGGGCTTTGTTTGTATGAATTTCCGAATAAGTATAGCCTTACGTATGATACTATGGTATTGTGGTTTTGATACCCGCCAATTTCAAGCAATATTATTGACGGAACGCTAGGTGAGTTTGTTAGCTAGGCTATTTGGAGGTGATTTTACATTAAAAAGCTACCGCTTGGCATACAGAGTTTTAGGAAGATCGTTGAGGGCGACTATGTATATGTCGATAAGACTAAATATATTTTTTCGCTTTTCAATAGAGCGAGTTATTATTTTTTATCGCGCCCCCGGAGGTTCGGCAAATCACTTCTATTAGACACTATTAGCGAAGTATTTAGCGGCGACAGGGAGCTTTTCAAAGGGCTCTGGATTTATGGTTCGGATTATGATTTTGAAAAATATCCCGTGATCAGATTCGACATGAGCAATATTGCAAACAAAAACTCTGATGCGCTGGAATCCGCCCTTTTACTTGATTTGAAAATAAAAATCGAGGCCGAAGGGCTCAGTATCGATGCGGACAGCGACCCGTCCGGCGTATTTAAACGCCTTATATTGGAACTGCATAAAAAATATAACCAACGTGTAGTTGTTCTTATCGATGAGTATGACAAGCCAATCCTCGATCATATTGACAACGTCGATACCGCTGAAGACAACAGGAAAGCCATAAGGGGCTTTTACGGCATATTAAAATCAATGGATCCATATCTCAAGTTCACGTTTTTAACGGGCGTTTCAAAATTCTCAAAAACCTCCATTTTTTCTGAACTCAACAATTTGATGGACATAACCATGACCGAGGATTACGTTGATATATGCGGCTTTCCCGTCAACAGCCTGAAAGACAGCTTTGGAGAGCATATAAATAGTCTGGCGAAACATGAGATGTTTAAGCATTTTGACAGCGTTCACGATGAGATATTGGCGTGGTACGATGGT
>WRLR01000125.1 GCA_009777515.1 Oscillospiraceae bacterium | reverse complement strand
TCTATTGACAATATCGTCAATATCGTTTATAGTGTATATAGTGTATATATAACAAAGGGGCGAAACATGAAAATCATATTGTCGAACCGCTCCGGCATACCCATCTATGAACAGATCAAGGAGCAGATTAAAACGTCGATTTTTGCCGGTGAATTGCAAGAGGACGATTTGCTCCCCTCAATCCGCCAGCTTGCGCGGGATCTGAAAATCAGCGTTATTACAACGACACGCGCCTACAGCGATCTGGAGCAGGAGGGGTTTATCGCCAATGTGCAGGGGAAAGGTTGTTTCGTTCTGCCGCGCAACACGGAACTTGCGAGGGAGAACGCCATGCATAAAATGGAGAGCGGGCTTGGCGCCGCAATCGCAGTCGCTAAAATGGAAAACATTACTAAAGAAACAGTCATCGATAGATTGAACTTGCTGTGGGAGGATGAATGGGGGGCAGCACATGAGTAATATTTTAGAAGTGGAAGGGCTGCGCAAAAGCTACGGCTCTTTTGTATTGCACGACATAAGTTTTGATTTGCCATGCGGCTATATCATGGGGTTTATCGGGCCTAATGGCGCGGGAAAAACCACAACAATTAAATTGATTTTAGATGTGATTAGAGGCGAAAACGGCAGCGTAAAATTATTCGGTCGCGAGCATTCGCCCTCTCAAAACGAGAGCATCGGCGTTGTGATGGACGCCCCGCTCTATTTGGACGAATGGACGGTAGATGATGTGGAGAAAGCCATATCGCCGTTTTATAAACAATGGGACAAAAAAGCATTTGCCGGCTTGGTTGGGCAGTTCGGGATAGAAAAGAAAAAGAAAGTCAAGGAGCTGTCGCGCGGCATGAAAGTCAAATTGCAAATCGCCGCCGCCCTTTCCCATAATGCGACGCTGTTGATACTTGATGAACCGACAAGCGGGCTTGACCCTGTGGCGCGCGAGGAAATATGCGATTTGCTTCGCGAGTTTATATCGGATGAAAATAAGAGCGTTTTGTTTTCCACGCACATCACATCAGACCTTGAAAAGATCGCCGATTACATCACGTTCATTTTAAACGGCAATATCGTGTTCACTGGGACAAAAGACGCTTTGCTGGAAAAATATGCCCGCGCTACAGGAGGGCTGTCAGATATAAACGGTGAGCAAAAAAGGCTCATCATTGGCTATCGGGAGCATAGTACGGGTTTTGAGGGCATGGTCGATATCGCTGATATTGATAAATTGCCGGCCGGTGTGCTGATCGAGGAAATCAACTTGGAAGAAATCATCATTTTTATGAACAAGGGGGCGAAATTGCATGAGTAAGGCTTTGTCATTCACCCGGCTGGACTATATCACTGTCAAACCGTATCTCACGGTCAAAAACCTTTGCATATTTGTCGGCGTGGCGCTTATCATGTTGATTGTCAACAGCAGCGCGGTTGGGGCTATTGGGTTTTTAATGGCATTTGCGGCCATGTATGCCAGCTATCCTTTTGCCATTGGCGAAAAGAGTAATATTGATGTCCTGTATACGACGCTTTCCATCAAGCGGAACACGGTCGTACTGGGCAGGTATTTATTTGCCATGACCTTTGATTTACTTGCGGGATCGCTCACGTTTGTTTTTTCCTTTATCGTGCTGACAGTGATGCAAAAAGATTTTAATGTTATTGAAGTTTTGTCTACGGTTCCGGTTCTGTTTTTTGTATTCAGCATTATTCAGGCGATTCAACTGCCGCTGTATTTTAAACTGAATTATACAAAAGCCAAGATCGTGGCGTATATGCCGTTTATCGTGTTTCCCTTGGTGGTTTTTGTGGGCTCCAGCTTCTTGGACGACAATTTGGCGTATGAGACAATAATGGGCTGGATGGAATGGATGTCCGTAAACCCATTGACGGCGGCTTTGGCGGGCGGCGCGATATGGCTTGCAATTATACTCGTATCGTACAAGGCGTCTGTATCGTTTTACCAAAAACGGGAGTTTTAAGCGGGGGCATTTGGTGCGAGCCGGACGCGGGACTGCATGTATAGTTTCTTTAGCCTAGGGACAAAACGAATTAAAAGCCTATCATTAGTAATGGCACTATTTTTTAAATGATCATTGGGCAAACCTTTCATCTATAATTGCTATGCATATGTATTTATTAATACCTTGTTGGACGCTGGGTACGCGGACGAACGCTGTTCGTCCCTACGAGCGCCTACGCCCCTATAGGGGCGGCTTTGAACTGTCCGTTTGTACGCTGTGAACTATACTTAATTCATTTATGCAATGTGAAAACGGCGGCCTTTTTACCATTGACTAAAATGTTACGCCGCGAGCGGACTTTCAGTTTACTGTGTTTTGCGGCGCCTGTCAGCACCGCCGGTATGCCCGTCAGCAGCACAATCTCCCCTTCTTCCTTGACAATCCGTTTCAACTCGGCCAGGGCGCGACGGTAAAAATCCGGGATGTCCCCATATTTGCCGACATACCCCCACGGCGGGTCGGTGACGACCAAATCTACGCTACCGGCGGCGATGTGGCGCAAATCGACCGCGTCGCCGCACGTTATCACGACGCCGGAACCCCTGCCCAGCGCCGTCTTTTTCAAGCGCCCGACCAGCCCCGCGTCGCGGTCGTTGACATACATCGTCTTGTACTTGCATTGCCTTTGGATATGGAGGGGGATGGCGCCGTAGCCGGCATATGGATCGCATACGACGGTTGAGGCGTCAAACACATGATCAAGGCATAAAAGGCATGCCAGTTCCGGCCTCAGCTCCCCGCTGTTTAGCGCCGCGCCGCCCCTTTTGTCATGCCTCTTGGTCAGCAACTGCCCAAAGTATGCCGGCCCGTCGCGCCGAATGATGAACCAAAATTCACAGCCGGGCCTCATTCTATCAACGCCCATCTCGCAATTTTTGGATATCGCCCACTCGGCCATCTCCAACACGTTTACCGGCACTTTCACAAACTGGTTCTCCATGGAGAACCGCACGCGGAAACTCCTGCCGTCCACAGCCTGCCGGAACGTCTTTTTGGCCGCGCCCCTCACCATTTTTTCAAATGTCATCCCGCCGCCCCGGTACTTCGTGATCACGGCGAACGAGTTGTTGATAAACGGCAGGCGCGCCACAAACTCTGGCTTGCCCGCGTACTTGAAGCAAGCAAAGCCGTCGCCGACATACAGTATTTCGGCGCCGCCCAGTTCGTACGCTATGTTCCGCGCCACCGTGTCCTCAAAGCCGACCGTAAAGTTTGAAATATATTCAGCCATAATATATATTATACATGAATATGGCGACATAAAAATGGCGGCATACAGGAGATTTCAACCATGACGAAAATTCTGTCCATTGATATCGGCACATCTTCGGTAAAAGCGGCCCTGCTGGACGGCGCGTACAATATACTCAGCACGGCAAAAGCTGAATATAAAATACATACGACGAATATCGACTGGGTCGAACTGGACGCGGGCGACGTGATGGGCGCGATAGTCGGCGCGGTTAAAGGCCTGCCCGGCGCAGGCGGGGCGGAGCTTATTTGTTTTGACAATTTTTCGCCTTCGATGCTGCTTATGGACGAGAACGGGGACGCGCTGCACCCGATCATCACGCACCTCGACAGGCGCAGCAAAAAACAGACACAAGATATTTTGAATATTTTCGGGAAAGACCGTTTCCAGGCTATTACGGGCATACAGCCGTTTACCGGGGGCGCGTCCATAACGTCGGTGCTGTGGCTTATGGAAAACCGCGAGGGCGCCTGGCGCGCAGCCGCCCAAATTGGGCATATCAACACATATGTCTACAAGCAGCTTACGGGGGTTTGGGCCATCGACCCGGTGAACGCGTCGCAGACAGGCATGTACGAGACTATTGCGGAGGGCGGTTGGTCGGGCGAGATTTGCGACGCGTTCGGTATACCGGAAGCGAAGCTGCCGGACATCGCGGCGGCAGGCGCGGTAGCAGGCGGGCTGTCGAAAAAATACGCCGGCCTCATGGGCATCGCGGAAGGCACGCCGGTCGCCCTCGGGACAAACGACGCGGCTGCGGCGCAGTTGGGCGCGGGCAACCGCGCGTCGGGCGGCGTCCTTAACATCTCCGGTTCCAGCGACATGGTCTCAATTTTAACAGACACGCCGATCATCAATGACAAATACTACACGCGGGCGTTCTGCTTGCCCGGACTTTGGCAGTTTTATGTGACGACGGCGGGCGGGTTCGCCGTCGACTGGTTCCGGGAGCAGTTCTGCCGCGACCTTAGCGCCCGGGAGTTCTTTGACGTGGAGTTCGAGGAGGCGGCGCGCATGTGCACGGACGAGGGGCTTATCGTCAAATGCACCCCGTATTTGGCCGGGGACCGCCAAAGCCTCGAGCCCAAACAAGCCTCTTTTTCGGGTCTCACCCTGGACGCCACGCGCCGCCAGATGCTCGCGGCGCTGCTGCTCGCGATGCACGAGCCCATGCGCGACGTCCTGGATATATGCGAGAAGTTCATGCGCCTCGACAAAACGATAAAGCTGACCGGCGGCATGCTCTCGCCTGCGCTGAACGGATTAAAGAGCCGCCTGTTCCCCGGATACGCGTTCGAGGCGTACGACGACTGCCCTCTGATCGGCAGCGCGCGTCTCGCGGTTGAAAATTTAGGAAATTAAATTGTAATATAGCGCACAGAATGAACGCGCAAATATCATAGAAAGGGCGGAGCTGTTGTGCGATGTCAACCATTATTAATGTGCTTTTTGCGCGCAGCCTGCGAATGGTGTATTTATGAAACTATTAAAAGGGGTAGTGGCGCCCATCACGACGCCATTTTATGAGGGCGGCGGGTTCGCCCTGCCGATGCTGGAGTCGAACATCGAACGCTATGCGGTGTCAGGCATACATGGGTACCTGGCGCTCGGTTCAAACGGGGAAAATAAATCGCTGACGACCGACGAAAAGCTCGAAATAGTAAAATGCGTCGCAAGGCGTATGGGGAAAAACCAGTTTTTGATAGCAGGGAGCATATTCGAATCGACCAGGGAGACGATCGATTTCGCCCAACGCGCGATAAACCTCGGCGCTGAGTTCATCGCCCTGCTGCCCCCGTCATATTTCAAGAGCCAGATGAAAGAAAACGCCCTCGTGCGCTATTTCACGGACGTCGCCTCGGCTGTCGGCGTGCCTTGCACACTGTATAACGCCCCGCAGTTCTCCGGCGGCCTCGAGATCAGCGCGGCTATCATCAAAAGGTGCATAGAGCACCCGAACATCGTGGGCATAAAAGACTCCACATCGGGCGGCATTGAAAAACTGCTGAGCGCCGTACCGGACGAGTTCCGCGTCCTTTCAGGCACCGCGAACACGTTTTTGAACGCGCTCATCAACGGTGGGGTCGGGGTCGTCGCTTCGCTGGCCAACGCATACCCCGTGGTGGTGCTGGATGTGTATGACGCGTATATAAGCGGCGACTACGCGGCCCTGCGCGAGCTGAACCGCCGCATGATCCGCTTGAACGGCGTTGTGTCGGGCGCGTACGGCGTCGCCGCCGTCAAGTACGCCATGGACAAGAACGGCTTTTATGGCGGCGATCCCAGGTTGCCGCTGCTCCCCCTGACAGACGCCGAAAAGGCGGGGCTCGACAAAGCGATAGACGGGATAATCGGGTGAGCGGCATCGTTGATGGCGAAGGCGCCGGCATTGCCGGCGGCGGCAATGGTGGCAAGGACGGCGGCAGGAGCGGCAGGAGCGGCAAGGGCTGCAGGGACGGCAAGGGCTGCAGCGACGGCAAGGGCTGCAGGGTCGGCAAGGGCAATACATATGACATCGATGATGCATATAGCACAATAGTCGGCGAGCTTCGGCAATACAGGTTTGGTGAAATCCGGCGCATTGTCCTGAGCGCCGCAAAAACCAAGGGCGGCGTCCATAAGGCCAATGCGAGGCCGGTCAGGCTCAAACAACGTAATGTCTGGCAGTTGACGAAATTTGATGGTGCACAGGCATTCCACGAAAACATACCGGACGCCGAGTTCGGGCCGCGCCTGGCGGCGTTCCTTGCAAAATTTCGTTTTAGCGAGATAAACGCGCTCACGGACGCAAAGACGATCCACTTCCGCATTACAAAAAGGGGCAAGCTGCAAAGGGACGAGCATGCGGTCCGGGGCAGCGCCGGGAAAGGTGCGGCGGGCGGGGGCGCGGACAGGGGCGCGAGCGGAGGCACGGACAGGGACGCGGACAGGGGCGTCGACAGCAGCGCGGACAGGGGCGCTGGGGCGGCAGCAGGGTGGAAGACCTCGTACCTATTTGGGACAGCGGAAAACTCGGATGGCGGTTCGCATGCGGCAAGTGATGATTCGATATCTCATATAGAATACGCCGATTTGAGCCACAATAGGCAAAAGCGCTATATCCTCGCCGAAGGCATGCCCATCATGCCTTTTGTGGATCTTGGCATCTTTGATAAAAACCTTCGCGTCATTCAATCTAAATACGATAAATTCCGGCAGATAAACAGGTTCGTCGAAATAATTGCCGACGCATTTAAAAATGTTTACGGCACTAACAACATTAACGGCGACAGCAACGCCACTGATAGCGCCCTTTCCATTGTGGAATTTGGGTGCGGGAAATCCTACCTCACATTTTTTATCTATTATTATTTCATGTACATATTGAAAAAAAATGTCGATATCACAGGCTACGACATAAAGAATGACATAGTCGCCCGCTGCAACGATGTGGCAAAAAAATATGGATACAGTAACCTACGGTTCGTCGCCGGGGATGTATCAAAAATAACGGATGTACTGCCCGGCGCACACATATCTCCCGTCTGTCGGCCGGACGTGATGATAACCCTCCATGCGTGCGACACCGCCACTGATTATGCGCTCTATTATGCGATAAAAAACAAAGTGAAATACATATTTTCGGTCCCCTGCTGCCAGCACGAGGTCAACGCGCAAATCCGCAGCGAGGGTAACATTTCGCTATTGTTTAAACACGGCCTTTACAAGGAACGATTTTCCGCGCTGCTGACCGACAGCATCCGGTGCGAAATCCTCAAAAGCACGGGCTATGAGGTGGACGTCGTGGAATTTGTAGGTTTGGAAAACACCCCTAAAAACGCTATGATCAGAGCCACGTTGAAAAACAAAGCCGCCATCGCCAGCCCCGCCATCGCCGGTATCCACGCCTGCACCAACGTCGACCCCGCCGCTGACCGCCCTACACCCATTGGTATCCGCGACCCCGCCGCTTCCGTCCGCGCATTGCTCAGCGAATACAAGATTGACCAAACACTCGCCAAACTGGTATATAATTTAAGCAAAGACAGCTAATCACAATCATCAAAAAATGTACACAGTGCCATTTTCAGAAAAAACTATATCATCCTCATCAATAAAAGCCGCCACATCGGCCCAGCTTTCGATGGGGGCTTTGTCTTCAGAATGTAATTTGCCAATATTTTTATATGAATCCGGTTTTTCGCTATATTCGAAAAAATCTTTTATGACAATATTATCCTCGATAACTTTTAATTCCGCATAGATTATAGCGTCGTTATAGCCTGCTACAACTAACGGATCATTTCTTGCAAATCTCAACCAATCATCAGCAGGCATTGATGAGAACCCACCTGACAAATCTTCAAACACCGCCCAACCGTCATTATAGTAAACATATAAAGCGGCGCCCTTCCATTGGCCGTTCACGCATGCGACGCTAACGGCATTTTCCATGCTTGTTTCTATGATTTCCTTCGGCGCTTTATAAATCCAATTGCAAAGCCTATTTATGGCTTCATCCATCGGAAGCTTAATTCTAAAATAACTCGGATTCATGTATATCCCTTATTGGAAAGGCGCATTAGATAAAATAATCTGAGTCCATTCTCATTGTGATAGGTTTTCCGAAACCTTGAAGCATCGTTATAATGTTCGATTGTATTTTAATCTGTTTAAAACCAAAGCGTTCGTAAAACGCTATTGCTCGCGTATTTTTTGTGAACACTTCAAGCAAAATCTGTTTATAGCCCAACGTGTCGCGGACAAACTCAATAAGTTGCTTCCCTATGCCTTTGCTCCTGTGCTCCGGGCTTGTTGCGAGATAATCAATATAAATTTCCGCCGGGCCGACGGCGTGTGGTTTTTCCATCACTGCAGACATCATCTTATACGAAATTTCACCCCCAATACCGCCTATCGTTTCTATGAAAATCTCCCTGTTTAATTTCAACGGTCGTTTTTGATAGTCTGCTATGCCCAAAAAACCGACGGCTTCTCCGTCTTGCAAGTATGCGTATGAAATATCGTAGTCAAAGGAATTTTTAAACAGCCTATGCAGTTTCTTCTTTTCTTTTGATATACTTGAAAACACATTGTAAAAGCCTTCGATAAAAACATCGATAGATTGATTTACCTGATTTTCATCAAGCTCTGATAATTTTCTGATTTCGTTCATTTGCACCACCAATCGCATCAATAAACATGTTAGAATACACATTTGGAAGACTTGCGTTTTTACCGCCTCATACCGTTTATTTTAAAAACCCCACCCGCATTTCGATGGCGTCCCTGCCGAGGAAGGCGAACGCGGCTTGATAGATGGTTTTGCCGCTGCCTTGGTACTTAGCGGCGTACCCCCTGGCGTTTATCTGCGCCATGGCTTCGTCCAGCGCCGCCTCAAAGAGCGCCTGTTTTTTTGCCTGTTCATCATCGGGCAGGCATTTACAATACTTGAATTCAAATACATAGACGATTTCATCAAGCTCCAGCACGGCGTCGACCCTGCCTTTGGATACAGAGACTTCGACGTCCATGTCAAACCCAAGTATGGTCATGACCGCATAAAATATCGAATGATAATACGCCTCCAGGTCGACATGCAGGTTGTACGGTATAGATGCAAACAACCCGCGCAGCATATCGAGCACTTTTTGCAAATCGCCCGATGCAAGCGCATCGCAAATCTCCATTTGCGCCCGCATAGCATGCATGTCGCCGCTTTCGGTCAGTGCGGCCACTATTTGCATATTGAACGCGTTCCTGACCTCATAATTGGGAATTTCCAATACATATATTGGCGATCCCCTTGTAATTACAACTTCCTTGACCGTCAGGTAGCCGGTTTGAAATAATAGCGGTTCCAGATCCATTCTGTGGATATCGAATGAATCCAGTAAGTGTTCCGTCATTTTTAGATTCTTTAGTAAAATATAGGACTCCGGCTTTTTCTTTATTATGTCTATAAGGAATTTTGGCGTCCCGCTTGCGTACCAGAATCTTTCGAATTTTTTCTGCTCAAAAAAGCTGAGCAGCGAAAAAGGGTTTATGACCCTTGATTCTCCATCCCAAGAATAACCGTCATACCACGCTAATATCTCCTCATGTATATTGTCATACTGCTTGAACCATGCGTGAGCGGAAAGGGCGCCGATATGGCCGCCAAAATAATCCTCGAGGTCATCGACAGGGATGCCGCATATTTGCGCATACTCCTTTGTCATCGTAATATCCAGAAGGTTATTTAGTTCGGAGAAAATAGATGTTTTCGTAAACTTTGATACGCCGGTGATTAATGTGAAGCGCAGGTACGCGTCCATAGATTTTAATATCCCATAAAAGCCGCGTACAACCTGCCTGTTGGCGTCGGCGGCATCAGGATTGCCAATATGGTCAAGAATGGGCTTGTCATATTCGTCAATCAGCACGACGACCCTTTGGTTATATTTTTTATAAAGCAGCAATATCAGCTTAGCAAAAACATCCGAAGGATGAACATCGCCCACATCAAACCCTTCAGCAGAGTAATAGGATTTTAAATTTGACAACATCGAATCTTTCAGGGCGTCGGGTGACTCGCTTGACATTCTGCTCATATCCAGCCTGATGACTGGATATTTTTCAAAACCATAGTCTGAGCCATATATCCAGAGCCCTTTGAAAAGCTCCCTGTTGCCGCCGAAAACTTCGCCTATCGTATCGAGCAGCAACGATTTGCCGAACCGTCTCGGGCGCGACAAAAAATAATAGCTGGCGCCATTTATAAGATTATATATGTGCCGGGTTTTATCAACATAGACATAATCGCCTTCTACTATTTTTGAGAAGGATTGGATGCCCAACGGCAGCTTCTTCATTCGATACCACCTCGCAATATAAATGATATCCCAATTATATTCATATAACAAGGCGTCGACTACGCTGGCGCGGCGCGCATATGAAACCATAGGCAACCATAGGTTGCATAGGTAGTATAGGCATCATGCCACGCGTATGTTATGGCGTGTATATTTCGGTAACGGACACAATCAGGCCGTCGGATATGGTGACTTCCGCCAGAATTCCGTACTCTGCCCTGTACGGTTCGTCGGTCAAATAGCCTGCAAACTCGATGAGGTCGACAGAGTGGGCGAGGCCGTCATAGGGCTCATATGGGTGGTAAATCACAAAGAACTGCGCCGACGGCGCAGGGTCGAATACTGCCCACCCCTCGTCTTCGTTGACAATCGCATAGTCGTTTTCCAGGCCGTCGGGATCGAAGCCGTACTGTATCAACAGCTCCCTGTCGCGCCAGCCCAGCATGAGGACGTCGTCCACCAAAAACTGCGCCGAGGCGCCGTATAAGTCATACTCTGTCCATTCATAGTCCCCGAGCGCGACATACGCCGTAAACGTTTCTTCCGCCGCGCCCGCGCTTGCACCCGCGCCTGCGCTGTCCGGCTGCTCGTGCGGCAAACTGAACTGCATGCGCGGCGAATCGTTAGTGATGCGGGTTAAAATCGCAGCGACCTCCGCCCGCGTTATGTTCGTTGTCGGGTTGAACGTCCGCTCCACGTCCGATCCGGCCAATATGCCCGCCCGGTAGAACGCGTATATGGCGCCGGACAAAACATCGTGCATAGGCACGTCGGGGATTGAACCGTCCGCGATCGAATTGATTGGCGCATAGTCGCCCTCTTGCAAGGCAAGGAAGAACAGGGCGACGAAGTATTCGCGCGTAATGGGTTTGTTGGCCGTGGCCTCGTCCCATGCGCCTAAATCCCAGCCCCCGACCCCATTTAGAAAGTTTGCGTCCGCAAAATCAAAAAATGGCTGATACCATGGATTGCCAGCCGCAAGCGTAACCTCGCCGCTGTAAAGCAGTTGGTGGCAGCGCGACGCAAGGGCCACCGCCTCAGCTTGCGTCAGATTGTCGTCCGGGGCAAATGACGTCGCCGATTTACCGAGTATCAGCCCCTGCCTCACTGCTATGTTCACATCCATGCGATACCACGAGCCCTCCGGCACATCCGCAAAAACCGGGGCGCTAGCCGCTGCCGCAGATGTTACTGCAGTCGTAGCCACAGTCGTAGCCGCAGCCGTAGCCGCAGCCGCATTCGTTACCGCAGCGGTAGTGATTGAAATATCATCGGCGGCGACTCTACCGGCGGCGACACCGCCGCACGGAAGCCCGCACAGGATAGAGAATGCGAGTAATATTACCAACGCCTTTATCATTTGGTTGCCCTCCCGTAAATCAAAATGTAGGAGTTAATTATAGCGTAAAAAATAAAAGAAAGAGCAGAACTGTGGCGCGAGGGCCATTGCCTTATTCATGTCGACATATAAATAATCGCCCGCAACTATCTCCGCAAAGTTTTGGATGCCCAACGGCAGATTCTTCATTCGATATCACCTCGCAATATAAATGATATCCTAATTTTATTTAGATAACAAGGCATCGACTAGGCTGGCGCGGCGTGCATAAGCGGCATGGTTACTATATTTTCGGAATCGGGCTTTAATCCCATTGGTATTGGCTGTCCGTAAAGAAGCAAAACGGATGCCCGGCAGGGTCAATAAATGTTCGGACGCCTTCAAAATAGATTTTGTTATGGGGAATGGCTCCGCATGCGATAGCATGGTCGGACGCAGTTTCAAGATCGTCAACAATAAAATCGAGATGAAGCATTTTGGCCTGTTGCATGTTTTGCCCGCTTTGCTCACTCTGTTCCGGCCATATCGGCGGATGATAATCCTCATAAGCGGCCCGCCATATGTATGTCACGGATTACTGCATTGCAACTGTGCATCTTGACTGCCGCCGCCCATAAATAGTTTAATTAAACATTACCATTCATTATATAAAATTGTATGGCACAAAAGAGCGAGTCGCTTTTCGGTGGGCGTATGGCGATGTGG
>WRLR01000124.1 GCA_009777515.1 Oscillospiraceae bacterium | reverse complement strand
AAAAGACTGCCAGCGTTGCAGAAGACGAAAAGACTGCCAGCGTTGCAGAAGACGAAAAGACTGCCAGTGTCGCTTGCGCTTGCGCTTGCGATGGCGCTCGCGCTCAGCGTATCGATCCTCGCCGGATGCGGAGGCGGCGGCGGAGGCGGCGGCAGAGGAGGAGAACCGACGTTGTCGGGGACTTACTCGCTTGTGTCCTTGGCGATCGAGGGCGCCACCTACGATTTGGATCAGATGACGGCTTTAGGGCTAGACGCCGCCAGCAACAAAATCGACTTCAAAGAAGATGGAACATATACGGCTACTTTGTTTGAAGACTCGGACTCCGGGACGTACAAGCTGTCCGGACCAACCCTCACGATGGTCGACTCCGGAGGAGTCGAGATGATTGGCGCGATCGAGGGCGACAGGATCACTATCAGCGAAGATGACAACGTCATGGTCTTGGAGAAGCAATAGCGATATGGATGGACCAGACGAAGGAGCTATTCGGCAATAAGTATGGCACCCCGTCGCCCGTCCCGTTCCGGGTCGTCGACGCGAACGTCGGGCTCGACGTGGATATCGCCATCCGCTGCTTCGGCGAGTACAGCTACAGGGTCACCAACCCCATATTATTCTACACGAATGTTTGCGGCAATGTAGAGGCCGCGTACACGCGCGAGCAGATCGACGGGCAGCTTAAGTCCGAACTGATGACTGCCCTGCAGCCCGCGTTCGCGAAGATATCCGCCATGGGCATCCGTTACTCCGCGCTGCCGGGGCACACGTCGGAAATGGCGGACGCGCTGAACGACGTGCTAAGTAAGAAATGGGGCGAGCTGCGCGGCATTGAAATCGTCTCGTTCGGCGTCTCCAGCGTGAAGGCCAGCGAAGAAGACGAGAACATGATAAAAGAAGTGCAGCGCAACGCCATGTTCCGCAACCCCAACATGGCGGCGGCGCACCTCGTGGGCGCGCAGGCAACCGCGATGCAGTCGGCTGCGGCAAACGAGGGCGCGGGCGGGCCGGCTATGGCGTTCATGGGCATGAACATGGCCGGCAACGCGGGCGGGATGAACGCACAGAACCTGTTCGCGATGGGGCAGCAACAGCAGCAAATGCAACAACAGCAAATGGGCGGTCAGCAGATGGGCGGCGGGCAGATGGGCGGCGGGCAGATGGGCGGCGGGCAGCAGGCGGCTGCGCAGGCGCCCGCACAGGCAGCGGGGCCCTCGGCTGGGGCGGCTGGCTGGGCTTGCTCGTGCGGCTATGCCGGCAACACAGGCAAATTTTGCGCGGAGTGCGGCAAACCGATGCCGGCGCCGGCGCAACCGGCGGGCTGGACTTGCGAATGCGGAGCGGTCAACAGCGGCAAGTTCTGTGCCGAGTGCGGTAAACCCGCGCCCCCGGCGGAATGGACATGCGAGTGCGGGCATGCCGGCAACACAGGCAAATTCTGCGCCGACTGCGGCAAGCCGCGCCCGTAATGATGCGATATACAGACCGTAGGGTCGACTGTCCCCGGTAGCACGCACCATAGCACCATATAAATAGAAAGGTAAATATGCATATGGCTCCACAGGTGACAAATTATCAATGCCCCGCTTGTACGGGCCCCTTGCGGTTTGCGGGGGAGTCCGGACAGATTGAATGCGAGCACTGCGGAACGCAGTACGAAACCGGCGTCATTGAGCAAATTTACGCCGACAAGGAGCAAGCGGCTGCATCCGCCGGGACGGAGCCGCGCTGGGACACGTCGATGGCTGGCAGCGGCTGGGGCGAGGAAGAGGCCTCGCACATGAGGGGCTACTCGTGCCCGTCCTGCGCGGCGGAAATCATCTGCGACGACACCACAGCGGCGACGTCGTGCCTGTACTGCGGCAACCCCACCGTCGTGCCGGGGCAGTTTTCCGGTCAGCTAAAGCCGGACTACGTGATCCCGTTCAAACTGGACAAAAACCACGCAATCGAGGCGCTGAAGAAGCACTACAGCAAGAAAAAGTTTCTGCCAAAATCGTTCGCGGACGCAAATCACCTGGAAGAAATAAAAGGCGTATACGTCCCATTCTGGCTCTATGACGCCGACACCGACGCCTACATGCGGTTCCGCGCCACCAAGATGCGCAGCTACACCAGGGGCGACTACAGGATTACGGAGACCGATCACTACCGCGTCGTACGCGAAGGCACCGTCGCGTTCGCGAAAGTGCCTGTCGACGCCTCCACGAAAATGCCCGATGCGCACATGGACGCCGTCGAGCCGTATGAATATGCAGAGCTGAGGGAATTTTCCTCGGCGTATCTGCCCGGTTTCTTTGCCGACAAATACGACCAGGACGCCGAGGCCTGCAGCAAGCGCGCCAACGAGCGCATCACCGTCAGCACGGAGGACGCTTTTACCGCCACCGCCGTCGGCTATACGTCCCTGACGCGCGAATATTCAAACATACAGTTAAAGAGGGGCGATGTCAGGTACGCGATGCTGCCGGTCTGGATGCTGTCAACCAAATGGAAAGACAAAAACTTCCTTTTTGCGATGAACGGACAAACCGGGAAGCTCATCGGCGATTTGCCTGTGGACTGGCAACTGTTCTGGATGTGGTTCGCCGGCATATTCGCCGTGTCGATGACCGTGTTCAGCTTGATTGCCGTGTTTCTGCTGTAGGGGGGCATATGAAAATAAGGATAGCAAGATCATTAATCATTGTTGTATTTGCCGCTGTAGTTATTTTAGCCGCAGCCTCCCCTGTTTATATAGCTGTAGCAACCTCTACCGACAACAACGGCCTTGGCAGCTATGTCGCCGACTTTTCGGGGGTGTTGTCCGACAGCCAGCTTGAACGGCTGGAGATTAGGGCGGAACGGCTGCTTAACGAATATGAGTGCGAAGTGCGCGTCATCCTCGTCGACGATTTCGGCGACATGAGCGCGGAGCAGGCGGCCAATAAATACTACAGCGACTACAGGCTGGGTTACGGGCCCGACAGGAGTTGCGCCCTTTTGTTGATAGGCGTCGTGGCACGCGAGCTGGATTTGGCGTACTGGGGCTTTGCAGACAAGGCTTTTACGCCTTACGGCGCGGAGCTACTGCTGGACGAATTTATCGTACCGCTGATGGCCAACAATGAATATTATGACGCTTCCGCTATGTTTTATGAAAAAGTCGGGGACTACTTTGCATTGGCTGCAGCCGGGACGCCGATCAGCGAACGCAGCGATCCCGCCGTACGGAGGCGGGAGTTGCTAACGAAACTGGGAGGCTCCGCCGTCGTGGCGTTGATTGTCGCGCTCGGCATATGCCTTGTGTGGAAGAGCCAGATGAAGTCCGCCAGGATGGCCCGCGCCGCCGACCGCTATATCCCCGAAGGTGGGTTCAACCTCACGGGCCAGCAGGACCTGTTCCTATACCGCACCGTGACCAGGAGGAAGATCGAGCGTTCGACCAGCTCCACTTCCGCATCACGAGGCGGATCTACCAGAAGCGGCGGGGGCGGCCACACCAGTCGGCGCTTCTAATCGATTGAAGGGACTAATGTTGCTTTTTCTGCATGGATAACAATAAACTTTATTAATCTATATTACAAAATAGCGCAAAATCCGTAGCGCTATTTTTGTATTATAGACATCGTCGCATAATTTTTTATATAATCATAAAAATTGGACGCGAAAGGACACCGGCCTTATGAACGCTGCTTCAAAATGCATAAAATGTAATTTATGTTTGGATGTCTGCGGCTATATGCGCGGCGCTATTGAAATCACCGACGACGGCCCCGCCCTCAACCTGGAAAAATGCAATAAATGCGGGCATTGCGTGGCTGTTTGCCCCGTCGACGCCATCGATCACCCGCTCTCCCCGGTACAGCCGCTAATCATGCCTTTGCCGCCATACGAGCAGGCGGAAAACTATCTGCGCCAGGTCCGCTCCGTCAGGCTGTACAAGCCGGAGCCCATCCCGCAGGACCAGATGAAGCGGCTTGTGGATATTGGCAGATTTCCGCAGACAGGGGGCAACTCGCAGGGCGTCAGCTTCCATGTGCTGGAGGGGCGCGAAAAAATCGTTCGGCTCATCGACGTGTTCTGTGAGGCGGCGGACGAGTTCTGCCCGAAGAACCCCGATCTTGCATGGATTGCGGCTTGTGTCAAGACGTACCGGGAGACCGGCTATGACGGCCTGTTCCGGGGCTGTACGAGCTTGATCTTTGCGCTCAGCAAAAAGCATGACCACCGGGGCAGGGAGAACGCCCAGTTCGCGCTCACGTTCATCGCGCTGATGGCGCCGGTGATGGGCTATGCCACATGTTGGGCGGGTATATTCGAGCGGCTTGCGTGCGATCCCGAGTACGCGGGCCCCTTCGCAGATTTTATTGGCCTTCCGGAAGACAAATGCATACGCGGCGCCATGATGGCGGGCATCCCCGCCGTCACCTACAGGCGCCTGGTCGAGCGCGACCCGCTGGACATAACTTTCCAATAAGCACAGAAACACGTTAAGTGATTGTGATAGGATGTTGCTACATTATTATGCCTCGGGGGATTGCCATGAAAGCATTTGATAATAACGCGTCGGCCGCCCGGTTTTTACTGGGCGGCATTGGGACAGGTAATATATCGATGGATCAGAACGCAGCCCTGCGCGACTTTGAGCTGTGGAACAAGCCGAACAAGGGCGGGCGGGGGCCTTATACCTTTTTCGCCGTTCGGACGGAGGGCCCGGGCGGCGATGTCCGCGCTAAGGCGCTCGAATCGCAGCTCGCGCCGCCGTTCGATTTTTCGCACGGCGCGAATGTCACAGACGTGGGCGGGCTACCCCGCTTCCGCCGCTCCGAAATGACGGGCAGCTACCCGTTCGTCAGCTACAGGCTCACCGACGACGGCATGCCCGTGGAGGCCGCTATCGAGGCGTTCACTCCAATGATCCCGCTTAACACCGACGACTCGTCGCTGCCGGTCGCTGTGCTCAGGTACTCCATTAAAAATATATCCGGCGGGCCGCTGGCTGTCAGCGTCGCCGGGTCCATGGCGAACCTCTGCCACATAAAGGAGCGGGACATTTGGTCGAGGGCACAGTTCGACGGCAAAGGCGTCAACACATATGTGGACAAGGCGAAATTCCGTGGCATAAGCTTTACACCGTCGGGCAAAACGGAGAGGAGCCACGATTATCTGGAAATGGCGCTGCTCACCACGGAGGGCGCTGGGGTGAGCCACATTGAGTACTGGAACGAGGGCGCGTGGTGGGACGGGCTGCAGGATTTTTGGAACGATTTTGTCGGCGACGGCGCCTTGACGGGCGGGCGGGAGCTGCGGGGCAAGGGCAGGAGGCTGCACGCAAGCCCGCTATCCGTTGCGTCCCTGTGCGTCAAAAAGGAGGTTGCGGTCGGCGATACCGCATGCTTTGAGTTTGTCATTAGTTGGTACCACCCGAACCGCCGCTGGTCTTGGGATCAGAACGCGCCTATTTGCGATTGTGAGGACGCGTGCGAATGCGACGAAGGGTGCGAATGCGACGACGGCTGTGGTTGCGAGACGGAATGCGGGTGCGACGACGGGTGCGGGTGCGAGCCGGAGTGCGATTGTGATGAAGAGTGCGGATGCGACGACGGTTTTAGTAACGAAGATGGATGTGATTGTGAAGACACCTGCGAATGCGAGGACGACTGTAACTGCGATGACAATTGTGGTTGCGGCGGCGACAATGAACCTGCCAAGCCTGCAATCATCAGGAACTACTACGCCAAATTCGGCCCCCCGCTGAAGACAGCCGAATACCTCATAGACAACCTGCCCCGCCTGGAGGGACTGAGCCGCAGCTTCGCGGACGCGCTCATGGGCGGCTCGATGCCCGAGTACGTTCTGGACGCAGTGTCGGCCAACATCACTGTCATACGCAGCAACACGTGCTTCCGCGTTGAAGACGGCACATTTTTCGGCTGGGAGGGCTGCTTCGACTCGGGGGGCGGCTGCTGCGACGGCAACTGCACGCATGTATGGAACTATGCCCAGACAATGGCGTATCTGTTTCCGGAGCTGGAGCGCTCGATGCGCAGGACGGAGTTCCTCTACGAGACAGAGGACGACGGCAGGATGTTCTTCCGCGCCCACCGCTATTTGAACGACCCCGAACACACGCTGCCGCCCGCGACAGACGGCCAGCTCGGGACGATTGTCCGGCTGTACAGGGACTGGCAGCTCTGCGGCGACGACGCTTTCATAAAAGAGATGTGGCCCAAGGCGAAGCTCGCCCTGGAGTACGCGTTCACGCACTGGGACGTCGACGGCGACGGCGTGATGGAGGGCGAGCAGCACAATACTTACGACATCGAGTTTTATGGGATGAGCAGCATGCTCAACTCCATCTTCTATGCGGCGCTGCGCGCCGGCGAGGAGATCAGCGCGTATCTTGGCGACGCGGCAAGCGCCGCGCGGTATGCGGAGATCCGCAAGCGGGGCGCCAATAAACTGGACGAGATGACGTTCAACGGCGAATACTATGTCCAGCTCATCGGCGACGTCGACGAGTATAAGTATCAGTACGGTGCGGGCTGCCTGGCAGACCAATTGATGGGCCAGTACCAGGCCCACGCCTGCGGCCTCGGCTACGTGCTGGACGAGGCGAACGTCAAAAGCGCTGTGCGCTCTGTTTTTAAATATAATTTTGTCGAAGATTTCAGCGACATAACGAACCTGCAGCGCATGTACGCGCTCAACCAAAACCGTGGGCTGCTGCTGTGCAGTTGGCCTGGCGGCGGCCGCCCGGAAATCCCCTTCGTGTATAGCGACGAGGTGTGGACGGGTATAGAGTACCAGGTCGCGGCGCACCTCATATACGAAGGTTACGTCGACGAGGGGCTGAAGGTGGTCGAAGCCGCGCGGGCGCGCCACGACGGCGTCGAGCGCAGCCCGTGGAACGAGGTCGAGTGCGGGCACCACTACGCCCGCTCGCTCTCCAGCTACGCGGTGCTGCTGGCGCTGTCGGGGTTCCGCTGCGACGCGGTGAATAAAGTCCTCTATTTTAAGCCCGCGATAAACGCCGATAATTTTTCGTGCTTCTTCTGCTGCGCCGACGGCTGGGGCATATACCGCCGCGAGACGCCTGCGGATGGCATTGGCGGCGGCGCGCCGGTGGAATCAATCGAAACACTGTACGGCGACCTGAGCGGCTACTCATTAAATCATGCAAATAGTTGATTGATAGATGAATATATTGATATTATTATTCATATGATATCCATCATTCGCATATACATCTATTAAATTCGCCACACGCGAAAAGGGGGCATTTTGGCATCGGTTGCACACGGGGGCAAAAATAAAAACAAAGGCAGACCTTTTTTCAAGGAAATCGTCCACAACAGGTATCTTTATTTATTGGCGTTGCCGGGAATCTTATTCTTTGTTGTCTTCAACTATTTGCCGATGGCAGGTATCTATATAGCTTTTGTCAAATACAACCCGTTGGCGCCTTTTTTCGGGCTGGGCAGCCCGTTCGTCGGCTTTCGGAACTTCGCGTTTTTCTTTACCTCGCGCGACTGGATGGTCATCACCGCAAACACCATATTTTTAAACACGCTCTTTATTTCGACTGGGCTGCTGGTGCAGATGGTGCTGGCCGTGTCAGTGAATGAGATGTCGCTGCGAATAGCCAAAAAAGTAACGCAGTCGTTCATGTTCCTGCCGAACTTTATTTCGTGGACAGTCGTCGCTATATTTTCAATCGCGCTTTTTTCGACGGATGAGGGGTTAATCAACAAATTTATCGAGTTTTTAGGTGGCAAACCGGTCGGCTTTTACCAGACGGCCTCCGTCTGGCCACTGCTGCTTGTGCTGCTGCGCTTGTGGAAGGGCGCGGGGTTTGGGACGGTGATATTCCTAGCGACGATCACCGGCATCGATCAGGAAATATACGAGGCGGCTGTCATAGACGGGGCCAGCCGGTTCGGTCGCATCCGATATATAACGGTGCCGCTGCTCAGGACCACGGCGGTGATGCTCCTTATCATAAGCGTCGGCAGCATCTTTTACGGCGACTTCGGCATGATATACGCGCTCGTCGGCGACAACCCCATGCTGAGGTCGACAACGGACGTCATCGACATATATGTCTACCGCGCGCTGCGCATGAACAACGACATTGGCATGTCATCGTCCGTAGGCCTGTTCCAGTCCGTGCTGGGTTTTTTGGCGGTCATTCTCACCAACGCAGTTGTTAAGAAAATGGATGCAGACTCAGCCCTGTTTTAGGAAAATATAGCTGATATGGTGGATTTCGCTGCAGTCGTGTTTATAAAGTTAAACGGCAGTCGCGGTAAATAAAGCTTCCTTTGTAATCGCAGCAATCGACAATCGTTGTAGCAAATAATGAAAAGGGGCCAACGCTTTGGATTTACGCAAAAACAATTCTGTACCGGACAGGTTGGTTGGGCTAATCGCCACAGCCATTTGCTTTGTGTTTGGGCTGTTTTGCCTACTACCGCTTTGGGTGGCGCTGGTGTCATCGTTTACGAATGAAAATACCCTGATACGCGAAGGCTACCGGCTGTGGATCAGCAACTTTGACTTGACCAGCTACAAGCTGATATTCACGGGGACGTCCGAGGTGCTGAACGCGTATAGGATCACTATTGTAACGACAATCGCAGGCGTCTCCCTGACTGTCTTGCTGACGGCGTCGCTAGCATACCCCGTGACGGTCCGTACATTGAAATATCGAAACCACATAACATTTTTTGCGTATATAACGATGCTGTTCAACGGCGGGCTTGTGCCGAATTACATATTAATAACCCGGCTGCTACAGATGAGGAACAGTATATGGGTGCTTATCATCCCCGGCGCCTTAAACGCATACAACATGTTCCTCATGAGGAACTACTTCGCGACTATCCCCGCATCGCTGTCAGAGTCCGCGAAGATAGACGGCGCCAGCGACATAAGGATATTTTGGATCATTATATTACCGCTGGCCAAGCCGATCTTGGCCACAATCGGGCTGTTCTCGGCTATGGGCTATTGGAATGAATGGTACCGGGTGCTGCTGTTCATTGACGATCGGAAGCTTTTTACGCTGCAGTTTTTGATCATGCGGCTCCAACAACAAGTGGACTTTCTGACCTCGTCCATGAACTCCGCCGCCCGCGCTGCGCTGGGGCCCATTACCATCCCGACGATCGGGATACGCCTTGCGACGGCTATGATATCCATAGGGCCGATAATTTTACTTTACCCGTTCTTGCAAAGGTTTTTTATAAAAGGCGTCATGATAGGCTCTATCAAAGGATAGCGGTTATATAACGGCATATTAACAAAGCTGTTAGCATTAAGTAAAGCTGTTCATATTAGGTGATTGTAAAAGTAATAAAAAAAACATAGCAAGCTCATGGCAAGAAATGGTAATAGAACAAACTATTAACAAGACATTTATTTTAGTTAAGTAAAGCAAAGAATGTACTTTGAAAAAACAATAAAGAAGGCTTGCAATTGGCATAGCAAAGCTGACATTCAAGGCAAATCCGAATGCCAGTCTTTTTGACAGGTTAAATACGTGCCGTTTCCCGTTACGCTATAAGCTTGCGTATTGATTTGTATAATTTAGGCTTTTGTATGGCATGAGCGATAACGACACCGATCATCTGCGTGATAGCGGCAAGCAACAGATCGGCCTTCGCGGTCCTCGCAGACAAGGACTTGCGGCAAGCCACGCCGAAAGGATCTTTTAGAAGGTTTATAGTCCTTTCGATTGTAACGCGATGGTTGTAAAGATTGTCCCAATGCTCGGTGCCGCGTGGGATGCCGGGGCAGATACGGAAATCCCTGTCCGGATTGGTGTAGGCGTACCTGCCGCCGATTGCGTCAGTGCAGGGCGTAGGGCAGGAACAGAGGCGGGAAGAGGTCCCGGCGATCCGTTTTGACATGTGGCAGACCCATTTGAAGCGCTGTGACCGGTTCTTGCCCCCTGCAGGGCCGATGTAGGTAAAAGGGGTCCTGTCAATGGGACACACCGGGACGCCGTTGTCATCATACTCGCCGTGGCTGGCGGAAGAGTTCCTTGGGTTAAGCGGTACTGCGACGCGGTTGAAAAGGAAGTCATCACGTAGCATTCCGTAATTGTCATAGGAATCAAACGCCGAGTCTGCGATAAAGGTCTTGTATGAGAAACCGGGATGAGCTTTATAAAAATCCTTGAGTACGGGCTTCAGGGAGGTTGAGTCGCCAATTTCCTTGTCAAGCTCGGGGTTGTCAGTTTTCCAATGGACGATTTCGGGATGTTTTATCCTGAAACTGTCGTCGAAGAAGGCTATGTCCCGGACGATGCCGAGCCCATTGGTCAATATACCGGCCTTATGGGCGTAGCAGAAGTGGCCGTTGGCGTACTGTTGCTTTACGAAAGGGTTGGCGCCGGCGGCGTCGGGCATCTTTGAGTATGCCAGCGCATGGGGGTTAATTTTAGGGTTGGCCTTGGCGGCCTTCTTGCACTGGCTGAGAATGGAGTTTAGGTACTTTGGGTTGTTTTCGGCGACATAGGCTTCGATCCCGGTGGTGTCGTAGATCAGGTAGTCGGCCTTTTTGCCATCGATTTCGCGGCATATCGGCTCTGTAATTTCGACCAGCCTGTCGAACATTAATTTTATATAGCCGACGAAATCCTGCCTGAACCGCGTGATCATTGGCGCGTCGGGGACTTTTGTGAAACCGCAGAACTCTCTCAATTCAATGCTCAGGGATAGAAAATGCAACATCAGGCTATCAGTAGGAACCCCTAGGACTTTTTGTAGCACAAGGAGGCGTATGAATCCTTCAAGGCTGTATTCGCGTGGCCTGCCGAAACTGCGGTAGAACGCCATGCTGAACTCGTAAGGTATCAGTTTTCCGAAATCGATGTAATCATCAAGCATCTGTAAAAACTTGGGCTTATCTGCCTCAAATGCCGAGACTACATCGTCGTAGATACCTTTGAGAGGTATTTGCGTATAACAATTTAGCATGAATTTTCCTCCATTTTTGTTGTTATATGGGATTTGGTAACTTAATTATAGCACAAAAATGGAGGAAATTCAGCAGTTACCAGTACCCAAAATTCGCATTATTACTGGGTTCTGGAGTTTTACAATCGACTATTACAAGTGACCAAAGGAGGATAAAAAAATGGCATACTTGAATATCATGGATTTTGGGGCTAAGGGAGACGGTAAGGCTGACGACACGGGCGCATTGGTCGACGCGATGGCTCGCGCGGTGGAGAGCGAAGGGACGGTATACTTCCCGGCGGGCACGTATAATATTCGCCCGGTAAAGGTGCCAAACCACATCACATTGCTGGGCAACTCCGCTTGGGGCTACAGTTCGCGCGGCGGAAAGAACCCTATCGCGGACGGCAGAGCCGTGCTGTCGGCGATCCCCGGCGAGGGCAAGGCGTTGTTTGACATGGACGGTACTGTGGGGACGCGGGTGATAGGCTTGACGCTGCTCGGTAATGAGGTCGGCGAATGCCTGCACGGCGTATATTCAAAACACCGAAGTACGGAGCAGAACATCGTCTTCGAGGACTGCCGTATAGCCAACTTCAGCGGCTCCGGGTTTGTGCTGGACTGGGTCTGGGTGGTCGCAATACGCCGATGCATCATCATGCGGAACAGGCAGCACGGTATCGACTGGTCAAACGGGTACGACGGCTGGATAATCGACAACCAGATAACGGCCAACAGAGGTGCGGGAATTTACGCGGGCGGCGACAGCCCGGCGCCTGTGGGCGCCGACGCGGGCAGCCAACACGGCGTCGACCGTCACGGGATGGCGACGGTGACATGCACGGGCAACCGCATAGAATGGAACCGCATGGGTGGCGCGGTGCTGTACGACTCGGACACTATGCAGTTCAGCGGGTGCGCGTTTGACCACAACTTCGGCCCGGGCGTGAAGCTAATCCGTTGCAAGGCATCCACAGTCACCGGAGGCGCGTTCCGATCCACCGGGACGGACCGCCTGGACGAGGATAGTTGCCACATCTATCTGTACGACTGCAAAGGCGTGTCTGTAGTGGGCAATATGCTGTATGGCTGGTACGGGCGCGCGGAATACGCCACGAAGGCGCCCACGCCCTTCTACGGGTTCACGCTGGGCAACCTGGAAGGCTGCGTGGTGGCCAGCAACGCGCTCTACCACGCGGGCAGCAAGTTCGCTGCGTTCGACTTGGGCGGCCACAAAGAT
>WRLR01000123.1 GCA_009777515.1 Oscillospiraceae bacterium | reverse complement strand
ATCACGTACGACTTGGACAAAGTCAGGTCTGTGGTCGCGCGCATAGCCGAAATTGACGCAAACCTGGTCGCCCTCAAAAACGAGGAGAACCGCCTGGGCACCGTCGGGGCCTCGCTCGCGCCGTGGCGCTCGATGCCGCTGGCGCTGGAGGAAACCGAGACAACCACGGCAAAAATATTTTTTGGCACGATGCCATCGACTATACCCATCGAAGAAGCGGCGGGCGGGTTGCTGCAAGCCGCGCCCGAGAGCCATATCGAGGCCGTCAGCAGCGACCAGGAGCTGCACTACATCGTGCTGGTCGCCCACCGCTCGTGCGAGGACGAGGCGCAGCAGGCGCTAAAATCGTTCGGGTTCTCGCGGATACAGTTCAAGGAGCTGTCCGGTACGCCGGAGCGGAACATTGACGATGTCACAACGCGGCTGGCGGAAATCGCATCCAAGCGCGAGGACCATGAAAAACAGATCAGGCAGTTGTCGTCCCAAAAGACGCGGCTCCAGGTACTGTATGACTATTTGCAGATACGCGTGGAACGCAACAAGGTGGTGTCCAAGATCGGACGCTCCGACAGCGTGTTCTACCTCGAAGGCTGGCTGCCTTCGAAATCGGTAGACGGCTTTGTGGCGAGGATAAAGGCCGAAGCAGAATGCCTCATTGAGATTTCCGAGCCGCAAAAGGGCGAGGACCACCCCATCCTCCTGCATAACCCGGGCATTATAAAACCGTTCGAGGCGATAACCTCGATGTACAGCCTGCCGTCCACGCGCGACGTCGATCCCAACCTTTTAATGGCGCCGTTCTACTTTTTATTTTTCGGCATGATGATCGGCGACTTTGCGTACGGGATCATCCTGTCGATCATCATTGGCATTATGATCCTAAAGCTAAAACCGCGCGGCGTCGCGGGGCAGATGCTGAGGATGCTGTTTTTGGGCGGCCTGTCCACGGCGTTCTGGGGCGTCATGTTCGGCAGCTATTTCGGGAATCTGCCGCAGGCCATGATGGGCTGGGTGACGGGCGCGGACTACGGCGAACGTTTCTACGGCTTGTGGTTCGACCCGCTTTCGGACCCTATGAAGCTCCTGATATTCTCCATGCTTTTCGGTGTCGTCCACCTGTTTGTCGGTATGGGCATAAAAATGTACACGCTGATCAGGGACGGCGACGTGTTCGCTGCCATTTTCGACGTCGGCTCTTGGTATCTGTTTATCATCGGCCTGCCCCTGCTCATCTTGGGCATTTTCCCAGGGCTGTACCTGACGATACTGGGCGCGGCCATGCTGGTGCTGACCCAGGGCCGGACGGCCAAGAACCCGGTGATGAAATTTCTGAACGGCGTCTTGAGCCTGTACGGCATCACCGGTTATTTAAGCGACGTGCTCTCGTATTCGCGCCTACTGGCCCTCGGCCTGGCCACGGGCGTCATCGCAGCGGTTATCAACACGCTCGCGATGCTCAACGCCCCGGGGGTCGTGGCAGGCATCGTCTGCGTGGTAGTAGTGGCCTTCGGCTCTGTCTTCAACATCGCCATCAACGCGCTGGGCGCGTTCGTGCACTCCAGCCGCCTGCAGTATGTGGAATTTTTCAGCAAGTTCTACGAGGGCGGGGGCGAGGCGTTCCGGCCGTTTGAAATCAAAACGAAATACATAAGGGTAATTTCACAAGGGTAGTATTATTTTATCATTATAGATCCGGGAGGATGAATATGAGTATCTTGGAAGCGTTCTCGAATGGTCAGTTTTTAGCGGTACTCGGCGCGGCCCTTGCTGTGCTCCTTGCAGGTATGGGTTCGGCGAAGGGCGTCGGCCTGGTCGGCGAAGCTGCCGGAGGGCTTGTCACAGAGGACCCGTCGAAATTCGGCCAGTGCCTGCTGCTGCAGGCGCTGCCAGGCACACAGGGCATATATGGCCTTTTGACCGCGTTTGTCATCATGGTGCAGGCAGGCATTCTCGGCGGGGCGGCGCCTGACACTGCGAGAGGGCTTTTGTATCTGGCCGGCTCGCTACCCATCGCATTTGTTGGGCTTTTCTCCGGCGTCGCACAGGGCAAGGCGGCAGCTGCGGGCGTCGGCCTCATCGCCAAAAGGCCCGAGGAGCTCTCCAAAGCCATAGTGTTCGCGGCCATGGTCGAAACATACGCCGTGCTGGCGCTGCTGGCGTCCATCCTGATCGTGCTGAATGTATAAAGGCGTTATAGAAGGAGAAGCCCAATGGCTGGAGCCGATAATTTAAGGAACAAGATACTGTCCGACGCCCGAGCCACGGCGGACACGAACATAACGCAGGCCCGGCGCGAGGCCGAAAATATCGTGTTAAAGGCGCGCGAAGAGGCCCAGACGCTGCACGGCTCACTGGTCGCGAGGGCGGAGCGAGACGCGAGCGAACGCGAGAAGCGGCTCATATCGGTTGCGGAGCTCGAAGGGCGCAAAGACAGGCTGGCCGTCAAACAGCGCCTCATCGAGTCGCTCTTCGAGCGGGCGATACAGATCCTCTGCGAGAAGCCGGACGACGAATACGAGGCGATGCTGGTGGACATGATCGCCGGCGCCGCTTCGGGCGGCGAGGAAGTCGTGCTCTCGGGCGGCGACAGGGCCCGCTTGTCGGACGGCTTCATACGCGCGGCGAACGCCGCGCTCGCCGCCAAGGGCAAGCCCGGCAAGCTGACCTTGGCGGGCGACGCCAAGCCGATAAAAGGCGGGTTCGTCCTGCGCTCGGGGCTGGTGGAAGTCAACAACTCGTTTGAAGCCATCGTAAAAATGCAAAAGGACAATCTGGAATCGCTTGCCGTAAAAATGCTGTTCAACTAAAGGAGGCGTTTTTTTGGGCAATCATAGCTACGCATACGCAATGGGGCGGGTTCGCGCCGTGGAGCGCAAAATGCTCGGCCGCAGCCAGTTTGACCGTATGATAGAGGCGCGGACGGCGGACGACGCGTTCCGCGTCCTGCACGAAGCCGGCTACAGCGGCGCGGGCGGCGCGAGCGGCGTTGGCGCGGGCGCATCGCCCGATGCACAGCACGCGGCGCGCGATTATGAGCTGCTCCTCGATGCGGAAAACGAAAGGCTCGCCGCATTTGTGACAGAGATATCGCCGGAACCCAGGCTTTTGAACTTTTTTTTGCTGCGATTCGACTACCACAACTTAAAGGTGCTGTTAAAAACGGAGTTTTCCGGCGCGGCCGGCGGACCGGCCCTGTCGCACTCAGGTGTGATTGCGCCGGACAAACTGGCCGCGAATATAAGGGAGAGGGAGCTGTTCGCGCTGCCCGACCCGATGGCTGAAGGCGTGATGGAAGCCATCAAGGCTTACCAGCACTCCGTGTCCATACAGTCGCCTGATCCGCAGTGCGTCGACATCCATCTGGATCGGGCCATGTACGCCCACATGATGGGAGAGGCCAAGGCGCTGGGGAGCCCGTTCATGGAGCAGTTGACCAGGATCAATATCGATCTTGTCAATATCGGCTCGTTCCTGCGCATGCGCGGCATGGGCAAAAGCGCGGAATTCATGCGCGGCGCCTTGGTACCCGGCGGCAGCGTCGGCTACAGCGTCTTCGCGCGTTTCCTGCAGGACGATCTGGACGGCTTCGTCGGGGCGATGCAGCACACGCCCTATTCCGGGCTGTGCGAGGAGGGCGCAAAAAGCTACCGCGACACGGGGCGCATGACGGTGTTCGAACGCAGGGCGGACGACTTCGTCAGCGCGTTCATTAAAAAAGTTAAGCTCTATCCCATAGGGCTGGAACTCATAGCCGCTTATTTTGTCGCGCGCCAGACCGAGTTCAAAAACATCCGCATCATCATGGTCGGTAAGATAAATGGCATCGCCCAGGACGTTATCAGGGAGAGACTGAGGGAATCCTATGTATAAAATTGGCGTAATCGGGGACAGGGACAGCATTTTGGGATTCAAGGCCGTCGGTTTTGACGTGTTCGAAGCCGCCGACGCCCCAGCCGCCGCCAAGGCGCTGCACGACGCCGCAACCCAGGACTTTGCCGTGATATATATCACGGAGCAGGCTGCCCAGGAGATCGTCGGCGCCATCGACCGCTACAAAGAGTCCATGTTCCCCGCAATCATACCTATACCCGGCAATGCGGGCGCGACGGGGCTCGGCATGATGAACGTCAAAAAGTCCGTCGAAAGGGCCATCGGCGCGGATATCCTGTTCAACGATTGAACATAAACGCATTTTCAGCGATTGAACATTAACACATTAATTTTAAGGATGTGATTTATTGATGAATCAGGGGACGATAGTGAAGGTCTCCGGACCCCTTGTCATAGCCGAAGGGCTGCGGGAAGCTAATATGTTCGACGTCGTGCGCGTCAGCGATCGCGAGCTGATAGGCGAGATACTCGAAGTGCATGGCGAAAAGTCCTCGATCCAGGTCTATGAGGAAACCGCTGGCCTGGGGCCGGGCGAGCCGGTCGTCAGTACGGGCATGCCGCTCAGCGTCGAGCTGGGGCCCGGCATGATCGAAAACATCTTTGACGGCATCCAGCGCCCGCTCGAAGAGATCAAGGACGCCGTGGGCAACAACATCACCCGTGGCGTAAACATTCCGGCGCTCAACCGGCAGAAGAAGTGGCCGTTCGTCCCCACCGCGAACGTGGGGGACGCTGTTGGCCCCGGCGATATCATCGGGACCGTGCAGGAAACGATAGTCGTCAGCCATAAAATCATGATCCCCGTCGGCGTGTCCGGCGTGATCGAGTCCATACAAGCGGGGGACTTCACCGTGACCGACACGGTGGCCAGGGTCCGCCCGGACGGCGGCGCAGGCGCGGCTACAGGAGCAGCCGCAGCCACGGTGGACGTCACCATGATGCAGCGCTGGCCCGTGCGCGTCGGCCGCCCGTACAAGGCCAAGCAAATACCGTCGGCGCCCCTGATTACCGGGCAGAGGACCATAGATACGCTGTTCCCGATAGCGAAAGGCGGCAACGCCGCCATCCCGGGTCCATTCGGCAGCGGGAAGACGGTGACGCAGCACCAGCTCGCCAAGTGGGCCGACGCGGACATCGTCATATACGTGGGCTGCGGCGAGCGCGGCAACGAAATGACGGACGTGCTAATGGAGTTCCCGGAGCTGCTCGACCCGAGGACGGGCGAGTCGCTGATGAAGCGCACGGTGCTGATAGCCAACACATCGGACATGCCGGTCGCGGCGCGCGAGGCGTCGATATACACCGGCATCACGATAGCGGAGTACTTCCGCGACATGGGCTATTCGGTCGCTATCATGGCTGACTCCACGTCGCGCTGGGCTGAGGCGCTGCGCGAAATGTCGGGCAGGCTCGAGGAGATGCCTGGCGAGGAGGGCTACCCGGCCTACCTTGCATCGCGCATAGCCCAGTTCTATGAGCGGGCGGGGCGCGTCGTGTGCCTTGGCAGCGACGAGCGCATCGGCTACCTGTCCGCGATAGGCGCCGTGTCGCCGCCGGGCGGCGACATCTCAGAGCCGGTGAGCCAGGCGACGCTGAGGATCGTCAAAGTGTTTTGGGGGCTGGACGCCTCGCTGGCGTACAGGCGGCATTTCCCCGCCATCAACTGGCTGACCAGCTACTCGCTCTACGACGAGACGATTGCCGGCTGGATGCGCGAAAACGTGGCGGAAGATTGGCCCGAGGTACGCCTGCATGTGATGCGGGTGCTGCAGGAGGAAGCCGAGCTGAACGAGATAGTCAGGCTGGTCGGCGTCGACGCGCTGTCCTATGCGGACAGGTTGACGCTGGAGGTGGCCAGGACCATCCGCGAGGACTATCTGCACCAGGACTCCTTCCACGAGGTAGACACATACACGTCGCTGCAAAAGCAGTTCAGCATGCTAAAGCTGATCATGGAGTTCCAGGATCACGCGAGGGCCGCGCTGGACGCGGGCGCCGACATCAGGAAGCTGTTCGATCTGCCCGTGCGCGAGAGCATTGGCAGGGCTAAATATATAGTGGAGAAGAACATAGGCGCCGAGTTTGAACGCATATCCAAGGAGATCGCGCGCCAGACCGCCGAACTTGCCGCAAAGGAGGACGAGGCGTAATGCTGAAGGAATACAGGTCTATATATGAGGTCGCGGGCCCTTTGATGCTGGTTAAAGACGTCGAGGGCGTCAAGTTCGACGAGCTGGGCGAGATTGAGCTGGCCGACGGTAGCGTGCGGCGCTGCAAGGTGCTGGAGGTCGACGGCGGCAACGCGCTGGTGCAGCTTTTCGAGAACGCTGCGGGCATAAACGTGCTTTCGAGTAAGGTGCGCTTCCTAGGCAAGAGCCTCGATCTATCGGTTTCGCCGGACATGCTGGGGCGCGTCTTCGACGGCGTCGGGCGGCCGATCGACGGTGGCCCGGAAATCATTCCCGACAAGCGCCTCGACATCAACGGGCTGCCCATGAACCCGTCGGCCAGGAACTACCCGTCCGAGTTCATACAGACGGGCATATCCGCCATCGACGGCCTGAACACGCTGGTGCGCGGGCAGAAGCTGCCCATTTTCACGGGCTCCGGCCTGCCGCACGCCCAGCTCGCCGCGCAGATCGCCAGGCAGGCGAAAGTGCGCGGCGGAGAGAGCAACTTCGCCGTCGTGTTCGCGGCCGTGGGCATCACGTTCGAGGAGGCGGAGTATTTCGTGTCTGACTTCCGCAGGACCGGCGCCATCGACCGCACGGTGCTGTTCCGCAACCTCGCCAACGACCCCGCCATCGAGCGCATATCCACCCCGCGCATGGCGCTGACGGCGGCGGAGTACCTGGCCTTCGACAGGGGCATGCACGTGCTTGTCATCATCACCGACATCACCAACTACGCCGAGGCGCTGCGCGAGGTGTCTGCGGCGCGCAAAGAGGTGCCGGGGCGGCGCGGCTATCCGGGCTACCTCTACACCGACCTCGCGACCATGTACGAGCGCGCGGGCAGGCAGCGCGGGATCGACGGCAGCATCACGATGATCCCGATCCTGACGATGCCCGAGGACGACAAGACGCACCCAATCCCCGACCTGACGGGCTACATCACGGAGGGGCAGATCATCCTGAGCCGCGACCTGTACAGAAAAGGCGTGCTGCCGCCCATCGACGTGCTGCCGTCGCTGTCGCGCCTGAAGGACAAGGGCATCGGCGCGGGCAAGACGCGCGCCGACCACGCGAACACGATGAACCAGCTCTTCGCTGCATACGCGCGCGGGAAGGAAGCCAAGGAGCTGGCGGTGATTTTGGGCGACGCCGCGCTGTCGGACGTCGACAAGCTGTACGCGCAGTTCGCCGACGCCTTCGAGAAGGAGTACGTCTCGCAGGGCGGCAACGAGGACCGGCCCGTCGAGGAGACGCTCGGGACCGGCTGGAAGCTTTTGCGCATCCTGCCCAGGGCGGAGCTGCGCAGGATCAAAGAAGAGTTTTTAGTAGAATTCTACGACGAGGCGAACTAGGTTCGCGCGAGGATATGGCGAGGATATAGTATATGGCGAGGCTGAACGTTAACCCGACCCGCATGGAGCTGACGCGGCTCCGGGCCGGGCTGCAGGTGGCGAGGCGGGGGCACAAGCTCCTCAAAGACAAAAACGACGAGCTGATGAAGCGCTTCTTGGAACTCGTGCGGAAGAACCGCGAGCTGCGTGAAAAGGTCGAGGAGATGATGATGCGGGCGCACGAGAACTTCCTCATAGCGCGCGCGGTGATGTCGTCGGAGATCCTCGAGGAGTCGCTTATGTACCCCAAGCAGCGGGTGGCGCTTGATATCTCCACGCGCAACCTCATGAGCGTGAACGTCCCAGTATTAAAGTTCAACACGGACGACGTGGACCCGTCCGACATCTACCCGTACGGCTTCGCGACGACGTCCGGCGAGCTGGACGGCGCCATCTCCACGCTCTCCGAAATGCTGCCCTACCTGCTCGAGCTGGCCGAGATGGAGAAGTCCGCGCAACTGCTGGCGCAGGAGATAGAGAAGACCAGGCGCCGCGTGAACGCGCTGGAGTACGTCATGATCCCCAACTACGAGGAGACCATCAAGTACATCCGCATGAAGCTGGAAGAAAACGAGCGCGGCAGCCTGACCCGCCTGATGAAAGTAAAAGACATGATGCTAAAGCAAGCCGGCTACAGCCAGTAAAGATGCAAAAATAAATATTCCCAATCAACCCAACCTTAAAAGGGCAGGCCCAACGCCTGTCCTATTTGTTGCCCCGGCGCATTTCCCATTCGTCCTCGAACATCCACAGGAAGTTTTTGTCGCCATATGGGAAGCGCGCCGCCGCCTCCAGGTTCAGCTCGACGCCGATGCCAGGCGCATCGGTGGGCGCAATGAACCCGTCCTTTACGAGCGGGTAGCCGGTGAGCACCTCTTCAAGCCCCTCCACTATAGAGTCGTCAAAGCACTCCTGTATCAGCAGGTTTGGCTGTGTGACGCCGATATGCACGTTTACGGCGGTACAGTACGGGCTCTGTGCGTTGTGCGGGGCCACGTAGGCGTCGAAGCCGCGTGCGATTGCGAAACAGTCCAACAGCCCGAGGACGCCGCCCACGCCGAGGATTTCGGGGTTAACAAGGTCTATGGCGCCTGTTGACAACAGCTTTGCAATGTGCCTGGGGTCGCGGCTGCGCTCGCCCGCTATGACGGGTATGTTGACCCGGCGAGCCACCTCGGCCACCGCCTCGTAGTTGTCTGACATGACCGGCGTCTCGTACCAATACGGGTTATAAGGCTCCAGCAGGCCCGCCATTCGGATGGCTTCTGTCATGTTGAACCGGTCATGGCACTCAATCAAAAGGTCCACGTCCTCGCCGACGGCCTCGCGCACCGCAGCGACGATGGCCATGGACAACATCTCCTCCTTGCGGCTCATGAACTTGTAGGCCTTGCCAAATGGGTCAAATTTTAAAGCCGTATAGCCGCTCCGGGCCATCTCGGCCGCCCGCTCCGCAAAGAACTCCGGCGCACGTTTGCCCTGGTACCAGCCGTTGCCATACACGCGGATGCTGTCGCGCACCTTGCCGCCCAGCAGCTTGTATAACGGCTGGCCGCATTGTTTGCCGACAATATCCCAGCACGCCATTTCAATGCCGGACAGGGCGCTCTCCCCGCGGCCAAGGAACAGCGTCTTCCGCACGAAGTCCAAAAGCTCCTGTATATTTGTGGGGTCGCGCCCAATTATGCGGCTGCGCAGCTCTTCCAGCATGCCCACGATGGACTTGGTGCTAAGCCCGCCGGTGCTCTCGCCCAGCCCCTCGATGCCCTCGTCCGTAATCACCCTGACGAATATCCAGTTCTTCCAAGGGTTGCCCACAACCACCGGCACGATATCAGTTATTTTCATACGTGTATCCCCCTAGCGCAAGATTAATTAATAGCCATGCATATTATTTTTATTTGGATTCTATCATAAATTTGCTATCATATATATATGCGTGCGTTTGAGACGCGTAAAACCAACAAACTACAGAAGAGGTGTGCGAATGGGGAAATTGGCTATTGTAACAGGCACGGGGCGCGGGATAGGCTATGGCATCGCTATCAGGATGGCCGGCGCCGGGTACGACATAGTGGGTACGTACAGGTCTTCGGCTGCGGGCGCGGGCGAGGTGCAGGAAAAGATACGCGCCATGGGCAGAAAATGCGACTTGTATCCGTGCGACATTAGTAAAATGGGGGACATTGAGTCGTTTTGGAAGAGCTTCGGCGAGGAACACGGCAGAGTGGACGTCCTAATAAACAACGCCGGGGTCACGCGAGGGGCGCCGTTTCTTGAAATGACCGAGGAGATTTGGGACACCGTCAACTTGACTGACTGGAAAGGCACGTATTTTATGGCCCAGCACGGTGCGCGGCTCATGGTCAAAGCGGGCGTCAAAGGGGTCATTATTAATATATCCAGCAACCACATGACCGGCTGTTGGCCCAATTCGACGGCGTACTCCGGCGCGAAGGCGGCGGTCAGCAAGTTCGGGACAAACGCTGCCATGGAGCTCGCGAAATATGGCATCCGCGTCGTCACGATAGCGCCAGGCTACACCATAAACAGGTCAGGCGGGGAGATGACGCCGGAGATAAAAGAGCGCATGGCTACCACCGGTAGCAAGATACCCATACACCGCTTCGGCACGCCGGATGAAGTAGGCGGGGCGTGCGTATTTTTAGCGGGAGATGACGCCGGCTACATCACCGGCGCGACGCTATTCATGGACGGCGGGGCGCTACTGCCGAACCTGCCCAGTTTCAGGGAGTGGTGATAAAGTTACTAACGCCACGCAAGGCGTGGCGCGAACGCGCAGCGTTCGTAAGGCGGGGGAAATCGCATTTTCCCCGCCGCCTTGGGGTGTGGCTTGCCCCACATTAGTTTATTTATAGCTTAGATCTTCGCGGCGCTGCTTGCGCAGCTCGTGCCGCCGCTTGCCCGCTTCAAATTCCGCCCCCTGCGCTTCGCTCTCAATGCGCAGCGCAGGTACGGGCGACGGCCTCTCGTCGCCGTCCAGGGCGACCATCACGACATATGCCGTGTTTATAATCTTGCGCTCGCCGTGCAGGTTCTCTACAAAAGTTTCGACTTTTATCTCGATGGACGTCCGCCCCACATATGTGACCTGGCCTATCAGGACGACGGTGTTGCTGGCATACGCGGGAGCCTTGAAGCTCAGGTTGTCGATGGAAACGGTCGTAACCTCGCTACCGGAGTGCCGCCGCGCGACCACGGCGGCGACTATGTCTATCCATTCGAGCAGCCTGCCGCCGAACAGGCGCCCATTGTGGCTAGTGTCCCCGGACATGACGATCTGGACAGTTTCCGTCCTTGAATCCTCGACCCTTTTTGACTCCGTTTTATACATTGCTGACCACCCGTCTACGCATATTGAACAACATAGACATAAATACCCGCAGGGTGCTATACAATACCAAAAATGCACATTGGCGGTGCTATAAATGTGCATTGGCGGCGCTATAAATGCCTACAAAAATTTACGTCAAAAAATAATACACTGCACTAGATTAATACACACTACAATACGGAAGCGACCGTGTTTATCAGCGCGTCCACATCATCCTCAGACGTGTTCCACGATGTCACGAAACGGACGGCGGCGAGGTCGCCGCCGATGTGCTCCCAGCGCTCGAACAAAAAATTTTCTTCCAGCTTCGCAACCTGCTCGACGCGCAGGACCGGGAACAGCTGGTTCGTCAGTGAAGCGACAAGGAAACTGCAGCCCAGCCCTTCCAGACCGGCGCGCAGCTTGGCCGCCATCGCGTTCGCGTGCCTCGCAATCTTAAAAAACAGGTCGTTTTCAAATAGCGCGCCAAACTGGATGCCTAGCAAGAAGCCTTTCGCCAATAGGCCGCCGCGCTGTTTTTGGATGAAGCGGAAGTCCTCGCCCAGCGCCTCGTTGGAGATCACGAGGGCCTCGCCGAACAGGAGCCCGTTTTTGGCGCCGCCGATATAAAAGGCGTCGCACAGCGCGGCGACGTCTGAAAGCCCCATATCGACGCCCGGCGATGTCAGCGCGACGCCGAGCCTCGCGCCGTCCATGTACAGCAGCAGCTTGTGCTCGTCGCACGCCTCGCGCAGCGCCCGGAGCTCCGCCAGCGAGTACACGCCGCCCAGCTCGGTAGCCTGCGATATGTACACGAGGCGCGGTTTGACCATATGCTCGTCGGTGTGCATCTCGCAAATCCGGCGTACGCTGTCTGCGGTCAGCTTCCCGCCTTGGGCAGCCGGGGCGCCCTTCGCGCCGGAGGCGCCTTCCGCCTGGCTGGACAGGTACAGCGCGGCTGCGTCGGTGTGGCTGTCGGTTAGCAGTACCCTGTGGCCGGTGGCCTCGATCGCGCCGGTCTCGTGCATCTGCACGTGCGAGCTGCCCGCCGCGACGACCGCCTCATGCGGGCGGAGGAACGCGCTGACAGCGGTTAGGTTCACCTGCGTGCCGCCTGGGAGGAAATGTATCCCGTCGCAGCCACGTGAGCCAATGAGCGCGGCGATCTTTTGCTTCGCGCGATCCGTAGCCTCGTCGGTGCCGTAACCTGGGAATTTGCTGTCTGCGGCATCGGCAACAGCTTTTAATATAGCCGGGTGCCCCGGCGAGTTGTAGTCGTTTTTGAAGTTGATCATCATCCGTCTCCAGTCTGCTTGTTAAAATAGCGTAAGCCCCATATAAGCCAAATTATAATGCAACATAATACCACATCTTTAAAAAGCCCGCGACTTAAACGCAACTTTAAGAAGCGCCATATCATACAATTTTGTAGCATGA
>WRLR01000122.1 GCA_009777515.1 Oscillospiraceae bacterium | reverse complement strand
CGGCGGCTCGATTTTCAGGGGAAAGGATGTTTGAACAGGAGCTGCTGATATTGTTGTATGTGACTCCCTGACGGGGAATTTAATTATTAAGATGCTTTCATCCTTTACCACAGGCGGAGGCTATGAATCGGTGGGGTATGGCTATGGCCCCGGTGTCGGCGAGGGCTACGATAAAATAATCTTGATTATCTCCCGCGCTTCGGGTGCGCCGGTTATTTCCGGGGCGATTAAGTATGCCGCCGACCTTGTAAAAGGAGGATTTTGCTCCATTGCCGCCAAGGAATTTGAATCGGCTAAAAGAGCCGGGCTGGATGAGTTGCTTGGAGGGCGAAAAAACCCCAAGACTGATGTTGAAGGGGATGTGAAAGTCCCGCCTAAGGAAGTTGTGACCGCTGAGATAACAGGTATTGACGTTATGGAGCTGGATGATGCCGTCCTTACTCTATACAGGGAGGGTATCTACGCAGAGAGCGGGATGGGTTGTACGGGGCCTGTTATACTTGTATCCGATGCTAATTATGATAAGGCAATACGGATTTTAGAAAGATAAACCAAGGAGGGGAAAATGGTTATAGTAAACACCGATTACATTACGGGGAAAGAATTGAAAATGCTGGGGCTTGTAAAAGGCAGTACCATTCAGTCAAAGCATTTCGGGAAGGATTTAACCCAGAGTCTTAAAACTTTGGTTGGAGGGGAGCTGAAGGCATATACTGAAATGATGGACAAAGCCAGGACGCTCGCCACTGATCGGATGGTCGCCGAGGCGGAGGCATTGGGGGCGGACGCTATTGTCAATATCCGCTTCGCGTCGTCATCTGTCATGCAAGGCGCAGCCGAAGTCATAGCATATGGTACTGCTGTAAAAATACTGTAGCGCGCACAAGCGCGTGGCGCAGGCGCGGGGCGCAGGTGCGTGGCGCGGGTGCGTGGCGCGGGTGCGGAGAACGTGGCGCAAGGATCGTAGCACAGGGCGCAGGGCGCGGAGAGTGTGGCGCGGCGCGGGGAGACACAGGGGGAAGCAATCATATGGATTTTTTTGAAATAGTAAAGAAGCGTTATTCGCACAAAGAGGCGTTCCTGCCGGACGCGGTGCCGCTTGGTGACTTAGAAAAGATAGCGGAGGCAGGCCTTTTGGCGCCATCGGGCGGCAACAGCCAGAGCGTCAGGCTCGTCATACTACCGGACAGGGAGGCACTGCAGCCACTATGCGACTTCTCGCCGGTGCTGGCCCTGCGCACAGCCCCCGCCGCGATAGCGCTGTTCACCGACAGCGCCACACAGACGGGTGCGCCAGGGTTCGAGATAGAGGACTATTCCGCTGCGGCTGAAAACATGCTGCTGGCCGCCACCGCGCTCGGATATGCCTCGCTTTGGCTGGACAGCCCGTATTTCGACGACACGGACGAAAAGGCGGCGCGCTCGGCGCTGGGGGCGCCGGACCACTGCCGTCTGCGCGTAGTGCTGCCCGTCGGCCTGCCAGACGGTCCCGGCACGCGCCGCAAAAAACTGCCACTAAGCGAGCGCATGTTTTACAGAAAGTATAACAACAAAAAGTGACCTACTGAGTGGGAGTATGGAAGAAGACGTAGGAAATCCTTACGTAGTGCAGGTTTGCGTCTCCCCTGATATTCTGGCGGCAACGATTTGCGACATTAGCAAAGTCTGATTGCAAAAATAGTTGATTGCGAAAATGTGTAGGCACTGCCGACACATTTGAAAAACTAAATTATCCATAATATGAAAGAGCTAACTGATTTTTATAGTCGGTTAACTCTTTTTATGCAAACCGCCACTCTAAACGGTTTGCTACGACAAACGAATGCATGGTTTCATCATATAACGTTGTGGTATCAACATTATTGGGATCAAACGAATCATCATCTGCCCAAACAATAAAGCCATCATAGAAGGACAGATGGCAGGAAAGAATTTCACAGAAATAGTTGTCGCGATAACCAATGAGGTTTATGCGGCGCAGACCAATGAATTTAAGTTCAATTGATTTTTTATAAAACTCATCATCATGCGGGGGCGATTGGCTATCAAACTTCAACACAAGAACGCAATCATCTCGCTCCCATTTCATGCAATCCTCTTCGTCAACCATTGCACCGCTAATATAATACGCAGAATAAATGCAAGAATCATGAAAACCATTATACTCGCTCATCAAGTAATCCATATCATCTTGATTTATAATCCGTATCCAGTCCATTTAAACCTCAATCCTTCATGGTTTTTGGATAGTTGTATCGCTAAGCGTCGTATTCTTCTTTATAATTTCGCCGCTTGCCATGCCGAGAAATTTTTGTGTCATGTTATGCAGGCTGCGGATGTATCGAATTCTTTCAACAATAGCCCTATTCATTAACCTGTCAATTATAAAGATTAGTCGAATATATCATTAGCGTCAATGGCGCCAAAGCCTTCATATATGCCAAAACGTAATATGTTGTTTCTTTTCGCGCCTATTTCATAATATTCGTCAGGCGTGAGCGTTTCATAATGAATGATGCCCCGCCTGTCTCTTATGTATAAAATGTATTTGGGTTCGCCCGCATCGCCTTCGTCGACAGCATTGTCCCCCTCGTCCGGCTCGTCAGTTTCGCTATCGATGGATATTTCGACCAACTCGGCTTCCTCTCCGCGAAGCCATATAAATTTACCGTCGATTAACTGGAGCAAATCCCTTGAATACGAGTATGCGCTGTCGTGTGAAGTTGTGATGATTTGCTTTGTATCGGGGTATATTGTATGGCCGACGCCTGTAATTTCGCAAAAAGGCGTTTGTTCATACTGCGCCGATATGTCGTCCCATCGGTAGTATTGTAACTGTCTGTTAGCATTGCCACTGCTGACTTCTATGCCAAGATCCAGAAAGCCATCGCTATCCAAATCCTCGAACAGTATTTCGCTCGACAAACTGCTTGCGCATATCTCGTCAATAAACGAATCGAATAATAGAACCTGCGAAATAAAATCCGGCTTTTCCCGACAGGTGATCGACATCCGATATGTATATTTTGTCCCTTGCTCAAGCATTTTTTGAATATCGGTTTTTGTGATCTCAAAAGTTAGCGTCGGTACCTGATCGCTAATAACATAATCAAACCATTGCCCTTCAGGGGATACTTCGTATGGCAAGGCGTCTTCGGGCTGAATCATTTCAAGCTCTGAGACGGGATTGGGCGTTTCGGTATCTTCTTTGGCCGCTAGCGGCACAAATTTTGTTGACTGAGGCTCCAATAATATGTCGCCGGCAGACATATCCTGACTATCGCCCGGTTCAGGTAAATTGGCGCAGCCGCTCAGCGTAGCCGCGAGCGCAATAAACATGACAACAGCGACAACCGCGACAACCGCGACAACCGCGACAGGCACGACTAAAGGGATTAATGAAATAGTTTTTTTCATACATGGCACCACGAATATATTTTGGTGATTCGCTATATCCTCGCTACGCCGCTTTTGCGGGCGGCTTCAGCCACGGCGCGCCCGACGGCTACGCCGATGTTGCGGTCCAGCGCGTACGGCAATATATTGTCCACCGACAGCTCGCTGTCCGGCAGGCAGGCGGCGATGGCGTATGCCGCCGCCACGTTCATCGCGCTGTTGATGTCCGAGGCCCGGACGTCCAGCGCGCCCCGGAAGATGCCAGGGAATGCCAAAACATTGTTTATCTGGTTTGCGAAGTCGCTCCTGCCTGTGCCGACGATTTTCGCGCCCGCCGCTTTCGCCAAATCGGGCATTATCTCTGGCGTGGGGTTTGCCATCGCGAAGATTATGGGATCCTTCGCCATGCCGCGCACCATGTCCTGCGTGACGAGGTTGGGCCCGGACAGGCCGATAAAGACATCCGCGCCTGCGAGCGCCTCGGCGAGGCCGCCCGTCACTTTGTCGAGGTTCGTGATCTTCGCGATGTCGGCCTTCTCGGAATTCATCCCGGGCCGCCCGTCATATATGGCGCCCTGCCTGTCGCACAGGATGACGTTCCGCAGCCCCAGCGAGAGCATCAGGCGTATCACCGCGATGCCGGCCGCGCCCGCGCCGTTGGTGACGATTTTGATGTCTTCCAGTTTCTTACCTGTAATTTTAAGCGCATTTATCAACGCCGCGAACGTGACGACCGCCGTGCCGTGCTGGTCATCGTGAAAAATCGGGATGTCGCAGCAGGCCTTTAGCTTTCGCTCGATGTCAAAGCAGCGCGGCGCCGAAATGTCCTCGAGGTTGATGCCGCCAAAGCTGCCCGCGAGCAGCCGCACGGTGTTCACGATATCGTCCACTTCCTTTGAGCGGACGCACAGGGGCACGGCGTCGACGCCGCCGAACGCTTTGAACAGGGCGCATTTGCCCTCCATGACGGGCATGCCGGCCTCCGGGCCGATATCGCCCAAGCCCAGCACTGCGGTCCCGTCCGTCACGACGGCGATCAAGTTGGCGCGGCGCGTCAGCGGGTAACTTAAGTTTACGTCTTTCTGTATTTCCAGGCACGGCTGCGCCACGCCCGGCGTGTAAGCGAGCGACAGGTCGTCGCGCGTGTCCAGCGGCGCGCGGCATACCACTTCTATCTTGCCGGCCCATTCATAGTGCCTCTTCAAAGATTCCTTCGCGTAATCCATTGCCATGGTGCAGCCCTCCGTCATATTTTATTTAAATCGTACGGCGTCTCCTGATACACAAAGTAGTTCAGCCAGTTCGAATAGAGCAGGTTCGCGTGCCCCCGCCACCTGACGAGGACTTCGTCTTCCGGGTCGTCGCCCCGGAAGTAGTTCTTCGGGACGGCGATGTCGAGCCCCTTGTTTATGTCGCGGCGGTACTCGTCACCGAGCGTGCGGTCGTCGTATTCGGGGTGCCCTGTCACATACACCTGCTTCCCGTCGCGCGAGGCGGCGATATACAGCCCCGCCTCGGCGGACTCCGCCAACACCTCGAGCAGGGGCTCACCCCGGACGTCGCGCGCCGTCACCTCCGTATAGCGCGAATGCGGCACATAAAAGACGTCGTCGAAGCCCCGGAGCAACTTCGAGAATTTGACGCTGCACCGGTGTTCGAAAACGCCGAACACTTTTTTGGGGAGAGGGTATTTTTGGATGCCATAATGGTAATATAGCCCGGCTTGGGCGCCCCAGCAGATGTGTAGTGTCGTAAACACGTTTGTCAGGCTCCACTGCATTATTTGTTTCAACTCGTCCCAGTAGAACACGTCTTCGAATGGAATTTCTTCGACCGGCGCCCCCGTGATTATCAGGCCGTCGAACTTTTCGCCCGCTATGTTATCGAAATGCGTGTAGAATTTCGTCATGTGCTCCTGCGGCGTGTTCTTTGACACGTGAGTCGCCGGGTGCAGCAGCACGATGTCCACCTGCAGCGGGGAGTTGCCGAGCAGTCGCAGGATCTGCGTCTCCGTCGTGATTTTCGTGGGCATGAGGTTGAGTAGCGCTATTTTTAAGGCCCTTATGTCCTGCGAGTATGCCTTTGCTTCGTTCATTATGAATATATTTTCGTTTTGCAAGGTCTCCGCCGCCGGCAGATGGTCGTCTATCTTTATCGGCATTATTTAAGATGGTCCTCCTGTCGTTTTTGATCGGCCAGAGCTGTCAGCAGGTCCAGCGCGGTTTGTTTCATGTCGCCCTTGGTGGTGGACGTAGTATGCAGCACGGCTTTGTCGCGCAGGTTCCGCAAGGGGGCGGGCGCCGGCTCGCCGCTGAGGCTGGCCAGCAGGTCGATGTAACTCAGCTCGTCCGGAGCGTCCGCCCCGCTGTCTTTCCCGCAAGCGATAGCGTTGTACACGTCTTTTGCGAATTTGTACGGGCTGGCTGTCGCCACGACGATGACTTTTTCGTTATAGGCGTCATTTGCCGCCGTATTGCCCGTCGCTTCGTCACCATCTGCGCGGCCCACGCAACTCGCGCAGCCCGCGCTCACACCTGCGCCCGCGCCCGAACCCGCGCTATCTGCTGCCGCGTCGCCCGTCGCCATGCTTGCATTGTCATACTCACGCAGCACATGCATCCCGACAGCTGTGTGCGTATCCAAAATATAGTCATAGCGCCGATAGGCGTCGCCGACGGCCTGCGCCGTCTCTTCCTCCGATGCGTGCCCGCCATAGAACAGCCTTGATAATCTTTGTCGCATCGCCTCGCCGACGTCGTAGCGCCCGGTCCTGGCAAGCTCCCCCATCCAACGCGCCACGCTGCCAGCGTCCCTGCCCGACATCTCATAGAGCAGGCGCTCCAGGTTGCTCGATATAAGTATGTCCATCGCGGGCGACATAGTAACGAAAAAGTCGCGGTTCTTATTGTATACGCCCGTCCTTATGAAATCCGACAGCACATTGTTGCTGTTCGACGCGCAAATAAAGCGCGACACTGGCAGCCCCATTTCGCTCGCGTACCATCCTGCTAAAATATTGCCGAAGTTGCCCGTCGGAACCACGAAACGCACGCGCTCGCCGTTTTGGATGCGCCCCCTTTTCAAGAGTGTGGCGTACGCGCGGAAATAATACACTATCTGCGGCATCAGCCGCCCCCAGTTTATCGAGTTCGCGGACGAGAGCAGGCGCCCTTTTTCCCGCAGGCGAGCGTTGGCGTCCGCGTCAGCGAATATCGCCTTGACGCCGGTCTGGGCATCGTCGAAGTTACCCTCTACAGCCGCAACCGCCACATTGCCGCCTTCCTGCGTAACCATTTGCAATTTTTGCGCCTCGCTGACGCCGTCCTTGGGATAAAAAACGAGTATCGACGTCCCCGGCACGTCTTTGTAGCCCTCGAGCGCCGCTTTCCCGGTGTCGCCCGATGTGGCGACAAGGATGGCGACGGATTCGTCGACGCCCTGTTTTTGCATGGCCATCGTGAGCATCTTGGGCAGCAGTTGCAGCGCCACGTCTTTAAAGGCGGATGTCGGGCCGTGGAACAATTCCAAAACGCTGACGCGCCTGTCCAGCTCTCGCAGCGGCGTGATGTCAGGGCTGGTGAAACTTTGCCCGTTGTATGCCCGCGAGGCGCATTCGCGGAGCTCGCGCTCGGAGAAATTTGCCGTGTAGAGCTTCATAATTTCGACAGCCGTCCCGACGTAGTCCATCCCGGCCAGCGAGGCTATGAACTCCGGCCCGACTTTGGGGACGCGTACCGGCACATACAGCCCGCCGTCGTCCGCTATGCCTTTGATGATCGCTTCTTCGAAGCTTATCTTGCCGCCCTTGCCCCTCGTGCTCTGATACAGCATTGCGCCTCCAATATATAGCGGTTTACGTGTTCGTAATCTTCGCAGCGCTTTTGTCAAGGCCAAAAGCGCTGCTCGTTACTCACACTAGTTCCGTTTCGCTCGGTCCGTACTCGTCGCAGCCAAGCTGCGACTGCGTGCAAAGCGCCAGCTTTGCTGGCACAGTCAACTCCACACCGCTTAACGCGCGAAAGCGTGGAGCGGTTTACGTTTACATGCGGTGCGGACGAACACTGTTCGTCCCTACAGGTGTGGATTTGTTGTGGGCGAATAGTGTTTGTCAATTCATACGTTGCGCCGTTGTTGGGTTTATAGCATTACTATGGCGAGCATTTTTGCGTCTTTGTCTGTATCGTTGCGGACGCTGTGCGAATCGCCTGCGCCGGTCAGCATGGCGTCGCCGGGGAGAAAAGGTTCCTCGCTCCCGTCGGAGTTTACGCTCACTAGGGCGCCGCTCAGCATGTAATATATCTCCGCGTCAGGGTCGTGCGGGTGCATGCCGATGCTGTGTCCTGGGCGGATCGTCACCTCCGCGACCAAGCGGCTCTTTCCGAAAAGCTGCTCGCGTTCGAATTTGTGATGCAATATTATTTCGCCCTTGCCCTCCGCTATGACGCGCAGCTCTTCTCTGAATTGTCCAGATTTTGCAATCATCCCATTACCTCCGGAAAATTTTCTTACGATTCTATCATACCGCCCCTACTGCGGCAAGCTGGTATAAATAGTTAAAGGGGCGCAGGGAGGGAGATAGGGGGGAAGGGGGATAGAGAGGAAGAGGGATGGTTGGCTGCGTCCACTGCGGAAGCGTCTTTTTCTCGCCATGATAATTATTTGCGCTATTTGGCACTGCTTGATACTGTTTTGGAGCTGTTTGGCACTGTTTTGGCGTTGTTTGACACTGCTTTGACGGATTTGATAGAATTTGAGCCGAACACATTAATTAGAAAGGAGAGCGGCTAATTGGCGACTATCGGGCGGTTCTTGGCCGTCCGGGCGAAATTAACGATTTGATAATACATGAAACAATCAATGGCGTCGAATTGTCATTTGATACAACCGGCGCTTCGTTCTCGCCGAACCACATAGACAGGGGCACGCTGGCGATGTTGGCAGCGTTATCGCGCAAAGACGCGCTGGGAGCCAAGCTATTGGACTTGGGCTGCGGCTACGGCGTTGTAGGCATATATGCCGCAAAGCTCATCGGGGAGCACAATGTCTATATGAGCGACGTTGACCCAACTTGTGTGGAACTGGCAAAACGGAATGCTTTACTGAATGGCGTCGGCGGAGCTACTGTTATCCTCAGCGACGGGTTCCGCGACATTCATGAAAAGGATTTTACGCTCATCTTAGCCAACCCGCCATATCAAGCGGACTTTGCAATACCGAAGCATTTTATCGAAAAGGGCTTCAACAGGCTTACAATAGGCGGCGCGATGATGATGGTCACAAAGAGGAAACTGTGGTACAAAAACAAGTTCATCGCTATCTTTGGCGGCGTGGGAATCACAGAGGTCGACGGCTACAATGTGTTTTATGCAGAAAAGCGAAACTCGCAATACGCGAACGCAAAGATAAATCGTAAGCAAAAATAACACGGCGCAAAGCGCCGCGCATACCCGCGAGATGCTGCGACGATTACGAACACGTAAGCAGCCTTAAAAAATGGAGGTTCTAATGTTTGGATTGCTAGGCATAACAAAACTGACCAACGGCAAAACCCGACTCTTTACCGCAGAGAACGTATATGGCGAAAAAGGCGCGGGCGGCATGGCGGACGTCGTGGCGCAGCCACAGGACGCCGTCGCCCGCATCGGGCAGGTCTGGGACGGGCCGAACCCCTGCGCCCGCGACTTGGGAAAAAAATGGAAGGTGCGCCCATGCATAACCTTGCCCCCCGAATCCGTGACTACCATTTTAGACACGGAAGGCCCCGGCAAGATAACGCACATCTGGATCACCGTGGATCAAAAAAAGTTCCGCGATCTCATCATCCGCTTTTACTGGGACGGTGAGGCCGAGCCCAGCGTGGAGTCCCCCATTGGGGATTTTTTCTGCTGCGGCTTCTCAAAGGCGCTGAAGATCAACGCCATACCCATTAACGTCAACCCGACGGGTGGGATGAACTGCTATTTCCCCATGCCTTTCCGCAAGCACGCGAAAATCACCGTGGAAAACCGGTTGCCGGAAAAAAGCGGCGGCTTCTTCTACGCCATCAGCGTTGATGCCGGCGCCGACGCAGCCGGGCCGGACGATGCGTATTTCCATGCCAAGTTCCGCAGGACCAACCCGCTCGTCTATATGGACGACTATCTGATCGTCGATGGCATAAAAGGGCGCGGACACTATGTTGGGACGCAGATGTGCTGGCAGCAGAACAGCTCCGGATGGTGGGGCGAGGGAGAGTTCAAGGCGTTCATCGACGGCGACGGGGAGTTCCCCAGCTATTGCGGCACAGGCACGGAGGACTATTTCGGCGGCGCTTGGTGCTTCAACGATAATTTTTCGGCGCCCTGGCTGGGCTATCAGGACCTGATGACGCTGAGGCAGAGGCAGAGACCGGGGCAGGGGCCGGGCGCCGGGCGCGGCGGCGATGTCAGGCCGACCAACTCGCTCGGGAACCGGCATAGCATGTACCGTTTCCATATTATGGACCCCATTCGGTTCCAATCGGACTTCAAGGCGTACATGCAAGCCATTGGCTGGCGCTCCGAGGGGCGCTACCTACCGCTGTGCGACGACATCGCTTCCGTGGCATATTGGTATCAAAGCGAGCCGCACGTTGAATTCGAGCCGCTGGGCACACGCGACGACCTGGAAGTCATATAGTAGGGGCGGATTCAATATCCGCCCGTTACAAATCGATACGATACAGGAAAGCGCGGACAGACTGCCGAGGAGAGCCAATGCTCATTGGTGGCTGTCTCTATAATGGTTTGCGAAAATTTTGTAGGGGCGGATTCAATATCCGCCTGTTACAAATAATAAAAAATAACGGAGGCAGGGTAAGCGTGAAAAATAATAGAAAGGGCAGAACTGTGGCGCGAGGGCCGTGCTGTCTTCATGGCAATTTGTGCGCAGTCTGTGCACGGCCTTTAGTATGGCATCTGTAAAAATATCCGTGGTCGGGGCGGGCAGCACCCAGTTCTGCACGACAGTCATCCGCGACATGTGCGTGACGGAGGAGATCAGCGGCAGCCATGTCGCGTTAATCGACATCAATCCCGAAAGGCTGGAGCAGACGTACCAGTTCGCGCTGCGGATGGTTTCGGAGTCGGGGGCCAAGCTTACATTTTCAAAGCACGGCGACAACAAAAGCGCTTTCTCCGGCTCGGATTTCGTCATAAACACGGCGGCGTGGCGCCCGGACCCCGGCGCAGTCGATCCGTCGTATGCGCAAAAAATGCGGGACTTAGGCTACAACCATTACTCCCCGCTCGGGCCGGGGGAGATGGAGCAGATGGAGATGCTGTGGGAAATAGCCCAGGACATCCTGGCCTACTGCCCGGCGGCTTGGCTCTTGATGATCGCGAACCCGGTCTTTGAGGGGACGACATTGCTGCAGCGGCACTTGCCCCAATTAAAAATGGTAGGCTTGTGCCATGGTCATTTCGGGTACAGGGAGGTCGCCAGGATCATTGGCCTCGACCCGCAGCACATCACCGCGAAGTCCTGCGGTCTCAACCATAAAGTGTTCATGTACGATTTCCGCTACAAGGGCAAAGACGCGTACCCGGAGCTGGATAAATGGATCGACGCCCACGAACATGACGATGCGTATTTTGAGAACCGCGTCTTCACCAGTGTGCACGACCACCATCTTACTCGGGGCAACATCGCGCAGTACCGCATGTGGGGCATACTGCCCATCGGCGACACGGTGCGCGACATCGACTGGTGGAACCACATGGACGAAGATCGGGAGCGCTATCTGTTCGGGCGGTACGGCTCGTTCCACAGCAATCTGGCGCGGGCACGCTGGAACGAGCAACTGGAGGAAAAGCGCATAGAGCTGGACGGCGCGATGGCAAGCAGCGCGCCCCTGACCGCCACCTACCCCCTGGTACGCAGCGAGGAGCAGGTGATGCCCATTATAGACTCCATAGCTAATGACGTGCAGAGGGTGTTCCAGATCAATTGGTTGAACACGCGCGGGCAGATGGCCGGCCTCGCGGACAACCTGGCGGTCGAGACAGAGGGGATGGTATGCGGCGCCGGGTTCTTCCCGATTATCCAGCCAAAGCTGCCCGACATCGTCATAGACTGCATTTTGCTGCCGTACCAGTCGGTGTGTGACTTGAAAGTGAACGCGTTCATAAAAGGCGACCCGGGCATGCTGCTACAGGCGGTCCTGTTCAGCAGTTGCACAAAGAGCCTGTCGCAAGCCGAGCAGTGGCTGGAGCTGTGGCTGAACCGACCGGGTTACGAGTACGCGACAAAGCGATACAAAAAGTAGGATAGGTATATGCGGTTGTATATACCTGTGCGGTTGTTGTGATCCTGGTTCAGAGGGAAAGAGCGTAGGCGTATATATAAGGGGCTGGGCGACCTTAACGGTTAACCCTGCTTTGGTATTATACGGCGAATATGGAGTGGGGCGGCATGCAACATGGCCGCCCCAGCATTTTTATAATTCCATGTGCAGCACGCAGCCGTGCGTGAATGTCGGCAGCGCGACTCCACCGCTGCCGTCGCCCAGCACGACCCCGTTGTATCCGCCGCCGTCCCCGCCGCCGCCACCGTCACTGTCCAGTGTACGCGGCTCACCGGGCGCCTCGCCCATAATCCAGTATGCTCGCGCCGACTTGCATTTCACCGGCACAACCAGCCCGGCGACCGGTTCGGGCGCGGCGCTGTCTTGCAAGACATCGTCCCGAAGGACATCGTCTCGCAGGACACCGTCCCGAATGATATCGTCTCGCAGGACATCGTCCCGAAGGACATCGTCCCGCAGGACGCCGTCCCGCAGGACATAGTCCCATCGGTCCGCTTTGGATCGGATGTACGCTAGGGCCACAGTCTTCCCAGTCAGCAGCATAATCCAGGCGCCCGCATGCGGCACAACAGATGTCT